>DASWEE010000023.1:0-1776 GCA_036394915.1 Gaiellaceae bacterium | reverse complement strand
TGGCGCTCCTCGCCTCGCCCGCACCGCTAACGTCACAGGATGAACACGGGCAGCGCGGAGAACATCGCCGTGCGGGACAACCCGGACGAGCTGCGCTACGAACTGCTGGTCGACGACGACGTGGTCGGAGAGATCCGGTACATCCGAGGCCTCGGCGGAGCGCCACGAACAGTGAGCGAATGGCGAAGACCCTGACAATCGTCGGTCTGGGTGGCTCGCTGGCGAGTACGTCGAAGAGCCGGGCCGCTTTACAGACGGCACTCGAAGGGGCGGAGACCGCGGGAGCTGAGACGCAGCTGCTCGACATCCGCCGGCTCGACCTGCCGATGTACAACCCCGAGAACGACGAGCCGACCGAGGGCGCTGCGACGCTGATTGAGTCATGTTACGCGGCCGACGGGCTGCTCTGGAGCAGCCCGATGTACCAGGGGACGATCTCCGGTGCGCTGAAGAACGCGCTCGACTGGCTGCACCTCCTGCGCGACCGCGACCCACCCTTCCTCCACGACAAGGTGATCGGCCTGATCAGCGCCGCCGGGGGGACGCAGGGGCTGCAAGCGATCAACACGATGGAGTTCGCGGTCCGGGCGCTTCGGGGTTGGGCGGTGCCGTATGTCGTGCCGGTTGCGGCGGCCGCGCGCGTCTTCGACGATGAGGGCCGCGTTCAGGATCAAGCGGTCGAGCTGCAGCTCAAGACTCTCGGCGAGGAGGTCGTGCGCGTCGCCGAACGGTTCGCAGCCGATGTCTCGCTTCACCGCGAAGCTGAATGCGAGCAAGCGTCGGAACGGTTGCGACCGCGGCATAGCTCATTCAGTTCGACGAGGCGTTCTGGTCCGCGGTGGCCGCCTTCCGCCTCCACATTAGGATCGTGCGTTAATGCCCACTAGTATCGGACGCGAAGAGGTTAGACGGCTGCTCGACGAGGGCGCCCAGCTCGTCGAGGTGCTGCCAGCGGAGGACTACGAAGAGGAGCACATCGGGGGCGCCGTCAACATCCCGATCAAGGAGCTGGACGAGCGCGGCCCGCGCGAACTCGATCGGGATCGGCCGGTGATCGTCTACTGCAACGACTACCAGTGAGACGTCAGCCCGCGAGCCGCGTGGCGGCTCGAGAGCCTTGAGTTCGAGCAGGTCTTCGACTATGTGGCGGGCAAGAAGGACTGGGGCTCGTTCGGCCTCCCGCGTGAGGGGAAGAAGGCGGAGGAGCCGAGCGCCGGCGAGCTGGCGCGCTGCGACGTGCCGACCGCGCGGCTCGACGAACGGCTGCAGGACGTCGGGAAGCGCGTGGCCGAAGCGGGCTGGGACACGTGCATCGTGGTCACGGACGACCGCGTCGTCCTGGGGCGGCTCGGCCGGAGGGCGCTGCGCTCCAGGGACGACGTCTCCGCCGAGCAGGCGATGACGCCCGGCCCGAGTACCAAAGGTCCGAGCATCGGAGCCTCCGCCGCGGCCGAGCTGATGGCCCGCAACAACCTGCGAACGCTCTTGATAACGACCCCGGACGGCCGTCTAGTCGGAGTCCTTCGCCGCGAAGACGCCGAATCGGTCTAGAGCCTCCGCCTCGCTCCCACTCCTCGCTCGGCGCGGATCTGCATCGATTCCGAGCAGGTCGGCCACCTCCTGAAGCCGCGCTCATGGCGCTCCTCGCCTCGCCCGCACCGCTAACGTCACAGGATGAACACGGGCAGCGCGGAGAACATCGCCGTGCGGGACAACCCGGACGAGCTGCGCTACGAACTGCTGGTCGACGACGACGTGGTCGGAGAGATCCGGTAC
>DASWEE010000022.1:0-2476 GCA_036394915.1 Gaiellaceae bacterium | reverse complement strand
AGCGCCGCAGTCCCCGACGAGACGGCGGCCGCGTGCTCGACGCCGCACGCGATTGCCACCTCCTGCTCGAGCTCGACGACCTTGTCGCCCATCGTGAGCATCCCGCTCTCGAGCACCTCCGCCACAGCCGCGGCCTCCTCGGCCCCGACGTCGGGCCACGCGAGGCGGATCACCTGATCGTGACTTCGCTCGCCGGCACCCAGGCGAGGCGGTGGTTGTAGAAGATCCCGTAGAAGAGCGTGTTGCTGGCGGGGTCCGTCGCCGTCGTCTGAGCGACGTACGACTGGCCGGCGCGCCCCTGTGACAGCTCGAAGGGCATATCCGGACAGATCTCGTTGGACGCCGCGAGGATCGGCTTGCCGTACATCGTGACGCCGGTCTTGAAGGTGGCGATCACGCCCCAGCCGTTCGAGGTCTCCCTGCGCTTGACCCAGCCCCGGACGCCGTTGAACCAGATCCGGTCGTAGAGCACGCCGCCGATCCTTCTGCTCTTTCCGATCTTGACGAAGGCTTCGCCCCAGTCGGCCTTCGCCCGTTGGTCCGAGAGCTGATCCATCCCGTTCGCAGAGGTGACGTTCGGAAGGTTGTCGCAGATCCAGTCGCGCACGTTGTAGACGGTGGGGCTCGTCCAGGTCGTGGGGTCGGAGGCCCCGAGCAGCAGCTCGTCGGGCGGCTCCGCGTAGACGTTCGCGAACTCGACATGGCGGCTGCTCGACCAGTCGGTCACGTCGGACGCGGCGGCGAACTCCTTACCGACGCTGATGGTGCGGATCGACGGGCGGGTCTTGCGATAGCGCCTCGGCACCTCGGGCGTGGGGAAGCTCTTCTTCGTCCAGCCCTTGTAGGCAAGGCGGACGAGCTTCATGTAGTACGGCCAGTCCCAAAACGGCCCGGGGTCCCAGTGCATCCCGCTGGTGAACGACTGGTTGGGGCCGGGCAGGTTCGCGTGGGACACGATGTGAGCGCGGTCGATCGGGATGCCGTACTGCGCCGCGATCCAGCCGGCGAGCGTGGCCGAGCGCTTGTACATCTGCGGCGTGTAGAAGCCGACCGGCCCATCCGCGAACCCGTCGTGCTCGATCCCGATCGAATGCTGGTTGAACCAGAAGTTGCCGGCGTGGTAGGCGATGTCCCTGTCGTGGACGAACTGGCTGACCGCTGGATACGAAGCGCCGGCCTGGCCGTCGACGAGGTAGTGAACCGAGCAGCAGGCCGTCGGGCTGGTGAAGATCGAGAAGGTCGTCGGATAGTTGCCCTCGGTGTCGTGGATGACGATGTACTTGATGAACAGATCGGTGGGGCGGTTCGCGACCTCGTAGGCGCCGGCCGCGATCGGGACGAACTGCGTGACGTCGGGGTAATCCGACGGCGCGGACGCGGCCGCCGGGACGAGCGTGAGGGCGACGAGCGCCGCGATCGAGGCGAGTCGTCTCAAGCCGGAACGCGCTCCCGGAACCAGGCAATCGTCCGCTCGAGCCCCTCGTCCAGCTCGACGCTCGCTTCGAAGCCGAGCACCTCCCGGGCCTTGTCCACGTTCGGGATCCGCAGCTCGACGTCCACGTAGTGGAGCGGCTGGAACACGATCTCCCCTGGGCAGCCCGTCAGCCGCTTGATCCGCGTGGCGAGGTCGTAGATCGTCACCGCTGAGCGCGGATTGCCGATGTTGAAGCTCTGGCCGACCGCCTCGGGACGCTCGAGGCAGAGCGAGACGGCGTCCACCATGTCGTCCACGTAGCACCAGGCGCGGATCTGCGAGCCGTCGCCGTGGATGACGAGATCCTCGCCCGCGAGCGCCCGCTCGATGAACGCCCGGATCGCTCCGCCGCCGACCTGTCCCGGCCCGTAGACGTTGAACGGCCGGACGGAGACGGTGGGGAGCCCGAGCTCCTCGTGGTAGGCGTGGGCCATGTGCTCGCCCGCGAGCTTGGAGACGGCGTACGTCCAGCGCGCCTCGCCGACCGAGCCAGTGGTAGTAACGCTGGTCTCGGCGACCCGGAACGCGTAGGTCCCGAAGACCTCGCTCGTCGAGAAGTCCACGAACCGCTCGACGCCCTCGGTCACGAGGGCCGCCTCGAGGACGTTGTACGTGCCGATCAGGTTCACGCGCATCGTCCGGACGGGGCTCTCGCGAACCGTGTCGACGCCCGCGATCCCGCCGCAGTGCACGATGTGGGTCGCACCGCGCGCCGCCTCCACGACGGCAACGGCGTCGAGCAGATCGGCCTGGACGAACGTGAGGTTGGGGTGTGAGGCGAGCTCGGACCCGGTGAGCGTGTCCCGGTGGAGGTTGTCGAAGGCGACAATCTCGTTGCCGTCGATCAGGTGTCGTGCGAGCGTCGTCCCGATGAAGCCGGCCCCGCCGGTGATGAAGATCCGCTTCCCGCTCAGCACGGCGGCGAGTCTAGCCGTCGAGAAAATCCCGGAGGAGGGCGGTAAACGCCTCCGGGTTGTCGAGGTTCGCCACGTGGCCGGCCCC
>DASWEE010000021.1:0-2345 GCA_036394915.1 Gaiellaceae bacterium | reverse complement strand
GTTCCTTCTCACTCGGCGCATGACGGATCAGTCACGCGCTCAACTCGGTCTCGATCGAGTGTCGCCGGAAGACGTGCACCGTCTAGCAGTCGGTCCAATCTCAATCGGCGCGCTCCACCGTCTTTTGCGCACGAGGGCCGGCGTCTCGCTCCCACGTCCGCTCCTCAGTCGGGTTCACGAGACCGCGGGAGGGAACCCGTTCTACGCGCTCGAGCTCGGGCGGGTACTGCGGGAGCGCGAGATCGAGCCGCAGGCAGGGGTGCCACTTCCAGTTCCCGCCACGCTGACCGACGTCGTGCGCGATCGGATCGCAAGTCTCGCGCCCGACGTCCGCGCGGCGCTGGCGGCGGCGGCTGCGCTCGCGGCGCCCACGGTGTCGACTATTGGGGCCGAGGACGAGCTGGATACCGCGGCACGAGCCGGCGTCGTCGAGATCGAGGGCGGCCGCGTCCGGTTTACGCATCCCCTGCTCGCCGCTGCCGCCTACGCGGCGATGCCGCCAGCCGGCCGACGGAGGCTGCACGCGCGGCTCGCACAGGTCGTGGCCGACCCGGAAGAGCGCGCGCACCACCTCGCACTCGCCGCGACCAAACCTTCGGCAGCGGTCGCAGCCGAGCTTGAGGACGCCGCCGCGCACGCGGCGGGACGAGGTGCGCCGGCGTCTGCGGCCCAGCTACTCGAGGTCGCCGCCCGTCTCACGCCTCCTGCAAACGCGCACGATGCCGGCAGGCGCGGCCTCGAGGCCGCTCGACGACACTTTGCTGCTGGGGATGCCGGGCGCGCCCGCGGGCTACTCGAGGCACTGCTCCCTGAGACGCCTGAGGGCGGCGAGCGCTGCGATGTCCTGCTCGATCTAGCGGAGACACGAGAAGACGACTTCACCGCGGCTCTTGCGCTTTGCGAGGAGGCAGTTCGAGAGGCGCAAGGCGATCCGCCGCGTCTTTCGCGCGCCTACGCGCTGACGAGCATCATTGAGTTCAATCGGGGTGAAGTCCGCGGCGCGGTGCGACACATGCGCGAAGCGCTCGCGCAGGCGGAACAGGCTGGAGACCCACAGCTGCTCGTGGAGACGATCGCGTGGGTCGCCCTTTGGGAGACGCTATGCGGCGGAGCGACAGTAGGCCTTCTCGAGCGGGGGCTCGCGCTCGAGCGTAAACTCGACGAGCCGCCAGTAGCGTTCAAGAGCCCTGCGTTTGTGCGGGGGCTCCGCCTGATGTACGCCGATCGCGTCGACGAATCCCGCGCTGCGCTTGAGCGGCAGCTCGCGCGTGCCGGCGAGCGTGGCGACGAGGGTGCGCGCGCCCATTGCCTGTTCCACCTTGCCGAGCTCGAGTGGCGTGCGGGCCGATGGGGCGCGGCGCTCGAGCGGGCCGAGGAGGGGCTGGAGCTGGTGGAGCAGAGCGGCCTTGAGCAGGAAACGAGTGCCGCGCTGTTTGTGCGAGCGCTCATCTATGCCTCCCTTGGCCGGATCGGTGACGCCCGCGCCGATGCCGAGCGCGGAATCGCCTTGTCGGAGGCGGTCGGCGACGAGACGTTCCGGATCCAGAACACAACCGCACTGGGGTTCCTGGAGCTGTCGCTCGGCAATGCTGCGGAGGCCGCGCGGCTGCTGAGTCCGCTCTGGGACCTGCTTGCCTCACGCGGCCACCGGGAGCCGACGGCCTACCCGATACTCCCGAACGCAATCGAGGCGCTCGTGGCGACGGGGAAGCTGGACGCGGCCGAGCGGCTCAACGCTCAGCTCGAGCAAGCCGGCAGGGAATTCGACAGCCCGTGGGCCTTGGCAACGGCGGCTCGCTGCCGTGGCCTCCTCGCCGCAGCTCGCGGCGACCTCGACGCAGCGCTTTCGCACCTCGAGCAAGCAATGGCGGAGCACGAGCGACTGCCGAATCCGCTCGAGCGCGGCCGGACGCTGCTCGCGCTCGGCACCGTGCACCGCCGCCGCAAAGAGAAACGCGCCGCGCGCGAGGCACTCGACGCGGCGATCACGATTTTCGACGAGCTTCCCGCTCCGCTATGGGCGAACCGGGCGCAGGCAGAGCGCGCCCGCATCGGTGGCCGCGTGGCAGCGGGTGGGCTGACCGAGACGGAGCGGCGAATCGCCGAGCTCGTCGCCCAAGGCCGCTCAAACAAGCAGGTCGCCTCGCAGCTCTTCATCACCGCCCGCACCGTCGAAGGCCACCTCACGCGGATCTACGAGAAGTTGGGCGTGCGCTCGCGCGCGGAGCTGGCCCACCGCCTGCCAGCCCCGACGCGTTAGCGCAAAGGCAGGGGGTTTCCGGGATTTCTTCCCGGGACCGGCGGCCGTACCGTCGATTGCACCGTGCATGTCGACAGGAAGGCAG
>DASWEE010000020.1:0-7002 GCA_036394915.1 Gaiellaceae bacterium | reverse complement strand
GCGCGGGCAGATGCGCCTGCACTCGTACCAGATGCTCGCGCACGGAGCTGAGGTGGTCTGCTACTTCCGCTGGCGGTCCGCCCGCTTCGGGACCGAGCAGCACTGGTACGGCGTGCTCGACCACGACGGCCGGCCGAACCGACGCTTGCAGGAACTCGGTGAGCTCGCACGGGAGCTCGAGCGGATCGATGGTCTGCTCGCCGGGACCGAGCCCGCCGCGCAGGCGGCCGTCGTCTACGACTACGACGCGCGCTTCGCGCTCGAGATCCAGCCGACGAACCCGGCGCTCGCGCATGTCGACGCGCTTCGTGCTCACTACGGCGCGCTGAAGCGACAGGGAGTGGGCGTCGACCTGCTCGCGCCGACCTCCGACCTCTCCTCGTACCGGCTCGTGGTCGCACCGAGCCTTTATGTGATCGACGAGGCCGTCGCGGCGGGCCTGCGCTCCTATGTCGAGGGTGGCGGCCTGCTCGTCCTCGGGCCGAGATCGGCGTTCAAGGACCGCACGAACGCGGTGCCGGAGCGTCCGTTGCCGGCCTGGCTCGACGAGCTGGCGGGGCTCGAAGTGTCCGACATCGCCAGCTTCCTCGACGGCCGCGCGGTCCAGCTCGAGCACGTCGACGGCGGCGCCGACGCAGCGTTCGGCGGCTGGTTCGAAGAGCTCGCGCTGAAAGGCGCGCGCCCGGTCTATCGTTATCGAGACCATGACTTCGCCGGCTCGGCCGCGATCGCCGTCAACGCGGTCGGCGCGGGCCGGGTCGTCTACATCGGCGGCGTCGCGACCGAGGAGACGCTTACCGATCTGTACGCGTGGCTCGTGCGCGAAGCCGAGCTCGACCTCTTCGCCGCTCCTGTGGATGTGGAGGTGGTGCGGCTACGCCGGTCGGAATCCGGCGAGGAGTTGCTGTTCCTGCTGAATTACGCCGGCGAGGCGCGCACGATCTCGATCCCGGTCGAGCTCGCGAGCCACCTCGACGGCGCGCTCGAGACCGGATCGCTCGTCCTTGAGCGGTACGGCGTCGCCCTGCTCGAGTTACCCGCCTGATCCTGTCTTCCCCTCCAGCGCGCGCAGCCGCTCTTCCCAGGCACGCGTGCGCTCCTCGCGGTCGGCGCGGAGAGCTTCACGCCCACCCGGAAGCTCGACACGCGCACGGACGATATCCGCGACGAGGTGCAGATCCTCGGCGGCCTCGGCGGCGTCCGTCGGCGGTGGGATCTCCCCGCGGCAGACGCGCAGGAAGTTCGCCGCCTGCGCCTGCTGCGGATCGACCCACGGAAGTTCCGGCGCAACACGCTCCGGCAGCACACCGCCTCCGGAGTCGCGGTAGACCTCGAGCCGCCCCGCGCGATTGATCGCCAGCGACGGCGCAGGGCACAGCCGCACGTACCCGCGCTCGAACGCGACGAGGACCTCCTCGTCGAACCCGACGCTCAGCCGGTACGGCGTCACCTCGATCGTGATCGGGACGCCCGACTCGCTCTCGAACGCGTAGAGCCGTCCCGAGACGTGGGCGAAGACGAGCCGGTAGCGCTCGCCGAGGAAGTGTCGGAGCAGGTTGAGCGGGTGGACGAGCTCGTCAACGCCGGTCGAGAGGGCCCAGAGCGCCTCCTCGTCGGCCGCGAGCTCGGGGGGAGGCTCCTCGGCGGGGAACGGCGGCGGTTCCTCGCCTGCGTCGATCAACCCGGCGTGCGCATTCCCGGTCCAGTCGCCGTCCGAGTAGCAGATGCGCAGATAACGGAGGCCTCCCATGTCGCCGCTCGCCTTCCAGTCGTCGACCGTTCGCTTCGCTTCGACAGTCGCCGGATCGGAGCGACGCTGGTAGCCGAGCATGTGGACGCAGCCGCTTTCGCCCGCGAGGCGCGCGAGCCGGTCGCCCGACGCCGCCCCGAGCGCGAGCGGCTTCTCGGTGAAGAGATGACGCACGTGCGGATAGAGCTCGGGGAGCAGCGCTGCGTGATACGTGAACCTCTGCGCGGCGACGATCCCGTCGAGCTGCTCGGACTCGAGCAGCTCGCGGTGATCGCGGTAGACGCGTCCGATCCCGTAGCGCGCCGCGACCAGCTCGGCCGTGCGCTCCCGCGGCTCGGCGAGCCCGACGAGCTCGCACTCGTCGCGGAGCAACGCGTAGCTCCGGATGTGCGCGAGCTGGCCCATGAAGCCGGCACCGACGAACCCGATCCGCAGCTTCGCGGCCATGTGCTACCAGTCGGCGATCGCGCCGCTCGGATGCTGGAGGATCGGCAACTTGGACGGCTTGTACGGGTGGCCGCGGCAGAGCTCGACGTCGAGCTCGACGCCCCAGCCGGGCTTGTCCGAGAGCTCGAGATAGCCGTCCGAGAACACGAGCGGCTCCGTCAGGAGCTCGCGCGTCCAGTCCGGCGCATAGAGGCAGATCTCGAGCGCGACGAAGTTCGGAGAGGCCATCGCGACATGAGCCGAGACGATGGTGTTGACCGGGCCGAGCGGGTTGTGCGGCGCGAAGCCGCAGAAGTAGACCTCGGCCATCGACGCGATCGCCCGCGCTTCGAGAACTCCGCCGCAATGGGAGAGGTCCGGCTGCAGAAGGGCGGCGCCGCCGAGCTCGAGGACTTCGCGGAAGGCCCATTTCGTGAACAGGCGCTCGCCCGTCGCCACCGGAATGGACGTTGCCCGCGCGACCTGCGCCAGCCCTTTCGCGTTCTCCGGTAGCGCCGGCTCCTCGAGGAACCAGATGTTGTAGGGCTCGAGAGCCCGAGCGAGCTTGATCGACATCGCAGGCGTGAACCGGCCGTGCGCGTCCCAGGCGATCTCGACGTCCTCTCCGACGGCGTGCCGCAGCGCCTCGACGCTCGCGGCTGCGCGGCGGAAGATGCCGTCGCCCTGGACCGGCAGCACCGGCGTCGTGACGCCGGTCTTCAGCGCCTTGAATCCGCTCTCGACGAGCGCCTGGGCATCCTCGGTGAGCTCCTCGAGGGTCTCCCCGGCCGGGCCGTTCGCGTACAGCTTGAGCCGGTCGTGGCAGCGGCCGCCGAGCAGCTCGTAGACCGGCAGACCTGCAACCTTCCCCTTGATGTCCCACAGCGCCTGCTCGATGGCGCTCATCGCCGAGAGCGGGACGGCGCCGCCGCGGAAGAACGGCTGCCGGTACATCAGCTGCCAAAGATGCTGGATCCGCGCGGGGTCCTCGCCGACGACGTACTCCCGGTACTCCTCCACGGCCGCGGCGACTGCACGCGGATGGGCCGGGAGGCTTCCCTCGCCGACACCGCTCACACCTTCGTCCGTCTCGACGACGACGAAGAGCCAGTTCCGCGACCCGACGTCGACGACGAGCGGCTCAACCGACCTGATCTTCATCTGACGAAGGACCTTACGCCGGTTCCCTCCACCATGATCACGCCGCCCGTGTCCGGGTAGCGGGCGAGCGTCTCGTCGTCCACCTCGACCCGAGCGCTGGTCACGTAGAGGAGATCCAAGTGTTTGCCGCCGAAGGCCGCTTTGGTGACGTTCCAGGCCGGCAGCGGCACTGACACGATGTGCGCACCCTCGGAGCTGAAACAGCGGAGGACGTTGCCGCGGAACTCGCCGAGCCAGAGGTTTCCGTCGCCGTCGGTGACGACGCCGTCAGGGGCGGAATCGTAGGCGTCCCAGGCGATCAACAGCCTCTGCTCTCCAAGCCCGCCAGCCGGCGTGATCCGCGACACGTAGACCCCTTTCCGCCTGCCGGGATGACCGCTCGTCTCGACCGTGTAGAGCAGGCTGCGGTCCGGGCTGAGCGCGGGCCCGTTTGCGACGAGATAGCCCTCGTCGACGGTGCGGCGGCTCAGATCGCGGTCGTAGCAGTAGTAGGTTCCGAGCGGTTCCTCGGGCGTTCCGCCGAGCGTGCAGGCCCAGATCCGTCCCTCGGCGTCGGCGGTCGCATCGTTGAAGCGGACGTCGTCCCGGTTGCCGTCGACCCGGTCGATCCGCGACGATGTCACGGTCCCGTCGTCGTTGAGCGTCACATGATGAAGCCCTGACTTGAAGCCGGCGACAAGCGCTCCGTCGGGCCTCACGACGACGAACCCAACGTGCTCCGGCGTGGCCCAGGAGTGTGTGCTCCCGTCCGCGGGGTCATGGCGGTAGATGCGGTTGTCGAGGATGTCCACCCAGTAGAGGCGCTGCGAGTCGGGATCCCAGAGCGGCCCCTCCCCGAGCGTGCAGCCCGGATTGACCACGCAGGCAGTGCTGATCTCTCGGCTCGTCCGCACCACCGGCATCGTCGTCTACCAGTCGATCTCGCGACGCTCGTAGAAGAAGCACCCGGAAGGACCGTCGTCGGGGAGCGTGGCGAGATAGACGGCGGTGTCGGCTCCCTCCTCGGGAGAGAGAGGCGCTTCGGGCCCTCCCATGTCGGTCCGGACCCACCCGGGATGCATCGCGTTGACGAGGATCCCGTCGCTTCGCAGCGCCGAGGCGGCGACGGCGCTGACGGCGTTCAGCGCCGCCTTCGAGACGCGGTAGCTCAAACCGTCGGCGGGCATCCCTCCCGCGAACTGCCCCGCCTGCGAGGAGAGGAGAACGACCCGTGCGCCCTTCGCGGCTCGGAGCGGTCCGAGCAGCGCCCGCGTGAGGAAGAGCGGAGCCTCGACGTTCACACGCACGACCTCGCGGAAGATGTCCGGCTCGACTTCGTCGAACGGCTCGTGCGGACGGGGATTGATCGCAGCGTTGTGCACGAGGACGTGCAGCACGGGCGCTGCGGCCAGCGACTGCTCTGCCACGGCGGCGATGCCCTCCTCGGCCGCCAGATCGCCGGCGATCGCCACGCCGCCGAGCTCGTCCGCGAGCGCCTGTGCATCGGCGTGGCTGCGGGCATGGCAGAGGACCCGCGCCCCTTCTGCGGCCAGGGCTCTCGCGATCGCGGGCCCGATTCCGCGCGAGGTCCCGGTGACGAGCGCAGTTTTTCCGCGCAGCCTCACGCCAGGTCGAGCGCGGCCGTAATCGGGAGCACGCGGACGTCGTGCGCGGCAAGATGTCCCAGCAAGCGGTCGAGCGTATCGCTCCCGATCGGTCCCCAGCCTTCGTCGTCGAGCCCATGGAGGTTGTAACAGAGCCAGCCGGACTCGCCTGCGAGAAAGGACTCGATCGTCCCGGAAAGGTCATCGTCACAGCGCTCGGGGCCGAAGGCGGCGCACGTCACCCGTTGCTGGCCGGGCTGAGGAAGCGGCATCACGGGCTCGCCGCCCGTTCGGAAGGCGCGAACGCGACCGCCCAGCCAGGCCTCGATCTCGGGACTCGACTGGTTGTACGGAAACGCAAAGCTTGCCTCCGACGCCTCGAACCCTGCGAGCTCGGCACGAAACACGTCGAGGCAGGCCTCGATCAGCCGCTTGGTCTCGGCGAGCGGGACCTCCGCCTTGTTCACGTGGCCGTACCCGTGTGGCATCACGTGGTGGCCGCGCGCCTTGAGCTCGTTCCAGAGGCCGAAGTCGCCCTTGGGCCACCTGTTGTGCCACTTCTCGTCAGGCTCGCCCCGATGGCCGGCCGCGAGGACGTTCAGCTCGGCGACCAGCCCGTGGCGCTCGAAGATCTCGGCCGTCCGGATCGACGAGCGCTCGAAGCCATCGTCGAAGCTCAAGGTGACGACGTGCACGCCGGGAACTACTCGGTCGTGCGCGGATCGACGGCGACACCGGTCAGCTCGATCGCCGGCCGGCCGTCGCGCTCGACCCACTCGCCGCACGGGCCGCCGCCGGGGCCCTTCTTCAGCTCGACCTCGCTGCCGTCCATTCGAAGCACGGGGTGATACCAGTACGCCACTTCGCGGGCGTCGCCCTGGATGTAGTGGCCGATCAGGGCGCGGCGAAAGCGATCGCTTCTGTTCGGCTTGCTGCCGTGGACGAGCGAGCCGTTGAAGAAGAGCACGTCGCCCGGCTCCATAAGCGCGGGGACGAGCTCAGCGTCGTCGGGAAGCGGCACGGTGACGTCCGTGAAGCTCTGGCTCGTGTCGGTGCCGATCGTGCAGAGAATCGGCCACTCGTGGCTGCCGGGAACGACCTCGAGGCAGCCGTTCTCCTCGTCGCAGGAATCGAGCGCCATCCAGGCGGCGATGCACGTGCCGGGCTCGGCACGCAGGTAGTACTGATCCTGGTGGACGGCCTGGCCTCGGGCACCCGGCGGCTTGAAGTAGAGCATCGTCTGCACGGCGAGCGGCTCCACGCCGCCGAGGAGATTCGTCAGCGATCGCGCCAGCCGGGGCTCGATCAGCCAGTCGAGCGCCACCCCGTCCCAACGGTGCATGTGAATCATCCGCGGGTACTTCTTCAGCGGATCGTCCGAGCTCGGCTCGACGCCGACGACGTCGCCCGGATACGCGCCCGCCTCCCGAACCTCCATGAAGTGATCACGCAAGAAGGCGGTCTCATCGGCGTCGAAGAGACTGCGCGCGACGACATAGCCTTGCTCCTCGAGGCTGCGCCTGGCACAGTCGTCGATCATCTTGCGAGTCGTAGAGTAGTTATCGATGCCGGGTGACCCGCTCCGGATCGGGGTGGTCGGCGTCGGCGCAGTGACCCTGCGCGGCATCCTGCCCCACCTGTCCCAGGACGACGTCGAGGACCGGGTCAGAGTCGAGGCGCTGTGTGATCCCGCGCTCGAACGAGCCAAAGCGGCGGCGCACCGCTACCACGTCCGGCACGTCTTCGCGAGCGTCGACCAGATGCTCGCCGAGGCGGAACTCGATGCCGTCACCGTCGCCTCGCCTATCGGCTTCCACTATCAGCAGTGCCGCGCCGCACTCGAGGCGGGCAAACACGTGCATGCGAACAAGACGATGACGACCACCGTCCGCGAGGCGGACGAGCTCATAGCGCTCGCCGAGGCGCGCGACCTGTGCATCGTCGCCTCTCCGGGCGAGATCCTCCGGCCGCACGTAACTCGCACTCGCGAGCTGATCGAGGCGGGCGCGATCGGGGAGCTGTCCTGGGCGCTCTGTGGCGGTGCGTTCGGCACGTACCACGAGGACGAGTCCGAGCGACTCG
>DASWEE010000019.1:0-3069 GCA_036394915.1 Gaiellaceae bacterium | reverse complement strand
TACAACGTCCGCTTCGGCGACGCCGTGCTCGTCACCGTCCCCGACAACGGTACGACGCGCCACATCCTGATCGACGTCGGCAACGTGCTAGCCGGCGAGGGCGGCCTGGACGCGGTCTTCAAGCCGGTTGTCGAGGACATCGAGGCCGAGCTCGGCGGCAAGCCGCTCGACCTGTACGTGATGACGCACGAGCACATGGACCACATCCAGGGGCTCCCGTTCGCCAAGGAGAAAGCCGCTCTCGAGCTGGACGTCGACTTCGCCTGGATCACCGCCTCGGCCGCCCCCGACTACTACGACACCCACCCGAACGCGAAGAAGAAGAAGCTCGAGGCGGTCGCGGCCTACGAGCAGATCGCCGAGTACCTGCAGGCCTCCCCCGACAGGACGCTCGAGGGCCTGATGCTGAACAACAACCCGCGCTCGACCGCCGACTGCGTCCAGTACCTGCGCGGACTCGGAGACAACACGGCCTACGTCTTCCGGGGCGCGCCCACCGAGGGCACGCACCCGTTCACCGAGGCAAAGCTCGCGATCTGGGGCCCGGAGGAGGACACGTCGTCGTACTACCGCTCCTTCCAGCCGCTCGCGCTCGGCGTCGACGGCGGCGCCGCGGGAGCCGAGCCGACCGTCGTCAACCCGCTGCCGCCCTCGGGGGTGGACGCCGGCGCCTTCTATAACCTCGTCGACAGCCGCCGCACCGGCCTGCACGACAACCTGCTCGCGATCGACAAGGCCGCCAACAACACGAGCATCGTCTTCTCGCTCGAGTGGCGGGGCTGGAAGCTGCTCTTCCCGGGCGACGCCGAGCAGGAGAGCTGGAAGATGATGGACGAGCAGGGCGTGCTCGAGCCCGTCCACGTGCTCAAGATCGCCCACCACGGCAGCTGGAACGGGACGCCGCAGGGCACGATCCTGGACAAGATCCTGCCCCCCACGCCGCCCGACAACCGCAAGCGCTACGCGGTCGTCTCGACGTGTCCCGGCACCTACAACGGCGTCCCCGACACGACCACGCTGACCACGCTCGGCGGCCGCGCCGAGCTGCACTCGACCCTCGACCAGATCCCGGACGCCGGGCATCTCGACATCGAGCTCGATGGCTGACTCAGTCCTCCAGCTGGAGCGCGATCATGAGCGCCGTGCGCAGACGTGCGGTTGCTTCCGGGTCGAGCTCACCTCTCCGCCGCTCGAGCGCCGACTTGGGGATCGTGAACAGGTTGTCGCAGTTCACGACGCTCTCGCGGTCGGGGCCGTGCCGCTCGTCGACCGGGACTTCGGTCATCAGGCCGCGAATCCGGGTCGTGATCGCCGCGACCGTCACGTTGGCGAGCAAGGGGACCGCGCTTTCGCGCGTGAGCACGACCACAGGACCTCGCCGCGCGCCCGCCTGCGCGTCGTAGATCGCTCCGCGGTTCACAGCGGCTCGTCATCCTGTTCAGCGGCGAAGAAGGCCTCGAGCGCGGCAAGCCCGAGCTCCCCGACCCACTCCTCCTGTGGGTACTTGCCGTATCCAAGCCGGTACGACTCCTCGATCTCCCGTTCCCGCTCCTCGCGCAACAGGCGCTCCAGGCCCGCGCGAAGGGCTTCGCTTCGACTCGAAAATCGTCCAGCAGCAACCGCCCGGTCGAGCGCCGCCACGTCTTCGGCTGTAAGACGGACTGGGACCTGCTGTGTCATACAAAAAGTATACCAAGCCGACGAAGGAGACAATCATGCCCCCGCACGCCTGTATCGACAGGACGCCGCCCCCTGAGAAGCTGATCGACGCGGCCGAGCTCTCGGTCAAGGAGAACCCGGCCAACGTCCCGATGGTCACCGTCCACCCGGGAATGGGCGTCGCGCCGCCCACCCGCGAAGAGCTCGCGGGCGTCACCGGCAAGAAGTGGCAGAACGGCAAGCACCTGCGCGCCCGCTTCCTCGACGGCACGTCCTCCGTCCAGCAGCGCGTCGAGGACCACGCCAGGCGCTGGGCCGACTTCGCCAACATCACGGTCGAGTTCGGCACCGACGCCGATGCCGAGATCCGGATCTCGTTCGCACAGGAGGGCTCCTGGTCGTACATCGGCACGACCGCGCTCGCGATCGACAAGGCGGAGCCGACGATGAACTTCGGCTGGCTCGAGGAGGACACGCCGGACGAGGAGTACGAGCGCGTCGTCGTGCACGAGTTCGGCCACGCGCTCTTCTGCATCCACGAGCATCAGAACCCGGTCACGACCATCCCCTGGGACAAGGACGCGGTCTACGCCTACTACATGGGGCCGCCGAACAACTGGACGAAGGATCAGGTCGACCAGAACCTGTTCGCCCGCTACTCGAAGGACATCACGCAGTACTCGGCCTTCGACCCGAAGTCGATCATGCTCTACCCGATCCCGAACGAGTTCACGATCGGCGACTTCGAGGTCGGCTTCAACACGACGCTGTCCGACATGGACAAGTCGTTCATCGGGACGATCTACCCGAGGGACGAGCCCGCCGTGCAGGAGCTCGAGGTGGACGGGCCGGCAGTACAGGCGTCGATCGGCCAGCACGGCGTCGAGGACCAGTTCCGGTTCGAGGTCGCCTCGGGCGGCAAGCACGTGGTCGAGACGGAAGGACCCACCGACGTGGTGATGGCGCTGCTCGGCCCCGACGACCCGACGCTGCTCGTCGGGCAGGACGACGACAGCGGCAAGGGCGCGAACGCGAAGATCGAGGCAGCGCTCGAGCCGGGCGCCTACGAGGTGCGGGTGCGGCACTTCCTCCCGACGGGGACCGGCACGTACAGCGTTTCCGTCCGGAAGGTGCAGGGATGAAGCCGGTGAGCGTTCAGCCGTCGGGGTCGAGCGGTTCGGCATGAGTAGTGCTGCCGAGGAGCCGGTTCTCGGCATCCCGGGCGACGCGGATCGGGCCGAGCCGGGGATCGCGCTCTGCCTCTCGGGCGGGGGCTACCGGGCGATGCTCTTCCACCTCGGTGCGCTCTGGCGGCTGAACGAGGCCGGCTATCTGCCGAAGCTCGACCGGGTCTCGAGCGTCTCCGGGGGCTCGATGACGAACGGCGCGCTCGCGCTCAGCTGGCACCGG
>DASWEE010000018.1:0-47757 GCA_036394915.1 Gaiellaceae bacterium | reverse complement strand
GCGTGGCAGTTCTGGCAGTTCGACCTCGTCCCCGCGAGCGGGTCGGCGGGAAAAGTCTTGCCGTCGAGCTCGAACGGCGAGGTCGGGCCGAGGTCAGTCTCGAGGAACGGGTTGAAGCAGACCGCCGGCCCCCCGCCGGGCCTTCGCGGGGTGACCATGCTGTACGCCGTGCACATCTCGTAGTTGCGGAACTCGCCCTTGACGTTCGGAGTCCGGTCGGCGCCGTCCGGCCCGGCGTCCGGCGTCGGAGACCACCAGAAGGTCTGCCACGTCCAGTTGTCCGTCTCCTTGGTCGTGACGTGCATAGCCATCAGCGCGGCGTAGTCGCCGATCTGCGGGTGCCGCTGGCTCGGGTTGGCGACGAACTGCTCCTCCTCCTTCGGCTGGGAGAACTCGAGCAGGAAGTCGCGCGCGTCGATGACGTCGGTGCGGTCGGCGAGGCGGTACCGGTAGAAGCGGTCGAGGTGGACGACCGGCGCGCTCACGCGGTGCCCGTTGCAGACGACCGTCTTCATCGTCCCCGCCGCGTAGCGCCCGGCCGCGTCGACGGCGACGCACTTGCGCCAGGTCAGGTGGGTCGGAGTCTGACCCCCCGGCGGCGGCGGATAGTGCGGGTCCCAGACGGGAAGCGCGGTCAGTTTCCCCTTCTTGATCAGCCAGAAGACGACCTTGAGCGCGACCGCCCGGTGCGGGAACGGCTCGATCGTCCGCTGGTCGACCGGCGCGGCCTCCTTGTCGAACCGGCGGCCGAGATCCTGGAGCGTGCGCCGGAGGTAGTAGTTCTGGTCCCAGATGAACTGCGCCGCGGGGCGGTCGTACTTGACGAACGAGAGCACAGCGGTCGACTTCTGGCCGAAGACCTTCGACAGGTGCTTCGACTGCCTCGGCACCTCGAACGGATGGTGGAAGTTGTGGTCGGTCGCGGCGTTCGGCCCGTCGACGAACACCTCCGAGGCCGAGTACCAGGTCTCCCAGACCGGCAGCACCTGTCCGTGCCAGCTGAAGTGCGACGGAGCGTTCAGGCCGGCCCAGATGTTCCAGGCATGCCGGCGGATCGCCCGAATGTTGTTGCTGTCGACGTAGCCGAGCAGCACGTCCTCCTGCGTCGGGAAGTCGTAGCCGGTCGGGATTCCCTCGTACTCGTAGGTGCTCGAGACCGAGCGCTCGCCGCCTCCCCCGCCGCAGCCCGAGACGAGGAGTAGCGAGACCACCAGCAAGAGAAACCGTCGGGCCGTCATCGATGCCCCTAGTTTTTCACACCGAAAAATGGTGAAATTGCGCTACCCCCTCCCGAGCAAAGGAGTTACACGTGCGTCGCAGCCCTCTCTTCGCTCCGCTTGCCCTCGTCCTGCTGGTCGCTCTCGCCGCGCTCGTCGGCATCGCCGCCTCGAAGGCATTGCCCTCGAATCCCAAGCCCCAGCGGGCGCTCGCACCCGGGCTGCAACTGGATTCCGCGCACGAGCATGGCTCCGGCGTCCCCAGGAACGGGTACCCCGGCTCGAAGACGGGCGGCGTCAAGCTCGCCGACGTCCAGCCGACGGCGTACGGAGAGGCGCCCGTCATCCGGAGCCACAACGGCGTCCTGCGCGTCACGTTCGCCCCGCACGAGGGCAGCGCGATCATCAACGGCCAGCGCTGGGGCGGAACGAAGACCTTCACCAGCAGCTTCCCAGGCCCGACGCTGAAGGTGAATCCGGGCGACACGATCCGGATCCACTTCATCAACAAGCTCGACCAGATCACGAACCTGCACTTCCACGGCTTCCGCGTCTCGCCGGCCGGGCTCGCCGACAACGTGCTCCGCACGATCGCGCCCGCCGTGACCTCGAAGACAGTCGCGCCCAAGAAGTCGGTGGAGATCGTCGTCCACATCCCCAAGGGCCACGAGCAGGGCCTCTACTGGTACCACCCCCACCTGCACGGGCTCGTCGACGGCCAGGTCTACCCGGGTCTCGAGGGCCTGATCGTGATCGGCGACGTTTTGAAGCACTTCCCGTGGCTGCACAACATCAAGCGCCGCGTGATGGCGCTGCAGGCGCCCGAGTTCGGCGACGACAACAACCTCGTCTCGATCGCGAACGCCGACATCAAGAAGTCGACCACCCTGATCAACGGCCACTACCACCCGACGCTCTCCATCCATCCCGGCGAGCTCCAGCTCTGGGAGATCGCCAACATCACGAACGAGGGCTGGTACCGCCTCTTCATGGGCGGGCTGAAGTTCTACGTCATCGGCGAGGACGGCAACCCGGTCGGTCACACGTGGAGCACGCGCCGTCTGCTCGTCCCGCCGGCGAAGCGGTTCGAGTTCCTCGTCCGCGGGCCCGCGCACGGGACGTACAAGTTCGAGAATCTCGCGTTCAACCAGGGACACGTCCAGTTCGGCGAGTTCAAGATCGCGACTCTCGTCTCCCAGGGCCCGGGCGTGAAGCCGCTCAAGATCCCGCACCTCGTCTCGAGGCAGCAGGCCGGCCTGATCCACGACATCCAGAACGACAGGGTCTACAAGCACCGCCAGCTGACGTTCTCGATCGAGAACCCGTTCCCGAAGGACGCGAACGCGTTCAAGATCAACAAGAAGCTCTACAACCCGCACATCGTCGACGAGAAGGTGAACCTCGGGACGACTGAGGAGTGGCTGCTACGCAACACCTCGCCCGAGGACCATCCCTTCCATATCCACACGAACGACTTCATCGTCGAGAAGGTGAACGGGCACAAGGTCTCGATCCACGGCTTCCAGGACACGGTCAAGATCCTGCGCCAGATCAACGGCAAGCCGGGGACGGTGCTGATCCGGCAGCGCTACCGCAAGTTCCAGGGCGAGGCCGTCTTCCACTGCCACATCCTGTTCCACGAGGACCACGCGATGATGGGCAACATCGTCTTCGGTCCGCGGGTCAGGAACCCGAGCTTGGGCAAGTAGCACTCGCCAGCCTTAGCCCCTGAGCGCGCGTTCGGCGAAGGGGATCCCATCCATCGCGTGCCAGGCTTCAGCCTGGCACGCACGGGCGCCAACTCGCAAAGGCGGAATCGCCCCTCGCTGCGGCTCTCCGCGAGCTCGGCGGAGTCAACTCGACGGCTCGGCCGCGGCTGTCCCCACGGGTGCTTCCGCCGGGCGGCCGCGCCTCAGAACCAGCAGAGTCAGGATCGCCCCGAGGATCGCGACGCCGACGGAAACCGTCAGGGCGTTCGAGATCGCGTAGACGAAGGCCTCGCGCAGGGCGCGGACGATGTCGCGCTGCGCCGGTTCCGTGAACGTGTCGAACCTCGCCTCGGCGTTGTCCGCGTGCGCGAGCAGGCCCTCCAGCTCGCGCTCGATCTCATTGGGAAGGCTCGGGCCGGTCTTCGCAAGGACGTGGTCGAGCTTCGAATCCTCGAGCGACTTGAAGAGCGTGCCTGTGATGGCCACTCCCAGCACGCCGCCCAGGCCGATCACGGTCGTGAGGATCCCTGTCGCCTGGCCGTGCTCGCGGATGGGGACGTCGTTGATCGCCGCAGCGTTCATCGGTGTCAGCGTCAAGCCGACGCCGAAACCGAGCACGAGCATGGCCGGCCACAGGTCCACGTAGCTGGTCCGCAGCGAGATGTCGGCCAGGAAGAACAGGCCCACGGAGGCAAGCGCGAGACCCCCGACGATCGGCGGGCGCGGCCCGACCCGATCCATCAGCCTGCCGCCGAGCGGCAGGGAGATCAGGAACGTGCCGCTGAGCGGAAGCAGCAGGACGCCCGACGCAAGCGGCGAGTAGTGGAGGATCTCCTGCAGGTAGATCGGCAGCAGGAAGAACAGCGCCCCGAGCACGAAGTTGACGACGAACTTGACGACGACCCCGCCGACGAAGTTGCGATGGCGAAGCACCGCAAAGTGGACGACGGGGCTCCGGACGTGGCGCTCGTTCAGCACGAAGCCCGCGAACAGCGCGGCAGACGCCACCAGCAACGTGAGCGTCGGAATCGAGGCCCAGCCGCTGCTCCAGCTCGCGCCCTCGATCAGCACGAGGGAGATCGCGATTACGGCGCCCGCCAGGAGGAGGACGCCGCTGTAGTCGATCCGGCGGTCGGCCTGCTCGTCACGGGACTCGGCGACGCCGCGCAGCGCGACGGCGACGATGATCGCCGCGATCACGACGTCGACCCAGAAGATCCCCCGCCAGCTGACCTCGTTGGTGAGCAGGCCGCCGATCGGTGGGCCGAGCCCGCTGATCAGACCCGAGGCGCCGCCCCAGATCGCGATTGCCGTCGTGCGGCTGCGCTCTCCAAACGCGTTCGTGACGATCGAGAGCGAGGCCGGGACGAGCATCGCCCCTCCCGCCCCGATCACGGCGAGGCTCAAGATCAAGAACACGGGGCGGAAACTGAGCGCGGCCAGCACGGAGCCGACTCCGAACACGACCGCGCCGATGAGGAAGATCCGGCGGTGCCCGAAGATGTCGCTCAACCGTCCGGCCGTGATCAGGAACGCCGCATAGGTGAGCGAGTAGCCCGTCAGCATCCACTGCAACTCGCTGAGCGAAGCATTGAGCTGGTCGTGGAGCGTCGGAATGGCAACGCCGAGCGCGGTCGTAGGGAGCGAGGTGATCCCGCTCGCGAGCGTCGCTGCGAGCAGCGTCGAGCGCTTCTCCCGCGTCCCCCGCATCAGTCGCGGAGCCTGCCATAACCTTCTGACGTGGCGCTGCCTCCGGCACCGACGAACGCACGCCTAGAGCTCCTCCACCGGCTGATCGACCACGCGCCCATGTTCCCGCCGGCGTCGCTCCCGCTCGACGAGGCGATCGGGGAGCACGTGCGGGTCGGGAGGATGCCCGAATCCTGGATGATCGGGCACTTCGTCACCCCTGCGTCCCGGCTGCCGGATCTCGAGGGGCGCGTCTTCTCGCTGGCGGTCGTGATGGACGTCCCGCCGGGGACGGCCCGACTGCGAGGCGACTCTCGGATCCAGGCCGTGGAGGGCGGGCCCGAGCACCTGGAGGACTGGCCCGGGTGGCATCCCTACGTCGAGATCCCTCTCGACAACCGCGTCGAGGAGCGCCTCACCGACCTCCGCGGGGCCAGGGCGAAGGTCCGGTGCGGGCCGGAGGCTCCGCCGCTCGAAACGCTCGCGGTCTTTATCAAATCGTGCCGAGAACGCGGCACCGCCTTCAAGGCGACTGCAGGGCTCCATCACGCGATTCGAACGGACGGCCAACACGGCCTCGTCAACCTGCTCGCGGCCGCAGCCTTCGGCGACGAGGAGCGAGCGCTCGCAGAGGACGATCCCAAAGCGTTCTCGCTCGACGAGCAGGCATTCGTCTGGCGCGATCGCAAGGTCGAGGCCCCGGCGCTCAGGGAACTTCGCGAGAAGCTCATCACCCGAGTGGGCAGCTGCAGCTTCACGGAGCCTGTCGAGGAGTTGCACGCACTCGGGTTCCTGTGACGGGTTTCGGCGTCTTCAGCCGGCCCGGTGAAGGTCCGCGGGTCGGCTTCCGCGACGGCGACTCGGTCCTCGACCTCTCGGGATTGGGCGAAACCCTCCGCGAGCCCTCGCTGAACGCCTTCATGGCGCGGGGCCCGTCCGCGTGGGCCAAGACAAGAGCGCGACTCGAGGAAGCTCCACGCTTGCCGCTCGAGGAGGTCGAGCTGCACCTGCCGTTCGAGGTGGCGGACTACGTCGACTTCTACTCCTCGCTCGAGCACGCGACCAATCTCGGCCGGCTGTTCCGGCCGGACTCCGAGCCGCTGCTGCCGAACTGGCGACGGCTTCCGGTCGGCTACCACGGGCGCGCCGGGACGGTCGTCGTCAGCGGCACCCCGGTCAGGCGCCCGAGCGGCCAGTCGAAGCCGCCGGGCGCCGACGAGCCGGTTTTCGGCCCGAGCCGCCGGCTCGACATCGAGCTCGAGCTCGGGTTCGTGATCGGAACGCCCAGCCGGCTCGGCGAGCCCGTCCCCGTCGAGCGCGCGCTCGAGCACGTCTTCGGCGTCGTGCTCGTGAACGACTGGAGCGCGCGCGACATCCAGGCGTGGGAATACCAACCGCTCGGGCCCTTCCTGGGCAAGTCGTTCGCAACCTCGATCGGCGCCTGGGTGACGCCGCTGGACGCGCTGGAGCCGTACCGCGTCGCCGGGGAGCAGCAGGAGCCCGAGCCGCTCGAGTATCTGCGCGCGCCGCCCACCGCCTACGACATCGCGCTCGAGGTCGAGCTGAACGGCGAGGTGATCTCGCGCACGAACGCGCGCCACCTGTACTGGAGCATCGAGCAGCAGGTCGCGCACGCGACCGTGAACGGCGCCTCGCTGCGCACCGGCGACCTGCTCGCAACCGGCACGATCTCGGGGCCGACGCCCGATTCGCGGGGAAGCCTGATCGAGCTGAGCTGGAACGGAGCCGAGCCGATCGAGCTGGCCGACGGAACGACGAGAACGTTCCTCGAAGACGGCGACGAAGTCGTCCTCCGCGGCGCCGCCGGCAAGGTCGAGCTCGGCGAGGTGCGGGGAAGAATCCTCGGCCGCTAGAGTCGGAGGCGTGAGTCCAGAGCGAGAGCTCGAGGGACAGGTAGCGCTCGTGACCGGCGGCGGGCGAGGGATCGGCGCCAACATCGCGCGCGAGCTCGCCGGCGCGGGCGCGCGTGTCGCGGTCGCCGCTCGGAGCCACGAGCAGGTAGAGGAGGTGGCCGGCGAGGTCGACGGCCTCGCGCTCGAGCTGGACGTCACCGACCGGTCGGCGGTCGAGCGCGCGATCGCCGAGGTGGAGCGCGAGCTCGGACCGCTCGATCTGCTCGCCGCCAACGCCGGAACGATGCTTTCGGAGCCCGAAGGAGGATGGGTGACCGATCCGGACGACTGGTGGCGCGTGTTCGAGGTCAACGTCCTCGGCGTCTATCTCTGCTGCCGGGCCGTCATACCCGGCATGCTCGAGCGCGGTCGCGGGCGGATCGTCATCACCGGCAGCGGCGCGGCGTACCTGCCGGGGACCGGCGGTACGGCCTACTCCGCGAGCAAGGCTGCGGTGTGGCGCTTCGGCGAAGTGCTCGCCCATCAGCTCGACGGCCGGATTCCCGTCTTCGTGATCAGCCCCGGCCTCGTCAAGACGGAGATGACGAAGCGCGCGCCCGACGACGCGCCCTGGACGCCGCCCGAGCTGGCTCCGCGTCTGGTCCGTGCACTCGCGTCCGGACGTGCGGACGCCCTCGCCGGCCGCTACATCCACGCCGAGCACGACGACATCGACGACCTGATCGCGCGGGCAGACGAGATCGAGAGCGAAGACCTGAACGCGATCCGGCTCCGACGCTAGGCCTGCGCGCCGCGTTCAGGGACTAGGGAAACAGGCTGCCGAGAATGTCGGTGAGCCGTGAGCCGCCGTTGATCAGGAACTTGACGGGCGCGTGCTGGGCTGCCTCCCTCAGGAGCGGAGCGAGGAAGGACGGCACGTCGCCACGACGCTCGGCCGCATCGATCGCCCGCACCAACCCCGCTCGAACGGCACGCTCGATTGTCGCGGAGTCCCACTTGACCTTCTGGCCGCTCGAGGGGCGTAGGGAGAGCACGAGCTCCTCGCGCGTCGTGTGAAGCTCGCAGGCCGCCCCGTTCAGTCCGTCGAGAACGATGCGCTGGAGGGCGCCGTCCAGCCCGTCGCCGGTCGAGGGAGACCGAGCCGTGCACGGATTGACGGTCTTGGTCTCGCCGAAGCCCCAGGCCCCCATCCCGAGCTCGACGGCGACGAGCACGACGGCTGCTGCCAGGAGAGCGGCGACGACCTTCACGCGGTCCTCCTGCGACGGAGGAGAAGCAGGGGAAGCGCAGCCGCGGCCCCGAACAGGGCGGCGATCGCGAAGCCCGGCCGGAAGCTCCGCGTCAGCGGCGCCCGCACGGCCGTGAGCAGCTGGTCCTCGGCGGTACGCACCCGCTCGTCGTCGCCGGCGCCCGCATCCTCGAACGGCTTCGCCAGGTCCGGGATCGCACCGTCCTGCGCGCGGTCGAACTCGTCCCTGATCGCGAGCGCGATCGGCACCTTCTTCGTCAGCGGGAGCCTGGCGTCGAGGATCGTCTTCGTGGCGTTCGTGGTCGCCTGCTCACCGGCCGTCGAGACCGTGCTGGCGAGCACCGGCGCGATCGCGAGCAGGCCGAGAACCAGCCCGATGTGGCGCGCGCCGACGGAGAGCGTCGCGCTGCGGCCGAGATCCTGCTCGTCCACCGAGGCCCGCGTCAGAGGCGGAACCGCGAGGCCGAAGCCGGCACCGCAGAAGGCGAGCGCGGGCACGGCGTAAGCCGCACTGGACTCGGGCAGCAGGGCGAGCGCGACCAGCCCGGCCGCGAGCAGGACCGCGCCCGAGACGACTCCCTCCGCGACCGACAGGGAACGAGAGAGCCGGCTCGTGACGAGACCGGCCAGCGGCAGCGCGCTGACGACGAGCGCGCCGGTGATAGGCGTGAACTGCCAGGCGGTGACGATCAGGAGGACGGCGAGGAAGAGGGCGCCGACGATCGCGCCGAAGAGGAAGACCAGCGCGGCGTTCGCCGTCAGGGGGCCGCGCCGCGAGGTCTTCCGCTCCGGCAGCGTCCGGACGTGACGATGGATCGTGGCCGCGATCCCGAGCGCAGCGACAGGCGCCTGGGCGAAGAAGATCGCCCGCCAGTCGAAGAGCTCCGTCAGCACTCCCCCGAGCGCCGGGCCGACGGCGACGCCGACCGCCCCCGCGGCCGTCCAGAGGGCGGTTCCGCGCTTGGCCGAGCCGGTGAGTGCTGACAGGATCGGCAGCGAGCCGGCGAGCAGCAGAGCCGCGCCGGCTCCTTGGAGGCAACGGAAGGTGAAGAGCGCGGGCAGGCTCCAGGCGAGCCCGCAGCCGAGCGAGGCCCCGAGGAAGAGCACGAGGCCGGACGCCGCCTCAGCGCGCGGGAAGCGGCCGACGAGCGGGATCAGCGCCAGGGCGCCGAGCGCGACGACGAGGTTGTAAGCGGTGATCACCCACGAGACGCCGACGATGCTCGTCTTGAAGTGGAAATACAGCTCCGGCAACGCCAGGACGACGATCGAGGAGTCGGAGAAGGCGACGGCGACCGCCGCTGCGAGGGCCACGGCTGTCGCGAAGGGGAGCGTGAGCCGCACGGCCTAATGGTGACGGGTGTGGAAGGATCGTGGCTGCGCCCCAATCCAACAGGAGGTCACATGGCAAGCATCGAGATCAAAAACGTGGACTCACCGGACGAGACCCGCCCGTTCGCCGACAAGGGCAATGCCGCCCTGGTGAAGGTCGGGGACCAAACGGTCATCTACGGGACCTTCGAGCCCGGCTGGCGCTGGTCCGAGCACGTCAAGCCGATCGCCGGCACGGATACCTGCGAGGCGACCCACCTCATCTACTGCGTCTCCGGCCGGATGAAGATCGCCCATACCGACGGGACGGAAGGCGAGATCGGCCCGGGCGACGTGGTTGCGATCGAGCCGGACCACGACGCGTGGGTGGTCGGGGACGAGCCCTGTGTTGCAGTCGACTTCGGAGGCTACGCCCGATACGCGCAGCAGTAGGGACTGCGAGGCTCCATGAGCCGGGCAGGAATCGTATTAGGTGTTGAGAGCGGTCGCGGCCGCCGGCTCCTGGACGGTTGCCAATTGAGATGCGAGTAGTTCGGCGTAGCCGTGGGCGGTGGGGGAGCCGCGTGCGGCTCCCCCAACCTGTCTAGGCCGCGAGGTCGAGCGCCGGCTGCTCCTCGACGACCGGCGCTTTTTGGCGGGTGTTGGGCGCCAGGAGCGCGACGACGGTGGCCGCGAGCACGAGGCCGGCGCCGACCAGGAGCGCGCGCTGGTACCCGTGAGTCGCCGCCTGGGCGACGCTGTCGCCGGCGTGGAGCAGCGAGCTGGTGCGCGCGGTGGCGATCGCGGAGAGGATCGCCAGGCCGAGCGCGGTGCCGAGCTGCTGCCCCGTGTTCAGGAGTCCGGCGGCGAGGCCGGCCTTGTCCTCGCCGACGCCGGCGTTCGCTGCGGTGGTGGCACCGGTGAAGACGCCGCCGAGGCCGATGGACGCGACCAAGAGGCCGGGCAGGATGTCGGAGACGTAGGAGCCGTCGACGGGGACCCGTGACAGCCAGTACATGCCGCCCGCGGCGATCACGGCCCCGACGAGGATGACCGGCTTGGTGCCGATGCGCGCGAACAGCTGCGAGCTGATGCTGGCCGCGATGATGAAGCCGCCGGTCAGCGGCAGGTAGGCCGTCCCGGTCTGGATCGGCGAGTAGTGGAGCACGGTCTGCATGTAGAGGGTGAGGAAGAAGAACATCGGGATGAAGCCGGCAACGGCAACCAACTGCGTGGCGTCGGCAACGGCGACCCCCTTGACCCGCAGGATCGATAGGGGGAGGAGCGGGTTGGCGACGCGCAGCTCGTTGGCGACGAAGGCGACCAGCGTCAGCCCCGCGACGGCGAGCTCGACGATCGTGCGCGTCGCGCCCCAGCCGACGTCCGGCGCCTTCACGAGGGCGTAGACCAGAAGTAGCATCCCGCCGGTCACGAGGAAGGCCCCGAGGGCGTCGAAGTTCGCCAGGCGTGCGGTCTTGCGCTCCCGCTTCAGCAGGACGAAGGCGCCGACGAAGGCGATCGCGGAGAACGGGACGTTGACGAACAGCACCCAACGCCAGCCGAACCCCTCGGTGAGCAGACCACCGAACAAGACTCCGGCGGCGCCGCCGAGGCCGGAGACGGCCGCCCAGACGCCGAGGGCGGTGTTGCGTTCACGGGTAGAACGGAACGTGGTGGTCAGCGTCGACAGCGCGGCCGGTGAGAGCATGGCTGCGCCTAGGCCCTGGGCGAAACGGGCGCCGATGAGCAGCGAGCCGCTCTGGGCCAAGCCGCCGACCAGCGACGAGCCGGCGAACACGACCAGACCGGTGATGAGGACGAAGCGGCGTCCGAGGAGGTCGGCCACCCGACCGCCGAGCAGCAGGAAGCCGCCGTAGGTGAGGATGTAGCCGTTGATGACCCACTGCAGGCTCTGCTGGCTGAAGCCGAGGTCGCTCTTGATCGACGGCAGTGCGATGTTCAGGATCGAGGCGTCGAGGACGTCCATGAACTGGACGAGGCTGAGCAGAAGAAGGATCGCGACGCCGCGCCGTGATGACAGCGACGAAGCGGCCGACGCCTCATCGGGGGAAACAACTCTCGGGTAGGGCTTGGGCTTCGTGCTCATGAACTGGGCCTCGCTCTCTCTCGGAATCGACTGTTTGGTGGCACTCGCGATGAAGGTACGGAGGAGCGCCGAGGTTCGCGCCGGCGGAATCGCCGGGTTTGCCGCGTAGCGTCGTTCGCGCCCTCGGAGTCGAGTTCGAGGCCGTCGAGCAAGTCGGCTTGCAGGTCGCGGGCGAGGCCCTGCAACAGCCGAACTACGTCCCTGCATTCCTCGACGAGGCGGCGGCTGCGCTCGCCCACCTCCTGTTCGCCCAGGTAAGGGCCGACCACGCGCAGGGCGGAGCGAGCGGTCTCGAACGCCTCCCACCAACGCCCCGCAAGAGCATCAAGGTGCGACGACCGCCGCGCGCCACCCAACTGCTCCGTGATCAGCTCGCGCTGCACGAAACGTGCGGAGCCCTGGATTACGCCGCCCATGCCTTGCCGTTGAGGGCCGCTCTCGCGGCCGAGAACGGGTGGTAGAAAGCGTCGATTGCCTCTCTCCCCGTCGTCGGGTGGAGAACGAACCGCGCTCCCTTGCGCTGGTCCTCGACCTCGACGCGAAACTCGTCGGCGACATTGCCGCGGTCCCAAAACAGGTCGACGACGATTCCGTCGCTCTCGCGGTGTCCGAAGTGATTAGCCGCGCGTGACATGGCTCACACCTCCAATCCGGTTTTGACATCAAGTGACGGGCGATTTCGTTTGGATGCGGGTCGCGAGGCCTGCCGTCGCCGCGCCGTCGGCGTGGCTGCCGCATGATCAACGGCCTTTGCGATCCGGTGACGTTCGGCCTCCGCCAGCAGGTCTTGGTGCCGCTGGCGGGCGATCTCGAGATGAATGGATGGATGCAAGACCATTTCGATGCTCCTTCGTCGGTCTAGCTCCTGACCATGCCGACGCTGAGTGGCCGTCGCACCGGCGATTTGGCCGGACTTCGGGGCGATGACATGGGCGAGCGCGAAGCCCCTTCCGTTCTCGGACCGCGCACCTGCGAGCTGCACCTCGCTCAGCGTCGAGGAAAGCTCGATCGCCACGCTGAGATTGCGCTCGCGGAGACCGGGGGGAACCCGCTCGCCCTCATCGCTCCACGCTGGATCGACGAGACTTCGTAGGTCGGGCGCGCCGGCCTGGCTCGGCCGGTCCATGGCGGCGCGGTGGGCGAGCAGCTCGGCAAGCCGATGCAGCGATCTCTCGTTGCCCCGCCTGAGCACCGCTCGGGTGAGAGGGGCCGGGTTTGCTGCGTACGCGACCTTCGCACGCGAACCTTGCACCCGTGCTGACCCGTGCGGGTCAACAGCCTCGCTGACGTTCCGGCGCTAGCGCTCGCTGTTTGCGCTCGCGCGCGTGCCATGGGCAGTGCTCGTCGTGCTCGCGCGAACGTGAAACACAACGGGCACTGGACGCGAGCGTCCTTGCCCTGGTAAAGGCGAAGCACCAGGACGAGCACCATCATCGTCGCGACCGTAAGGGCGAGTGTGGGCGACACGTCGGTCATGTCGCCAGCCCTTCCGGCTCGGCCCGACGGCGCTCCCTGTCAGCTCCGCGAGCCGAGCCTCGCTCGACCTAGCCTGCAGCTCACCCGCTTGGTGGAGCTGCAGTCGTGCTCGCAGTTCGTGCGCGGCCGCAGCCCCGACGCGCCGGTGTCCGCAGCCTGCTAACTACGCGTTCGAGCCTGCTAACTCCGCGAGGGCGTTGGGATCGGCGTGGCCGTCGATGCGGTCGGTTTCGCGTACACCTCGGCGAAGCCTTGCCGCCAGCTCGGGTAGCGCAGCGTCCAGCCGAGCGCGCGCTTGGCCTTGGCGTTGGAGGCGCCGCGGGCCTCGGTTCCCATCATCACCGCGCCCTCGCCCGCGATCAGCCGCGCGAGCCAGACCGGGACGTGGCGGGGTGGCTTGGCGCCGAGCGCGTCGGCGAGCACAGGCAGCCACTCGCGCACAGGGGCGGGCTCGTCGTCGACGATGTTGTAGATCGCAGGGCCGTCGTGCTCGAGCGCGAGCACGGTCGCCGCGGCGGCGTCGTCGAGGTGGATCCAGGAGAAGACGCCGCCGCCGTCGCCGACGATCGGGAACTGCCGCTTGCGCACCGGCTCGAGCAGCCCGTCGTTGGCGGCGCCGTAGAAGGCGCCGTAGCGAAGCACGATCCCGCCGGCCTCGGTGACCGCCTCGTCGAGATAGCGGATGGCGGCAGCGGTTTCGCGCGTCCCGTTGACCGGGGTGGAGTCGAGTGGATCGTCCTCGGTCTTGACGAGCCCGCCCTCGCGCGCATAGCGCCCGTAGCTGGCGGCGCTCTGGGCGACGAACCGGGGCACGCCTGCCTCGCGTGCGGCGGCGATCAGGTTGTCGGTGCCCTCGGTGCGGAGCCGGTTGGTCTCCGCGATGCTGCGATCGAGATTCCTGGAGAACTTCACATCTGCCAGCGCGGTCGCCTCGTGGACGATCGCCTCGGGCTCGCTTTCGAGCACGGCCTTGCGCACTGCCGCCGCGTCGAGCAGATCGAGCGCGACCGGGTTGGCGCCGAGGGCGCGAACCCGTTCCACGCTTTCCGGCGAACGGCCGGTGCCGATCACCTCGTGCCCTCGCGCGATCAACTGAGGAACGAGTCGCGTGCCGATCGCACCGCTCGCCCCAGCGACGAAAACTCGCATCGTGTCTCCTTTCGGTATCGGGTTACTTTGTAGGCGTTCATTGCTGACCCATTGGAACTTCCATCCAACGCTAGGGCGGGACGCCTAGGCTCGCACCGGCGGAATCGCCGGGCTTGCCGGTTCAAGGACGTTCTCGCTCGGCGAGTCGAGGTCGAGGCGGGCGAGCTGGGTGCGGGAGCTGATGCCGAGCTTTCTGTAGACGTTGCGGAGATGGAAGTCGATCGTGCGCGGGCTGAGGAAGAGCTGGGCCGCGACCTCGCGGTTACTGAGACCCTCGGAGACGAAGCGCGCGATCTGGAGCTCCTGCGCGGTCAGGTCGCCTCGTGTGCTGGGGTCGCGTTTCCGCGCAGTCTGCCCGCTCGCGCGCAACTCGACCCGTGCCCGCTCCGCCCAGAGCGCCGCTCCGAGCGTCTCGAAGCCCTCGAGCGCCGCCCGCAGATGCTCGCGCGCTTCGACTCGGCGTCGGCTGCGGCGCAGGAACTCTCCGAATGCGAGCTGAGTACGTGCACGCTCGAACGGACGGGAGGCCTGGTCGTGCGCCGCGAGCGCCGCCGCGAAGAGCTGTTCGGCTTCTTCCTCGCCCTCGGAGAGGAGCGCTCGGCAGTGCAGAACGACCGCGTCCGCCCAAGGAGCCGCAGTGCTCTCCGCCCAGGGCTGGAACGATTCGAGCCAGGCGCGGGCGGTCGCGTGCTCCCCAGCGCGGATCGCCGCTTCGATCCGATCGAGTGCCGACCAATAGACGGCAAGCGTGTTAGAGATGTCTCGCGCGCGCGCGAGCGCTTCCTCTGCCCGACCCAATCCAAGCTCGAGCAGCGTTAGCGCCCACTGCGTGATCTCGGCGACGACCCCGAGCCCTCGGGCGGAGGCGAGCTCGCGGCTCTCGGCCGCCAGCCTCCGGCACTCCTGCTCGTCGCCTCGAAGGGCGGCGATGAGGGCGAGTAGGACGAGCGCCTGCACGAGGAGATGGTCTTGACCGATCTCCCGGCCGAGCCGGAGGCCCTCGCTCGCGTTGGCCGAACCGGAATCCCAACTGCCCGCCCACACTTCGGTAGTCGTGAGGATGGGGAGGATCTGCGTCAGGGCGCCGAGCGCCCCAGCCTCACGCGCCCTGGCCGCCGCCTCATGGTGAGCCCGGTATGCCGCCCGATCGTCGCCGAGGTAAAGGGCCGCCCGTCCGGCAAAGAGGAGCGCCAGGGGCGTCTGTGCGACGCCTGTACCGACCAGCTCGTCCACGAGCTCGAGCGCGAGCCGGAGCTTCGGGACGGCGGTGTCGAAGTCGCCGTCCGCATGGGCCCCGATGCCGATGAGAAGTCCCGCGAGCATCCGTGAGAACGGGCTTTCCTCGACTGCGACACTGCGAGCCTCCTCGGCGACCGCCACCTGCCCCTCTCTGTCCCCTGCGTACGCTGCGGCGGTGCCGGCGAGGTTGAGCAAGTCGAGCGCGCGCTCGCCGTCGATCGGCGCCACCTCCGTCGCTGCCCGCACGAGAACCTCGTACCCGTCAGCGGGCATGCCACGGTTCATCTCGATCAGACCTCGCCAGCGGTCGATATCCGCCCGCTCGACCGGCTCGCTGAGAATCGGACGAGCGCGCTCGAGAAGCGTCAGGGCACGGTCGAGCCGCCCTGCGAGCCAGGCGTTCTCGGCCGCCGCGGTGAGTTGTCGCACCTGCTGGTGCTGGTCCGTTGTCAACGCCGCGGCCCGCTCGAAGGCGAGCGAGGCGGCCGCGAAGCCGCTCCGTTGCCGCGCCCGCTCGGCCGCCTGCTCGAGCTCCTCGACGACCGACGGATCGGGCTCGACGCTCGCCGCCGCATGGTGCCAGGCGCGCCGATCGGCTTCGGCTTCGCCGTCGAGCACGCTCGCGAGCGCGCGGTGGACAGCCTGGCGCTTGGAGAGCGTCGCCCCCTGGTAGACGGCGGAGCGGACGAGCGGGTGGCGAAGCTCGAGCCGGCTCCCGCGCACCTGCGCTAGCCCCGCCTGCTCGGCGGCGTCGAGCGCCTCCCCCGCGGCTCCAAGCTGCGCGGCCGCGCGCAGCACGGTCGCGAGCTCGCCCGTGTCGTCGGCGGCAGCGACCAGCAGGAGCGTCTGCGTCTCCTCCGGCAGCCGACGCACGCGCGCGAGGAAGGCGCGCTCGACCCGGGCGCTGACCGGTATGGGGGCGAGCACCGGCTCGGCGCCGGAGAGCTGCGCCTCGCTCAGGGCCGAAGAGAGCTCGAGCAGGGCGAGCGGGTTGCCCTCGGTCTCCGCGACCAGCCGGTTGCGGACCTCGGACGAGAGCACGACGCCTGCCTGGCGATCGATCAGCGTCCCGGCCGCCGCCGGGTCGAGCCCGCCCACGCGGAGCTGCGGGAGCCCGGGTGCCTCGAACCCTCGATCCTCGCCCTCGCGCGCCGCGAAGAGCATCACGATCCCCTCGGCCTCGAGCCGCCTGGCGACGAAGACGAGCGCCCCCGCCGAGGCGTCGTCGAGCCAGTGCGCATCGTCGACGAGGCAGAGCAGCGGCTGGCGCTCGGCGGCCTCGGCGAGCAGGCTCAAGGCCGCGAGCGAGACGAGGAAGCGGTCGTCGCTTTCCCCCTCCGCCAGTCCGAGCGCTCCGCGCAGCGCCGCCGCCTGCGGGTGCGGAAGGTTCTCGACGAGACCGAGGACGGGGCGGACGATCTGGTGCAGGGCTGCGAAGGGGAGGTGCGCCTCTGATTCGACTCCGCTGCCGCTGAGCACGCGCATGCCTCGGGCCTGCTCACGGGCGTCCTCGAGGAGGACGGATTTGCCGACGCCCGGCTCGCCGGTGATAACCAGGACGGCGCTGCGCGACGCGTGGGCGCCGGCGAGCAGCTCGCCGATACGGGAGCGCTCCAGATCTCTCCCGTAGATCACCTCCCGAATCGTACGCCCTTGCTCGAGCCGGGCGAGATCGCCGGTGCGAGCTGAGGCGCGCGCCGCGACTGATCGGGCTCGCCCACGGATTCCGGCCAAATCGCCGGTGCGACGACGAGCTCGGCCAGCCATGTTGACACCGATCGAAATGACGAACCCGCGCACCGCTCAACCCGCACCCTCCTGGCGAAGCGGTCTCAGGCCGGTCGCCCGACTGCTGGTGGTCGAGCTCGCGATCTGGGCCGCCGCCTACGGCGGCTACCTGACGCTCCGCGGCCTCACGATCGGCAACCCGGCCGAGGCACACGCACATGCCGGGGAGGTCGTCCGTGCCGAGCGCGCGCTCGGCCTCTTCCATGAAGCGTCGCTCCAGGGCGGACTTGGAGCCGTGGCCGACGTCTTCTCCACCTACTACCTGCTCGGCTTCGGGCCCGTGCTCGGCCTCGTCATCGTCTGGCTCGGACTGCGCCGGCCCGAGCTCTATCGCGAGCTGCGAACGGTGCTGCTCGTCTCGCTCGCGCTCGCGAGTGTCGCGTTCGTCTTCTTCCCGACGGCGCCTCCCCGTCTCGTCGCCGGGCTCGGGATCACGGACACCGTCGGTCTCTCCGGCCACGACACGGGGTCGTTCGCGGGCATCCGCTTCGACCCATACGCGGCGATGCCGAGCATGCACGTCGGCTGGGCGCTCCTCGCCGGGCTGTACGGCTTTCGCGCCGCCCGCAGCCGGCTACTCCGTCTCTTCTTCCTGCTCCACCCGGCGGTGATGGCGGTCGCGGTCAGCGCGACCGGAAACCACTACTTCCTCGACTCGGCGGCGGGCGTCGCCGTCGCAGGCCTCGCGCTTGCGCTCGTTTGGCTCGGCCCTCGACTAAGCCTCCGCCGCCAGACGACAAGCCTCCGCGGCAGGGCGTTCATGCCCGAGCTCGCGGTTCTGCGCCCGCGAGCGCGGTGGTCTCGCCCTGCCGGATGCTCGGCTCTCGACCTCGAAAGGAGTGCAGCCTGATGACGATCGACCCTGTCCAGTACGCACGCCGCTGGAAGACGCTTGGCGTGCTGTCACTAAGCCTGGTAATCATCGGACTCGACAACACCATCCTCAACGTCGCCCTGCCAACCCTGCAGGAGAAATTCGACGCCTCCGCCTCGAAGCTGCAGTGGATGGTCGACTCCTATCTGCTCGTGTTTGCGGGCTTGCTGCTCGTGTTCGGCGCCCTCGGCGACCGCTTCGGCCGCAAGCTGGCGCTTCAGGCAGGCGTATCGATCTTCGGACTCGCCAGCCTCGCCGCCCTCGTCGTCGACTCGTCCGGCCAAGTGATCGGCGTTCGCGCCGCGATGGGGGTGGGGGCGGCGCTGATCATGCCCGCCACCCTCTCGATCATCGCCAACGTCTTCACCGGCGAGGAGCGCCGCAGGGCGATCGCCATCTGGGCAGCGCTGGCGGCGGTCGGAATCGGACTCGGCCCCTTGGCCGGTGGGCTGCTGCTCGAGTGGTTCGACTGGTGGTCCGTCTTCATGGTCAACGTCCCGTTCGCGGCCGGCGCCCTGCTGCTCGCCATCCGTTACGTGCCCGAGAGCCGCGATCCCCGGCCCGGGTCGTTCGACCTGTTCGGTGCCGCGCTCTCCACCGCCGGCTTCAGCATCCTCGTGTACGCGATCATCGAGGCGCCCGAGAAGGGCTGGCTGAGCGGCCTCGTGCTCGGATCGCTCGCGGCAAGCGTGGCGCTGCTGGGCGTGTTCTTCTGGTGGGAGCGACGCGTCGCCGAGCCGATGCTCGACCTCGGCTTCTTCCGCAATGCCCGTTTCAGCGTCGGCACGGCCGCGGTCAGCGTGCCCTTCTTCGGTCTGCTGGGCGGGATCTTCGCGCTGACTCAGTACTTGCAGTTCGCCCACGGCTACAGCGCGATCGAGGCGGGGGCGGTCATGAGCCCGATGGCGCTCGGGCTGATGATCGGCGCCGGCTCGTCGAGCAGGGCCGTGGCGCGACTCGGCACCTCCCGCGTCGTCGCAGCCGGCCTCACCGGCGTCGCGATCATCATGGCCCTGACCACGCTGTGGGAGCCTGACACCGGCGCACTCGCCCTGGGTGCCTGGTTCTTCGGCCTGACCCTCGCGATGGGGTGGGTGATGGCCCCCGCCACGGACGCGGTCGTGGGCGCGGTCCCTGCGGCCAAGTCGGGCATCGCGTCGGCCACCAACACCGTCGCCCGCATGGTCTCGGGCGCGCTCGGCGTGGCGATCATCGGCTCGCTCGTCAGCTCCCTCTATTCGAACGACGTCGGCGGCTCGCTCGGCGGCTTGCCCGCTCAGGCGCAAGCGAGGGCGGAGGACTCGGTCGGCGCCGCGAGCGCGATCGCCGCCCACCTGCCGGTGCATGCGGCCTCCCGCTTGCTCGCCACGACCGGAGACGCGTTCACCGACGCGATGGGCATCGGCCTGTTGGTTGGCGCCGCGCTCGCCGCCCTCACGGCTGTGGTCGTGCTCCGCTTCCTCCCGGCCCGCGAGGCGGTCGAGCCGGAGACCGAAGGGGCCGAGCCCGGCCTGCGCCCGCTCCCGGGACCCGAGCGAGCCGGCTAGAGGCTGCGATGAGCGAGATGCGATCGCGGATAGAGGACTGCGCCATCCTCCACGGCATCCGGGGACCGGCAGGAGGCTGCCACTCATGATCGCCGCCGGATCTGGCGCTCGCCGAGGCGGTCGGAGGCTGGGGTTGCCGAGCGGGATTCGCGCCTGCTTGTTCGATCTCGACGGCGTTCTTACCCGAACGGCAAAGGTGCATGCAGCGGCATGGAAGACGATGTTCGACGGGTTCCTGCGCGTGCGTGCCGAGCGGACGGGCGAGCAGTTCCTCCCGTTCGATCCCGGTGCGGATTACGCCGAGTACGTCGACGGCAAGCCGCGCCACGACGGCGTCCGTTCCTTGCTCGCGGCGCGCGGGATCGAGCTGCCGGACGGCCGGTTCGGCGACCCTCCCGACGCGGAGACGATCCACGGCCTCGCCACCCGGAAGAACGAGCTCGTTCTCGCGCTGATCCGCGAGCACGGCGTGGAGGCCTATGAGGGTTCGGTCCGGTACGTCAGCGCAGTCCGCGCGGCAGGCTTGCGCTGCGCTGTCGTTTCGTCGAGCGCCAACGCTTGCGAGGTGCTGGAAGCGGCGGGAATCGCGCATTTGTTCGACGAGCGGGTCGACGGGATCGACGCCGAGCGGATGCATCTGAAGGGAAAGCCGGCACCGGACACCTTCCTCGCCGCGGCCCGGACGCTCTGGGTCTTTCCGGCCGAGGCGGCGGTGTTCGAGGATGCGCTGGCTGGAGTCGCGGCCGCGCGCGCCGGTTCCTTCGGCTTCGTCATCGGGGTCGATCGCGTCGGCCAGGCGCAGGCGCTGCGCGAGCATGGCGCCGATGTCGTCGTCTCCGATCTCATCGAGCTCCTCCAGGCCGGATGATCGCGCAGTCCGCCTTCCCCGCTGAGCCCTGGTCAGTCCGCGAGACGACGCTCGAACTCGACCTCTTGGGGCAGACCGAGTCGGTGTTCGCGCTCGCGAACGGGCACATCGGCCTGCGCGCGAACCTCGATGAGGGAGCGCCGTTCGCCCTCCCGGGTACGTACTTGAACTCGTTCTACGAGCAACGGCCGCTCCCGTACGCCGAGCCCGGCTACGGCTACCCCGAATCGGGCCAGACGATCGTGAACGTCACCAACGGGAAGATCATCCGCTTGCTCGTCGACGACGAGCCGTTCGACGTTCGCTACGGCCAGCTGATCGCGCACGAGCGTGAGCTCGACCTACGCGCGGGCGTCCTGCGGCGCTCCGTTGACTGGGTCTCACCGGCGGGCACCGCGATCCGCATCCGCTCCACTCGGCTCGTGTCCTTTACCCAGCGATCCGCGGCGGCAATTCTCTACGAGCTGGAACCGCGCGATGCGGCGGTGCGGGTGGTCGTGCAGTCGGAGCTCGTCGCGAACGAGCCCGGACTACCCGCCGAGGCCGATCCCCGAGCCGCGGCCGCGCTCGAGGCGCCGCTGCAGTCGGAGGGCTTCTCCGACCGCGCCGCGCGTGTGGTGCTCATCCATTCGACGAAGCGGAGCAAGCTGCTGATGGCCGCCGGCATGGATCACGTCGTCGAAGCCCCGGACGGGACTGAGATCTCCGCCGAGAGCGAGCCCGACGTCGGCCGCGTCACGGTCGTAGCCGCCCTTGCACCCGGGCAACGACTGCGCCTGATCAAGTTCCTCGCCTACGGCTGGTCGAGCCTTCGCTCGCTCCCGGCCGTACGAGACCAGGTCGTCGCCGCGCTCGCCGCCGCCCGCCACACCGGCTGGGAGGGGCTGCGCACCGAGCAGCGGAGATTCCTCGACGAGTTCTGGGCCAGCGCCGACGTGGAGATCGAAGGCGACATCGAGCTCCAGCAGGCGGTTCGGTTCGCGCTCTTTCACACACTCCAGGCGGGCGCACGAGCAGAGCAGCGAGCGATCGGAGCCAAGGGCCTCACCGGACCCGGCTACGACGGCCACACGTTCTGGGACACCGAGCGCTTCGTGCTGCCACTGCTCACCTACACCGCGCCGAAGGCCGCCGGAGACGCACTTCGCTGGCGTGCCCGGACGCTCGACCTGGCGCAGGAGCGGGCCCACCAGCTCGGGCTCGAAGGCGCGGCGTTTCCCTGGCGGACGATCCGCGGCCAGGAATGCTCCGGCTACTGGCCCGCCGGGACAGCCGCCTTCCACATCGGCGCCGACATCGCCGACGCGGTCGTGCGCTACCAGGCGGCAGCCGACGACGAGGAGTTCGAGCGCGAGGTCGGGCTCGGGTTGCTCGTCGAGACAGCACGGCTCTGGCGATCACTCGGCCACCACGACCGGCAGGGTCGCTTCCGTATCGACGGCGTCACCGGACCCGACGAGTACAGCGCGATCGCCGACAACAACGTCTACACGAACCTGCTCGCGCAGCGGAACCTCCTTGCGGCAGCCGCCGCCGTCGCTCGCCACCCGCCCCGCGCGTCGGAGCTCGGCGCTGAGCCTGAAGAAGCCGCCTCTTGGCGGACCGCCGCCCGCGACATGTTTCTCCCCTGGGACGAGACGCTCGGCGTCCACCCGCAAGCGGAGGGCTTCACCCAGCACGAGCACTGGGACTTCGACGCAACCCCCGCCGACCGTTACCCGCTGCTCCTGCACTTCCCCTACTTCGAGCTCTACCGCAAGCAGGTCGTCAAGCAGGCCGACCTCGTCCTCGCCATGCACTGGCGGGGCGACGCCTTCACAGACGAGGAGAAGGCCAGGAACTTCGCCTACTACGAAGGCCTCACTGCCCGCGACTCCTCGCTCTCAGCCTCCACGCAGGCGGTGATCGCCGCCGAAGTCGGGCACCTCGAGCTCGCCTACGACTACTTCGGCGAAGCCGCCCTGATCGACCTGCACGACCTCCAACACAACACCCGCGACGGCGTCCACATCGCCTCGCTGGCAGGCGCCTGGATCGCCGCTGTCGCAGGCTTCGGCGGCATGCGCGACCACGATGGCGAGCTCACCTTTGCGCCGCGACTGCCATCGGCGCTGCCACGCCTCGCCTTCAGACTCCTCTTCCGAGGAAGACGACTCGAGGTTGAGATCACGAAGGCAAAGGCAACCTACACCCTTCTCGACGGAGCGCCACTCGAGATCGGCCACTACGGACAGACGATCCGGGTCACGACCGACGAACCTGTGATCCAGTCAATCGAACCGCTGCTTCCGCGCGCAACTCCGCGCCAACCGCACGGTCGCACGCCCAGCCGGCGCAGACCGGACGCCGGCCGCATTGCGGCCTGAACGCGAGCGCCGTCCTCGCGCTACTGCTTGAACCCGCGAGGGCGCTGTCGTTCCTTTGGTTCTTCGCGACCAGCATCGCGCTCATGCGCGAGGCCCGCATTGAACGATTCTGAGTCTGAGGTGGTTTAGGGTGAAGAAGGAGGAGAAGCGCGATGGCTTTCACGATCCGCGCGGTCGAGTACTACTACGCCAGCGTGCGCGACGAGCTGGGCGCGGCATACCGCGTTCTGTCCCAGCTCGCCGAGCTCGGAGTCAACCTGCTCGCGTTCACTGCGGTGCCGAGCGGGCCAAACCTGGCGCAGTTCGCGCTCTTTCCGGACGACCCCAGCAAGCTGATCTCCGAAGCGGGTGCGGCCGGCCTGCCACTGGACGGCCCGTACCACGCATTGCTCGTGCAGGGCGACGACGAGCTTGGTGCGCTCGCGAACGTGCATGAACGGCTTATCGAGGCAGGCGTGGACATCTTCGCGTCCTCGGGCGTGACCGACGGACGGGGCACCTTCGGCTATCTCGTCTACGTGCGGGAGGATCAGTTCGAGAAGACCGTGAGCGCCTTCGGACTGTAAACGGATCGTCTCACTCGATCGTGCTTTCGCGACGCCGCCGCAACCTGGGTCAGACCGTGGGTTCGGGGCCCCTGCGCTGTCCGCGCAGGAGCGCGCGCACGTCGGCGACGGGGCCGAGATGGCGCAGCTTGTCTGGGTTGATCACCGACCGCACGGTCTGAACAGCACCGCCGACGATGTCGAGCGAGAAGACGTTGATCAGCCGCCCGCGGGAATCGAGGAGCATCGCGCCCGGCTGTCCGTTCACCTGGCGCAGCTCGATGCTGATTCCGAGTTCCCTCAGCTGGCGGCCCATCCCCGCGAACAGCCGCGCCACTCGGTCGACGCCAACGATCGGCACCGCCCACTGCGGTGCCTTGCCGCCACCGTCGCCGTAGACGACTACGTCGGCAGCCAAGAGCTCGACCAGGCTGTCGAGGTCGCCGTCGGCGACTGCAGCGAAGAAGCGCGCCGCGAGCTCGTCGCGCTGTCGCCGTGAGGCGTCGAAGCGCGGCTTCTCCGACTCGACGTGTCGGCGGGCTCGGAGCGCGAGCTGGCGGCAGTTCTGCTCACTCTTGCCGACGATCGCGGCGATCTCGCCATAGTCGTAATCGAAGACGTCGTGGAGGAGGAAGACCGCTCGCTCGACCGGTGAAAGTGTTTCGAGCAAGACGAGGAACGCCAGCGAGAGCGAGTCCGCGGTCGCCGCGTGCTCGGCGGGCCCGGGCAGGGGATCCTCGAGGAGAGGCTCAGGAAGCCACTCGCCCACATACTCCTCGCGACGCGCACGTGCACGACGGAGCTGGTCAATGGCGATCCGCGTCGTGATCGTCGACAGGTAGGCCCGAGGTGAATCGATTTCGGTCTCGCGCTCGAGCGCCTCGTGGAAGCGCAAGAACGCCTCCTGGACGACATCCTCCGCCTCGCTGACGCTCCCGAGCATGCGATAGGCGATCGAGAACATCAACGGGCGGAGCTCGGCATACAGCTCGCTCTCGACCACGGTCTGCTGACGATCCTGGCCCGACATCAGGTCGCGAGGCTGATCCTGGCTGGGGGCGCAGCACCGGAACGGCGAAGCCACTCCGCCCACGTCGTCGCGCCACGGCGAGCAGCGGGGGACGTGCTTCCTGCTTCCAGGGCTGACTTGACGCGGCGCGGAAGCGGCGCCTTCCAGATCCGCCGGCGAAGGCCGCGCGCGGCCAGGTATTGCTCCGCGAGCTCACGCATCGTCAGCACCTCCGGCCCAACGAAGTCCTCGCGCTCGCCGCGGCGGCCGTCGGTTACGCAGCCGACGACGAACTCAGCGAAATCGTGCGAGTCGACCGCCTGCATGCGGACGTCGGTGGGTAGCAGCACGATCGGGCGTCTGGTCATGTTCGCGAGCATCCTCTCGAGCAGCCAGTAGAAGGCGGGCGCGCGCACGATCGACCACGGAACGGCTGAGCTTCGGACCAGTTCCTCCGCCGCGATCTTCACGCGCGAGTACGGGCTGAGGCGAGCCGAGAGCCGCAAGCCGACGATCGAGACGTGGATGAAGTGTTGAACGGCTGCTTCCTCAGCTGCCGCCAAGAGTGCCCTCGTCCCATCGATATCGACGTCAGTCGGCGAACGCACGAAGTCGAACGGCCGGAGCCGGCCGCGCTGGGCTGCCGGCGAGTTGGTCGCGGCGTGGATCACGGTCTCGACCCCGGCGACCGCGCTCGTGATGCCCTCGCCCGTCGCAAGATCGCCCTGCAGCCACTCGACGGCCAGATCGTCGCCCGGCCGGCGCGTGAGCACGCGTACCTGATGGCCGTCTTGCTTCAGTCCTGCGACGATTGCGCGGCCCAGATGACCGGTGCCTCCGGTTACGAGAATCTTCATGCCAGCTCCTTTCGGGAGAGTGCCATTTGCTGCTCTACAGACAGACGCAGCAACCTCGCCCGGCGTGACACGCGCCTGCGTGGTTGCGATGGCCAAAAGAGGCTGTCCAGGCCGAACCAGTTGTTCGCCTGCGCTCTTTTCCGCGAAGAGTCGCGGACGGGAAGTCGGCTAACTTGACATTCCTCGTCTCGTGGTCCACCTTGACGTCATGCTTGCCGTCGCCTACCTGGTCGCGTTGGCGACGATCTTCGCGGCGTTCAGAGCCGTACCCGTCTGCTCGACTGAAGCGCTCGAATTGCAGTGAGCGCGGGCCGAGTCATCCTCGTCGTGCTCGGCAGCATCGGAATCCTGCTCGGGCTTGGCCTGCTCGCCGGCGGCGGCTTCCTGCTCTGGGCTGACCGCACCCAGCGTGAGGGCGGCTATCTGACGACACCGTCCGAGCGGTTTGCGACGTCGACCTACGCGCTGACGCGGGCGCGACTCGAGGTGGATGCTGATGGCCCGGACTGGTTCTGGAACGACAACTGGCTCGGCAAGGTCCGGATCCGGGGCGAGAGCGCTGGAGGCGGGAAGCCGCTCTTCATTGGGATCGGGCCCGAGGCGGCCGTCGCCCGGTACCTCGGGCGCGTCGCCCATGCGGACGTCGATGACATCAACTTCGACCCGTTCCGGGTCGCGTACCGAACGATCGCCGGAGGCCCGCCGCGGCAGGTTCCGACCGCTCAGGACTTCTGGGTGACCTCTGCCTCGGGCCCGGGAAGGCAGACCCTGAAGTGGAAGGTGCGTGACGGAGACTGGTCGGTCGTCCTCATGAACGCTGACGGCTCTCGTCGCGTCGTCGCCGACGTCGATCTCGGCGCCAAGCTGTCGTTCCTGCTCTGGCTCGCGATCGGACTGCTCCTCGGTGGCGTGCTGGTCGTCGCGGGAAGTATCGCGCTCACCGTGCTCGCAGCACGGACGCGGGAGTCGCCCGGCCCTTCCCCACCCGCACCGCCACAAGCGACCTAAACGAAAGCGGCTGACCGCCTGAGCGGCCGTCTCATCGAGCACGTCGACGCGAAAGCGTGTCTCTTGGGATCCCCGGTCGGCGAGGTAGAGGGGGAAGCGAGCCCAGCGGTGCAGCTAGCGAACGGCCGTCACCGACATCGTGGGGAGAGGCGGTCGAGCCCGCCTAGTGGCCGCGGCCGTGCGACGGGGTCGAAGGCGGGTTGGGCGGCGTCGGGTGCTCAGGTGGCGATGACGCCGGCGGGCCGCCGTTGTTCGGATTGGGAGGGCCTTGGCCCTCCGGCGGACCGGGCGGCGTGGGGTGCGGTGGCGGATCGGGATGAGGCGGCGCCGACGATTGAGGCGGAGGAGCAGGATGAGTAGGCGGCGCGGGATGAGTCGGCGGAGCCGGATGGGTCGGAGCCGGATTTGACGGCGGGGCAGGATGCGACGGGGGCGCCGTCGATCCGCCCGGAGGTTTCGGTGCGGGCGGGGGCGTAGTGGTGGGCGGGGTTGTTTGCTTCGTCGGCTCGGGCGAGCCTTGCGACGGCGGCGGCGTGGTGCTAGGCGGCGCCGGCGTCGCGGGCGGCGGCGCTGTGCCCGGAGGCGGGGGCGGAGGAGCGACCGTAGGCGGCCCGGTCACTTGGCCACCCGAGGTCGAGTTGCTGGGGGACGCTACAGCCGTGTGGACGGCCGCCGGGCCCTTCCGTAGAGAACGAGTCTGCTTCGCCTGAACCACCGACGCCGGCAGACCGGCCACGACGCCACTCGTCGCGCGCGGAGGGCTTGCCTTCGATCGATGCGCGACTGGGAGCGTCTGGGCCAGCGTGACGTCGCCCGAGCTGTGAAGGAACCCCGGAAGCGGCACAAATCCAGGGACCCGTCCGGTCGCCGACAGCCAGAGCACGGCAGAGGCAAATATCCCGACCGCTACTAGGCCGGCATTAAGTGCCAGCGTAATCCTCCCCATTTCGCCAAGATGATTGCAGATTTCGGTCGAAAATACTATGGCGCTCCCATCAAATATCGAGCCGGAGCCCGAAGGCAACGCGATGTCCAGAGTCAGCGGGGTGTCGTAGCCCCCTGGTGATGGGCCGGGCAGGAATCGAACCTGCGACCTTGGGATTAAAAGTCCCCTGCTCTACCAACTGAGCTACCGGCCCCGAGTCGAGTATAGGTAGGCACGACGGGCGTTCAGAGCGCGCGATAGCGGTGCAAAATCATGTGCTCGTGGAAGTCGTACGGCGGCTCGGCCTTGCGCAATCGTGTGAGCAGCCGCTTGGAAGGCGCCGCCTCCTCAAATGCATCGAGCGCGTCGAAGAGCTCCTGCCGGGAGGCGAAGCGCTCGATCAGATCGAACTCGAGGCTGGTCTCGAGCTCGAAGAGGCCCTCGCGCACAGTCCGCTCGAGCTCGTGCTCCGTCTCACGGACGGTGCGGAAGAATCGTCGCTCGTCGAGCGGGCCGAGGTCCGTTCCTTCGGCATGGACCCTGATGTTCGGAGGGATCGGGTGAAGGTCGAGCACGAGTCCGCCATCGACGAGCATCCGGTGGACGTTGCGCAGGGCGTGCACGACGCCCTCCGGCTCGATTCATCACAACGACCAGGTGAAGAAGACCAGGTCGAAGCTCGAGGGGGGCTCGTCGAGCTCGACGATGCTGGCCCCGCGAAACCGGACCTTCGACCGAAGGTTCCGCGGAACCGATGACTCCGCAGCCGCGATCTCCTCTTCGTTCGCGTCGATACCGAGCACGGATTCGGTCCGATCGCCGATCCGCCAGATCAGACGGCCGTCGCCGCAGCCGACATCGAGGACGCGCAACCCACTGAAGTCCACGACCCGGTCGAGCGCCTCGAGCTCCTTGCCGTCCGGATCGATCTCGCCGATCACGGGGCGATTCTAGTGCCGGAGCGCGTACTATCGAAAAGGCCGCCCCCATCGACTAGCGGCCCAGGTCACGGCCCTTTCAAGGCCGTAGCGCGGGTTCGAATCCCGCTGGGGGCATGGGCGGTTAGCTCAGTTGGGAGAGCGCCTGCCTTACAAGCAGGAGGTCGCTGGTTCGAGCCCGGCACCGCCCATTTCACCGCTGCGTAGGCTTTGGCGATGGCGGCCTCCACCTCGAGTGAGCGGACGACCGCTGCGCACTTTAGGAAGCTGGCCTCCGCGCTCGAGGGAAGCGCCATCCTCCCCTCGAGTCCCGACTACGCTCGCGCGCACCGGCTCTGGAACAGCCGCTTCGACGACGTACGACCGCGGGCCGTCGTCGAAGTCGCGAGCGCCGAAGACGTTCGGACGGTTATGAGCTTCGCCCGCGACCACGATCTCCGGCCGATCCCGCGCAACGGCCGCCACAGCTTCGGCGGCTATTCGACCGGAGAGGGCGCGATCGTCGTGGACGTCTCGCGTCTCAGCGCCGTCGAGATCGGCGCGGACGGTGCGACAGCCCGCCTCGGAGCCGGGCTCACCGTCCTTCCGGCCTATCAGGCGCTCTGGTCTCAGAAATGCACCATCCCCGCCGGCACGTGTCCGACCGTGGGCATCACGGGCCTGGCGGTCGGCGGGGGCTTCGGCGTCCTCGGACGTCTGCATGGGCTCACGTGCGACGCACTGACGGCAGTGGAGATCGTCGACGCGAACGGCGAGCTCCGCCGCGCCGACGAGCAGGAGAACAGCGACCTGTTCTGGGCCATCCGCGGAGCAGGAGCCGGGAGCTTCGGCGTCATCACGTCGCTGACCTTCCGGCTCGTCCCGGCGGACATGCCGTTCACTCGCGTCGAGCTGGAGTTCCCGTGGAGCTCGGCCACCGAGGTCCTCAGCGCCTGGCAATCGTGGGCGCACGAAGCCCCGCGGGAGCTGGCCAGCTTCCTCGTCCTCGAGACACGGGCCCCGCGACACGCGACGCCGCAGATCGCGCTCGAAGTGGTCTACGGCGGCGCGCCCAGCCGCCTGACTCCTTTGCTCGCCGAGCTCCAAAGCGCGATCGGGATGCCGGGGAAGCAAACCGAACACTCGACCGGCCAATTCGTGACCATCCCGGCGGACTTCTACTCCAAAGGCCTTCGGCCGGACGAATGCCGGGACGCGGGGCTCTCGCCGAAAGGGAAGCTCCCGCGTCCAGCGCTCTACGCCAAGTCGGATGTCGCATCGCAACCGTGGCCGGGCGACGGATTCGAGACGCTCGTCGCGTGGCTGGAGAAGCGCCAGTGCGACCCTCTCCTGACTCCGGCTCCCTTCTCCGAGACGCACACCGTGGGCAAGGTCATCCTCGAAGCGTGTGACGGGGCGGTCAACGACGTGCCCCCGGATGCAACCGCCTACATGCATCGGGCGGGACGCTTCATCTCGCAGTACCAGGCGCGATGGCACGCCGGCGCCTCGGAGGCCACGATCACAGCCAACCTCGAGTGGGCGAACGGTCTCTACTCGGCGATCGCGCCGTACCGGTCGGGATTCGCGTACCAGGACTACATCGATCCGGAGCTCCCCGACTGGGAGCACGCCTATTACGGAACGAATCTCGCGAGGCTGCGCCACGTTAAGTCGCAGTACGACCCCGACAACTTCTTCAGGTTCGCGCGGTCGATCCCGCCGGGCTAGCCGGAACTGACTCTACGACTGAGGCGTGTGTCTGAGGTCGTAGGTGGTGCGCTCGGTTACCGTCTGCTGCACGCCTTCGGTGCTGACCCGCGTCCGTTCGTACGTCTTGCGTGCGTACACCGAACCGCCCAGGAAGTCCCAGCTGTCGATCCGAAAGCTGTCTCCCTCCGCCTGACCGGAATACAGGAAGCCGAACATGGCGTAGTACCAGGTCACCGCCGGAAGCACCACTGTGGAGCGCGTGCCGTCCTCGTCTGCACATTCGACTCTGACCGCCTCTGTGGGCTTGCCGGGATAGACGGAGAGGGAAATCGAGGGAGGATCGAACTCGGGTCGGCCGTCCGGGCCCGCCACCGCTTTCAGCTTTGGCAGCAGGCCGGAGACGCTCGTTACACGGAATGGATCGCCGAGGTGGGTAGCGTCCGGCGCGTAGCTACACGAGGAACCCCCCACTTCAGCCGTCCCTGTGTAGTTCCACGAGAGGTACTCGAGCTGTTTCTCTCCCGAGACCTGGCCGACGACGAACGCGTCCAGCTTCAGGCCCAGCACGCGGACATGGCTCTCGAGCCTGATCTCGCTGATGAAGGTGGGGGGCGGCGGGGCGGTCCGCGCCATGACCGTCTCGAAGTCGAGCTCGAAATGGCCGCAGCTCTTGGCCTTCTCGAACGCATCGTCCGACTGCTGTTCGTCCCCGAGCAGCGCCGCCTGCCTGGCCGCCATCACGAGGATGGTGATCTCTCCCACCTTGTGCTGCTTGACGCATCGCTCGGACGATTTGTCGACGTAGTTTCGGAGCGCTTTCTTCGCCGATTCGGCGAGACCGGCGAGCTCTTTGGTAAACGACTCGTCGAGTCCGAGGAGCGCTATCTGTCGCGCCCAGCCGAGGTAGTCCTGCATCGCCCGGACGAAGACCGAGTCGTCCGTCTCGGCCTTGGTCATCAGGGGGCGGACGGACTGCTGATAGTGCGCTTGCATCGCGTCTGTGATGCTCTGCCAGTTCGACCAGTCGACGCCCTCTCCCTGAGCGACGCCGTCGCCTGAGAAGTGGGTGATCTGGAGCTCGAGCCGCCCACCGGTTCGCGTCGAGGGATAGCGGCCGAGCGTCCGTCCCGCGCCGTACCAGCCGAATGCCTGCGTCGGCTTGCCGGTGAGCGAGGAAGGCTTGATTGTCAGCGTCGCCGTCTTGAAGAGGCCGAGCCCTTCGGGTTCGAGCTGGACGGCACCGGCGACGCGTGCGTGCCCGCCGAGCCCCGTCACCGACTTGACCGGGATGACGTGCACCTCGGTCGCTCCGACCAGCGCGTCCTTCGGCAGCGCGAGCGTGAAGGTTGTGCCGTTGGCTGCAGTTGCGGTCACCGAGCCTCCCTCGGGGCCGATCGTCTGCGTGGCCGCTCTGGCGGTGTCCAGCGAGAGCGAGACGTTCTTGACCGGCGGCTTCGGCTTGGGCTTCTTGCACGCGCGCTTCACCCGTGCCGCCGCCTTGGCCTTGGCCTTCTTCGTCTTGGCCGTCCGCAACGCGGCCTTCGCCTTGGCGCAGGCGGACAATGGCTTCTTCTGCGCGACGTCAGGTGCGCTGAGCGCTCCCGCTGTGGCGGCAAGGAGTGCGACTGCTACGAGCGCTGCCACGGCAAGCAGTGCCAGCCGTTGGCGCGAGACCCCGTCCACAAAGATCGATTCCCCTCGGTTGCTGCGTTCCACCTTACTCCCATTCAGTCGCGCTCGTTGTGGCGTGACCCTCGGCCAGCACGGGCTCGTCCGCCGGAAACACGACGACGGCCAGTTCGACGACCGCCTCGCAGTCCGGGTCGCCGCACTCGCATGCGAACGGAAGGCTGGTCGCCTTGGTCGTGCCGGTTGTCCAGGGGCGCGCGAAGTACGCCTCGAACTGCGCCACGAGCACCTCGTTCGCGTAGCGCGTCAATGCGGCCCGTTCCTCCCGCGTCTCGGCTCTCGGGCCTTCGGCCAGCGGCTCGGCGAAGAGCTCTTCGACTGCGGCGACGGTCTCGTCGACGGCCAGCGAGCCGTCGACATGGAGAACATGCACGCCGTGCTCGGCGGCCTGCCGCTCGATCTCCGCGCCGATCAGAGCGTAGAGCCCCGCGAGGTTCTCGCGGGCACGATCCGGGTCGGAGACACCCCTCGGCGCGCCGAGCCGCTCCCGCTGCAGCTCAGGGGTCGGCAGGAGCCAGACGGCTCGGGTGGGGTCCGCGATCCCCTGCGCTACGAGGTCGGGCGGCACCGTCGAGCCCTCGGCCACGATCAGAGGCGTCGCAGGCAGACGGCTGAGGTCGTCGACGATCATCGGCCAGCGCTCGAGGTCGATCGAGAGCTCGAGCATCCGCTCCGGCGTGGTTGTCACCCAGCGCTCGTCGGGGGTCATCGCCTCCCACCGGATCGCGCCCGGATGCCCTGCGGCGATCGCACGATCGCGGTGCGCCCAGGTGTGGGCGTCGGCGTTGTACCAGCGCAGCCCGTGGCGCCGCGCGACGCGGGTCGCGACCGTGGTCTTGCCCGACCGCGGCGGACCGCCGATCCAGAGGACGTTGCTCCGGGCTACGACGTCTGCCGGTTCGGGCGCAGGTGGGCCGAGCCCCAGGCCTTGTTGCAGGAGCCGCACCAGATGATCACGGCCTGGTGGGGGTTGCGCGCGACGTCCGCTGGAAGGCTGTAGTCCTGATCACCCGTGACGGAGCGGAGGTCGGCGATCTTCCGGCGCTCTCCGCCGCTGCCGTTGGTCGGGGCGATGAAGAGGTAGAGCTCGGGGGCCTCCTGCGTCTGCAGATTGCGCAGCTCGAGCTTGAGGGAACCGTCGGCCATCCGGACGATCTTCGCCCTGCCCGACGTCGGCCATTCGATCGAGGTGAAGCGACCGCTGGCGAGCACGCCCGGCCGGCCCTTCGCGGCCGGCTCGGCGCCGCTACCAGTGGCGAGAAGGAGGCCTGCCGCCAGTCCCGCCATGGAAACCACGACCAGTGCGGTGACGGATAGTCGCCTCCGAGACATTCGCTCCATCACACTTTGCCATACGCGTCACTTCCTCGAACGGTTTGTGACGGCGGCAACCAACTCACGATGCGCCGAGTTCACTCGCAGTCTTTGAGGCCAAGCCCGGTCGAGATCTCCGCCGCCCGTACGCCGAGCACGTTCGATCTGCCGAGGTAGCCGCGCGCGAGCGCCTTCTTGCCGCGCTTCGCGGCGCCGAGTGCGTCCTTCCAGGCGCCGATCCGCAAGGCCTCGTAGTGGAGCCAGCGGGGAACGAGGAACGAGAAAGCCCGCGGGGGCTTCAGGGCTCGGAGCTGCCGGTACGTCGGCCGGTAGATCGACAGCACCTTCTGCACCCGCGCGGCAAGCTGCTTCGCCGAGATCTTCCGCAAGGAGAGGTTCGGGAGCCTTGCCAGCTTCGCAGCCCGCTGCGAGCAGATCTTGTTAGCGGCCTTGATGTAAGCCGGTTCGGACAGGCCTTTCGCGGTGGTGGCCACTCCGGCCGCCAGCGCGGCTGCAGCCAGCAGAGCGAGGGCGAATCTCATCGGCTGCATGGTAGAGGCGCCGTCCACAGGCACACGGCTTCTACGGACGCCCCGGTGCCAGGCGGGTGCCAGGCGGGTGCCAGGCACGTGCCAGGCACCGGTTTTAGGCGGTGAGCTCCTCGGGGACGAGATCGACCTCGAGCGGACGGCCCTGGCGGATGAGCGAAAGCGTCAGGTTGAACCCGATCAGCTCCGCCACCATCAGGCGCTGCAGGTCGGTCACCGTCTCGACCGGCTCGCCGGCGACCGCGACGATCAGGTCTTCCGGCCGCAGCCCGGCGGCCTCCGCCGGGCTGCCGGGCGCGACCTCGACCACCTCGACGCACGTCCTCCGCCCAAGGCTGCGCGCGGTCCGCGGCGGCAACGGCCTCGTGCCGCCGCCGACGCCGAGGTAGGCGCGCCGGACACGGCCCTCGCTCATGAGCGCGCCGATCACTCGCCGGGTGGTGGCGTTGATCGGTACGGCGAGTCCCAACCCGATCCCCGCGACCGCAGTGTTGACGCCGACCACGCGGCCCTTTCCGTCCACGAGCGCGCCGCCCGAGTTTCCCGGGTTCAGGGCCGCGTCCGTCTGAATGACGTTGTCGATCATCCGCCCGCGGCCGGCGGCCGGCAGGGAGCGCCCGAGCGCCGACACGACGCCGGCCGTGACCGAGCCGGCGAACCCGTGTGGGTTGCCGATCGCCACGACGAGCTGCCCCACGCGCAGCGATTCCGCATCGCCCAGCTCGGCCGGAACCAGATCATCGCCGTCGGCACGCAGCACCGCCAGCTCGGAGAGATCGTCGCGGCCGACGACCTCGTATCCGAGCTCGCGCCCGTCGGTGAGGCCCGCCCGGCCGCCGTCCGTTCGCCCCGCGACCACGTGTGCGGAGGTGAGCAAGAAGCCGTCGGGAGTGAGGACGATCGCGCTTCCGAGCCCGACCGGAACGCGGCCGCCGCGCGCGCGCCGCATCACCCTGAGGTTCGCGACCGACGGCGTCAGCTGCTCGGCGACTTCGGTGACGAGTCGCGAATAGGCGTCCAGTGCTTCTCGCTCGGAGACCTCGGTCATCCGAGCGTGACCTCGACCGCACGCTCGTCCGTTCCGCGGACGAGCTCGAGCTCGATCTTGCCCTCCGGCCCGGTCTTGTCGAGCAGCTCGTACAGATCGTCGACACCCGCAATCGCCGTTCCCCCGGCGGACACGATCAGGTCCCCTTTCTCGATCCCGGCGCGCTCGGCGGGGCTCTCCTCAACGACGCCACGCACGAGCAGGCCGTCCCGCTCCGGGAGACCCACGGCGCTCCGCAGCCGCCGAGCCACACGCGGCGGCGCAAGCGCGAGCCCGAGCGTTGCTCGCGTCGGAGCCTCGCCGCGACTGAGGGAGGTCGCGCGCTCGCGCAGCCCTGCGTCGGCGGCGATCGCCAGGATCAGGCCACCTTCGAGCCGGATGGTGTTCAGACCGAGCAGCCGCCCTTCCGCGTCGACGATCGGGCTTCCGGATGAGCCGCGAGCGAGCGGCGCGGTGTGCTCGACGCTCCCCTTGATGCGGCGGCCGCGCGGGCCGCGAAAGCTCCGCCCGACAGACGAGACGAACCCAAGCGTCACGCGCAAGCCGCGACCGCCCGGATTGGCGAGCGCGAACACCGGCGTGCCGGCGCCGAGCGCATCCCCGTCGGCCCACTCGATCGGCTCGATGCCTCCGGTATCCGCCGAGATGACGGCCACGTCGCCTTCCGGGTCGATGCCGGCAACCGTTCCGGACTCGGTGCGTCCGTCTGCGAACCTGACGCGCACGTGCTCGCGGCGGATCACGTGCGCATTCGTCAGCACCAACCCGTCTCCGATCACGACCCCCGAGCCGAAGCGGCCGACCCCGGCCACCTTCGGCCCCACCTCGTCGGCGAGGGCTCCGATCGCCCCTTGGATCTCTTGCAATAGCTGCATTTCCTGCCTCCTCGATAGTAACTTGTGAATTGCAAGTTACCATAGAGGTCTAGGATGAGCGCGATGACCACAGAGCCCGAGTCTCCCCTGGCCGAGGCGGTCGCGCGTGTCGGCGATCGGTGGACGCTCTTGATCGTGGAGTCGCTGCTCGAGGAGCCGCGCCGCTTTGCCGAGCTCGTCGAGCGGATCGGGATTGCGTCCAACATCCTTTCCCAAAGGCTCAAGCGCCTGGAGCAGGAGGCGCTCGTCGTCGCGCAGCCCTACTCGGACCGCCCGCGCCGGTTCGTCTACGAGCTGACCGAGTCGGGCCGCGAGCTCGCGGGTGCCCTGCGGCTCCTCTCCGACTGGGGCGCACGACAGTCGGAGGGCGCCGAGCCGATTCGACACTCGGCCTGCGGCACGCCGCTCGAGGCCCGCTGGTACTGCCCGACGTGCGCGCGCGCCGTCGACGAGGGCGAGGCCACGGATATGCATTTCGTATGAGGCTAAAAGTTGAGCTTGAGGCAACCGAGAAATCGGGCTACCATCCGCGCTCTAGATCCGCGCTTTAGTCAACTATTTAGGGAGAACCTCATGAAGCATGTTCTGAGGGCCGCGGCGCTCGCTGTGCTGGTTGCGCCGCTCGCGCTGATTTCCTCTGCAGGTGCGGCGAACAGCCACGCCAACTACCAGGCCGTGTGTCCAGGCCCCGCGATCGACGCGACGCGCTGCCACGCGCAGGTCGTCACTGACCGCAACGGCAATCCGAACGCGACCACTTCGCCGACGGGCTACGGCCCGGCGGAGTTCCACGGCGCGTACAACCTGCCGACGACGTCTTCGTCACTGCAGACGATCGCAATCGTCGACGCCTTCGACGATCCCACGATCCGCAACGACCTGACGGTCTACGACCAGACCTACGGCATTCCGGACCTGCCGACGTGCCCGACCGTCAGCTCGCAGACGGCCTGCTTCGTCAAGGTCAACCAGAACGGGAGGACGAATCCGCTGCCGCGAAGGGACGCAGGCTGGGCGCTCGAGATCGCGCTCGACGTCGAGACCGCCCATGCGATCTGCCAGAACTGCAAGATCATCCTCGTCGAGTCGAGGACGAACTCGTTCGCCAACCTCGCGACTGCCGTGGACACAGCGGCGAGCCTCGGTGCGAACGTGATCTCGAACTCGTACGGCGGGACCGAGAGCTCAGGCTTCACGAGCTACGAGTCCCATTACAACCATCCGGGCGTCGCGATCACCGTCTCGTCCGGCGACAACGGCTACGGAGTCGAGGTTCCCGCCTCGTCGCCGCACGTGATCGCCGTGGGCGGCACGACCTTGATCCTCGGCCCTGGCAACACCTACGGAGCCGAGTCCGTCTGGAACGGGACAGGCAGCGGCTGTAGCACCGTGTTCGGGGCACAGCCGTGGCAGACCTCCGCCGCCGGGTGGGCCCTGACCGGTTGCGGCTCGGCGCGCGGCAACACCGACGTCGCCGCCGACGCCGATCCGACAACGGGCGCGTCGGTCTACGACACCACGGCTTATCAGGGCCAGACGGGGTGGTTCAAGGTCGGCGGGACCAGCCTGTCCGCGCCGCTGATCGGAGCCGTTTACGGGCTGGCGGGGAACGCGTCCTCAACTCCGTATCCGGCCTCGATCCCGTACGCGCACACGGGGAGCCTGCACGACGTCACCGCCGGATCCAACGGTATCTGTGCGACCACCATGTGCATCGGCGCCCCGGGCTACGACGGCCCCACAGGCGTCGGCACGCCGAACGGTATCGGCGGCTTCTAAAGGCGTCTAGGCGAAGAGCTTGCGGTGCCGTTTGAGCGCCGCAAGCACCTCGTCTATGTCGTCGGTCGAGTTGTAGCAATGGGCCGAGATCCGCAGATTGCCGTCGCGTGACGAGGTGACTATCCCCTCTCGCCCGAGTACGTCGACGAGAGCGGATGCATCGGTCGAGCGCACGCAGATGAGCGCACCGCGCCTCTTCGGGCGCCGCGGCGTCGCCAGGGTGGCCCGGAGGTCGTCGAGCCCGTCGATCAGACGAGAGTTCAGCTCGCGCACGTGGACGCGTGTCTCCTCGATCCCGATCTCCTCCATCAGCTCCATCCCGGCGATGCCGGCATAGATGGACGGGATCGGCGGCGTGCCCGACTGGAAGCGGCGCGCGTCCGCGGCCGGCGAGTAGTCGCGGTGGTCCATCTCGAAGACGTTTTGGTCGGCGAACCAGCCGGTCGCGGTCGGCCAGATCCGCTCGACCACGTCGCGCTTCGCGTACAGAAAAGCCAGGCCGGCCGAACCGAGCAGGTACTTGAGGACGCCCGCGGCGAGGAAGTCGACGCCGAGCTCGCGCACGTCCAGCGGGAGCGAGCCCGCCGACTGGTACGCGTCGAGCAGGACGAGAGCTCCGCGCTCGTGGGCGAGCTGGACGACCTTCTCCACGTCCACCATCGCGCCGTTCCGGTAGCAGACGTGGGTGATCGAGACCATCGCCGTCTCGTCGTCGATCGCCTGCTCGAAGCGCTCGAAGGGGATCGTCCCGTCGCCGTCCGCAGACACGTGGATGACGCGGGCGCCGCGCAACTCCTGGGCGTGCCAGATCTGTCCGACGGTCGGAAACTCCCAGTCCGTCAGCACGATCTTCGGTCGGCGCGCGTAGCGAAGGCCGGTCGCGATCGCGCTGAGGCCGGCGGAGAGCGAAGTCGTGACCGCGACCTCGTCCGGATCCGCGTCGACGAGCCGCGCGAACACGCGGCGCGCATCCTCAGTCTTCTCGACCCAGTACTCCCACGGCGCGCCGCGCTCGTCCCAGTCCTCCAGGTAGCGCGCGTAGGCCTCGCGCACCGAGTCCGACAGCGCGCCCTGCGAGCACGAGTTGATGTAGAGGCGCTTCTGGAAGATGGGGAAGCGGTGGCGGATGCGGTCCGGGAGCGCCCCGACGAGGAGCGGGCGCTCGCGCTCCGGCTGCTCCGGCCGTCGCGGCTCGCCGTTCAACTGCATGGCGGCAAGCGCCCTGTCGGCTGGAGTCGTCATCTCGTGAATCTTGGCCATTGCAGCCGAAAAGCGCAAAGACACACTTGCGTCACAACACCTCGACCACCCTCAAGCGGGTCTGACCCCCGTGGACCGCACCGATCCGCTCAACCAGGCGCCAACTCGCAATCCGGGGTCTGACCCCGGTGTTACGAATGCGTTGCGGAGATGCACCATCATGTGCGCGGCGCTCAGCGGCCCAGGTAGGCCTTCTTCAGGTCCTCGTGTTCGAGGAGCTCCTTCGCAGCGCCCGTCAGGACGATCCGCCCGGTCTGGAGGACGTAGCCGCGGTCCGCGATCGACAAGGAGATGTTCGCGTTCTGCTCGACCACGAGGACGGCGACTCCAGCCTCGTGCACCTGCTTGATGATCTCGAAGTTGCGCTCGACGAGGATCGGCGCGAGCCCCATCGACGGCTCGTCCATCAAGAGCAGCTTCGGCCGCGACATCAGCGCCCGCCCCATCGCCACCATCTGCTGCTCGCCCCCGGAGAGCGTCCCCGCGAGCTGGTTGCGCCGCTCGTGCAGCAACGGGAAGAGCGAATAGACCCGCTCGAAATCCTCCTTCTTCGCCCGGCCTTGCAAGTACGCGCCCATCTCGAGGTTCTCCCGCACCGACATCGGCGCGAACAGCCGCCGGTTCTCCGGCACGATCGCCATCCCCTGCTTGATCCGGTGGCTCGTCGTCCTCCCGGTCACGTCCTCGCCCGCGAACTCGACGGTGCCGTTGCGGGGCTGGACGATCCCGAGGATCGTCTTCAGCGTCGTCGACTTCCCCGATGCGTTGCCCCCGAGCAGGCAGACGAGCTCGCCCTCCGCGACCTCGAGGTTGAGGCTCTGAAGGATGTGGATCTGCCCGTAGTAGGTGTCGACCCCGTTAAGCCGGAGCAGCATCGGCTTCCTCCGCCCCGCGCAGCCCCAGATATGCCTCGATCACCCGCGCGTTCGTCGCCACTTCCTCGAACGAGCCCTCGGCGATCTTGACCCCGTGGTCGAGCGCGGCCACCCGGTCCGAGATCCCCTCGACGACGTGCATGTCGTGCTCGATCACGAGGATCGTGTAGCCGCCCTCATCGCGCAGCTTCCCGATCAGCTCGGTGATCTCGTGCGTCTCGACGGGATTCATCCCCGCAGCAGGCTCGTCGAGCAGCAGGATGCGAGGCTCGGTCGCCATCGCGCGCGCGATCTCGAGCCGCCGCCGGTTCGCGTACGAGAGGCTGTACGCGGGCTGATCCCAGCGGTAGCCCATCAGGCGCTGGCCGAAGAAGCTCAGCTTCTCCTCTGCCCGCTGCCGGATCTCCCGCTCCTCGCGCCTTGTCCCGGGCAGGCGCAGCATCGCCCGCAACGGCCCCACCTTCGTGCGTCCATACTGAGCCGCCATCACGTTCTCGCGCACGGTCATGTTCAGGAACAGGCGAAGGGTCTGGAAGGTGCGGGCGATCCCGAGCTTCGTGATCTTGTGCGCGGGCATGCCGACGAGATTGCGATCCTCGAGCCGGATCTGGCCCGCGTCCGGCCGGTAGATGCCGGTGATCAAGTTGAAGAGCGTCGTCTTGCCGGCGCCGTTCGGGCCGATCACGCTGACGATCTCGCGCTCGTTCACGATGAGGTCCAGATCGTCGATCACCCGCAGCCCGCCGAATGCCTTCGACAACCCCTTCAGCTCGAGCAGCACCGTCACGCGATCTCCACCCGCGCCGTCCCGAGTAACCCCTGCGGCCGCACGTGCATGACGACGACCAGGATCGACCCGAGCAGGATCAGCCTGGTCGCGCCGGCGCCCTCCGCCACGAGCCGGTTCTCCCACACGAACGCTGCCAGATAGAGGACGGGGATGACGAGGATCGTGCGCCACCAGCCCTTGAGCAGCGTGAGCACGAGCACGGCGATGATGAGCGCGCCGAAGGCCGCGTTCCCAATGTAGTACGGATCGCGCGGGAGGATCACCCAGTGGTCGACCACGCGGGTCACCCAACCACCGCCGGGCGACGACCCTGCAGTTCCACGGGGCCAGGTCGCGTCCACGATCGCGCGGATCGCAAACCCGAAGCCGATGAGGCCGCCTAAGACGATCGCCAGCCGCCACCAGGGCCGGAAGATCACGAGCAAGCCGAGCAGGATCGCGATGTAGAACACGTAGCGGGCGTGCTCCGGCGTCCTCAGGACCTCGAGCACGACGTTGATCGTGATCGCCCCGAGCACGGCCCCGGCCAGGCTCCCCGCCCCGCCCAGGATCACCATTGCGTAGATCGTGATCAGCACCGGGATGTAGAAGTCCTCCGGGAAGACGTTGATCTGAACTGCGGCGAAGATCGATCCCGAGAGCCCGGCCGTGGCCGCGCCGAACATGAACGCCAGGAGCTTCAGCCGGTTGACCGGAATGCTCATCACCTCGGCCGCGAGGGGGTCCTCGCGAAGTGCGCGCCAGGCGCGCCCGGTGCGCGACTCGCTGACGAAGTGAAGCAGCACCATGACGACCGCCAGCGTTCCCAGCGCGAGCCAGAAGTACTGGCGCAGGCTGTTGAACTCGTAGCCGAAGAACTTCATCTGGTCGATGTTCGAGAGCCCGTTCGGCCCGCCGGTGAAGTCAGTCGGATGGTGCTTCCAGGGGAGGGTGATCCGGTTGGCGTTGTTGACGAACGTGTAGAACGCCTGCCCGAAGAAGAGCGTCACGATCGCGAGGTAGTCCCCGAGCAGGCGCCTCGAGGGGAGCCCGAGCAAGAGGCCGAGGAGCGCGGACCCCACGATGACGAGCGGAACAGTCGCCTCCGCCGGCCAGTGGATGTGGAACTGGTTCGAGGAGAGGATCCCGTACATGTAGGCGCCGAAGCCGTAAAAGGCGATGTAGCCGAGGTCGAGGAGCCCCGCGTAGCCGACGACGACGTTCAGCCCGAGGGCAAGGAGGGCGAACAGCAAGGTATTGATCCCGACGCGGACGATGTAGTCCGAGCTCGTCATGAACGGGATCGTGGCGGCGACGATCAGGAACGCTGCGAAGCGGCCCGGGACGGGAATCTGGTCGTACCGCCGCCGGAGCTCGCCCAGCCGGCCGCGGTAGCGCTCGTCGCGGCCTTCCGCCTCCGCGACCCATTCGTCCACGCCGATCCGCGGGCGGTCTCCGGCATCCGGAACCTGGGGAGTCTCGGGAGTCTCCGCCATCTCAGACCTTCTGGATCGCCTTCGCCCCAAGCAATCCTCGGGGGCGGATGATCAGGACGATGATCAGGAGCGCAAACACGTACAGATCGACGAAGGTCGAGCCCTGGGGCGCATACCCGATCGCGTACGCCTCGGCGAGGCCGATCAGAAGGCCCCCGAGCATCGCGCCCGGGATGCTCCCGATCCCGCCGACGACCGCGGCGGTGAACGCCTTCAGTCCCGCGATGAAGCCCATGAACGTGTCGATCTTGCCGAGGAAGAGGCCGACCATCACCCCGCCTGCGCCCGCGAGGGCGGAGCCGATGAAGAAGGTCGCCATGATCACGCGGTCGACGTCGATGCCCATCATCGAAGCCGCCTCGCGGTCGAACGCCGTCGCGCGCATCGCCTTCCCGAGCCGGCTGTACTTGACGAGCAGCGCCAGCATCACCATCAGGGCGGCGGCGGTGACGATCACGATGATCCGGACGAGCGAGATCCTCACCCCGCCGACCTCCAGGGTGTGCTTGAACAGCGGGCCGGGGATCAGAGCCTGCGGGTTCCCGCCCAGATCGAAGATGTCGTAGTCCTTGGGCCGGCCGCCGAACAGGACGATCGCGGCGTTCTCGAGGAAGAACGAGACACCGAGCGCGCTGATCAACGGCGCGATACGCGGTGCATTTCGTAACGGCCTGTACGCAAACCGCTCGATTCCCACGCCGAGCACGCCGCAGCCGATCATCGCGGCCGCGAACATCGCGACGATGATGAACGTCACGTTCGCGGTGGCGTGCAGCGAGCCCCCGAACGCCGTCAGCACGTAGTAGCCGATGAACGCGCCGACCATGTAGACGTCGCCGTGAGCGAAGTTGAGGAGCTTGAGGATCCCGTACACCATCGAGTAGCCGAGGGCGATCAGGGCGTAGACGCTGCCCAGGGTCAGGCCGTCGACTGTGAACTGGCCGAAGGTCGTCCAGTCGAAGGCGAGGGGCAGCACCGCGCGGGGATCCTAAAACGACTGCGGCCCACCTGTGGGGTGGGCCGCACGCCGTTCCGCTTGTCTCACGGGTTGCCTAGAAGACCCGCTTGTACTTCCCGTTGACGATCTTGTAGATGTAGAAGTGAGCTCCCTTCGGGTCACCCTTGGCGGTGAAGCCCTTCCAGGCGCCAAGCGGCGTCGTCTTGAGCTTCGTCTTGCGAATCGCCTTGGCGACCTCGGCACGGCTCGCCGTACCGTTCTTGCATGAGGTCTTGAGAGCCGCGACCTCGATCTCGGTGGCGACGTATGCCGGCGGGCCGAAGCTTCCGAACTCCTTGTGGAATCGCTTCGCATACGCCTTCGCATACTTGTTCCCGGCCGGCAGCACCGGGGCGAAGATCGAGACGTACGCCCCCTCGACGGTGAACGCCGCAGGATCGAAGAGACCGTCGGATCCGAATATCTTGGCGCTCTTGGCCTGCTCGCGCATCTGCCGCGCGAACTGCTGGGCGTTCGAGGCGACCTGCCAGGCGAGGACGACAACCTGGGTATTGGACGGAATGCTCGTCACCAGCGCGGAGAAGTCGCTCTGCGATCGTGGCACTGACTTGCGGGTCACGGTCGCTCCATGCGACTTCAGGTACGCCTCGATGCCGTCGGCGAGTGGGGCGCCGTAACTCGTCTGGTCGTCGATCACGACGACGCGCTTCGCCTTGAGGTTCGTCCGCGTGAACTTGCCGATCGTCGGTCCCTGGATGCTGTCGTTCGGCACATCCCGAGAAAAGGTTGGGATCGACCCGTCGGTCAGCACGGTCCGGGTGGCCGAGCTGGAGACGAACGGCAGTTTCGCCCGCGTGAAGACCGGGCCGGCGTTCACGACTTCCTGGCTACCGGCAGGGCCGACGACCGCGAGGACGTTGCCGTTGGACGCGAGCTCCTGGGCGACCGTCGCAGCCTCGGACGCGCTGAGCATTGTGTCGCGCTGAAGCATCTTGAACTTCGTCTTCAGCGCCTTGTTCGTCTGGTCGAGGCCCAGAACGGCCCAATTCCTCTGCTCATCGCCGATCCCAGGCGCGGGGCCGGTGAGCGGGAACATGCCGCCGATCTGCGCCGACTTGCAGGAAACGAGCGCGGTGGCCGACGCGGCCTGAGACGAGGGCTTGCTCGCCCCCTTCGTCGCGCCGAAGGCGGCTGTAGCCAGGACCGCAACCCCCGCCGCAAGTGCCGCAGCTAGTAACAATCTCCTCATACCTTCCTCCTCACTGGGTAGTGCTGCTACGCAATGAGACTCTAACCGGCCTCATTCGTTTGCCTCGTACGCGCGGGAGGCCGGGTCGCCGGAGGGGTGGAAGACGCCTAGTACGCGCATCTGCGAGCCGCTCTCGTTCTCGAGCGCGTGCTCCAGCAGCGGCGGCAGGTGCATGCACGTCCCGGGCTCGATCGCGAACTCCCTCCCCTCGACGTGGAGCGTGCCCCGCCCTTCGAGGACGTAGATGACCTCGTCGTAGACGTGACTGTGGTTCGGCGCGCGCCCCGGGGGGATCATCCCGACGAACTGCGTCACGTCCGGGCAGCCGGTATCGCGGTGGACGAGGTACCGAAACTCCCGATCCTTGCCCGCCGGCAACGGCGGGCGGTCCTCGTATCGCACCACCCTCGGGTCCGGGACCGGCGTGGCGCCGTTCGGCGGCCTCGAGGTGACGAGCACCGTCACGATCGGGCCCGCGCCGGGGTTGTCGATCTCGAAGCTCTCGCCCGCGATGAAGTACGCCCCGGCTTCGGGCTGGAGGGCGTGCTCTCGCCCGCCGACGTGGAGCATCCCGCTGCCTTCCACGACATAGAGGATTCCCTGGACCTCCCCGAGCTGCTGAGGCTTGGAGCGGCCCGGCCCGAACCGGACGACACGCTGTTCGAGACGGTCGGAGCCGCCCGCCGCGTCCAGCGTGACCCGGGTCTCCGCGGTGTCGCCCGTGCGGCGGCTGCCCCGAATCTCCTGCTCGGCCACGACGTGGGAACGCATAGGTGCGATTCTCGCATCCGATTCGAGCAGTTGCAAATAGATTTTGCTCACAGAATCGCCGGGGGTTTGCGGAGCGACCGATCCGGCTAGACAAGACCGGGTATGGCGCCGGAGACCTCAGCGCTCCCGCCGCGCTACGCCGATCCCGAATTTATCGGCCGGGGCGGCATGGCAGACGTCTACGTCGCCGAGGACGTCGAGCTCGAACGCAAGGTCGTCGTCAAGGTCCTGGCCGACCGCGCCGCGGGCGGCGAGGACGTCCGCAGGCGCTTCAAGCGTGAGGCAACGGCGGCGGCGCGCCTTTCCGGCGAGCCGCATGTTGTCACGATCTTCGACGTCGGCGAATGGGAGGGGAGGCCTTTCATCGTCATGGAGCTCGTCGAGGGCGGGACGCTCGCCGACCGCCTCGCAGCCGGCCCGGTGCCCCCGGAACAGGCGCTCGCCTGGCTGGAGCAAGCAGCGGCGGCACTCGACGCGGCCCACGCCAAGGGGATCGTCCACCGCGACGTCAAGCCTGCCAATCTGCTCCTCGACCCGCAAGGCCAGCTGTACATCGCCGATTTCGGGATCGCCCGGATCCTCGACGAGGCGAGCCCGGATGAGACGTTGACCGGAACCGTTCTGGGAACGGTCGGCTACCTGTCGCCCGAGCAGGCGAACGGCGAGCGCGCTACGCCCGCGAGCGACGTCTACGGCCTCGGCGTCGTCGCGAAGGAGCTCCTTGGTGCCGACTCGTCTCCTGAGGTGCAGACGGTCCTGGCGCGCGCGCTCGCCGAGGATCCGTCCCGGAGACCGGCGAGCGCGGGCGAGCTGGTGGCCGAGCTGCGGGCGGCCGTCGAAGGCGTACAGCCGACGGTGGTGATGTCTCCGCCACGGCGGCCGCGACGGAGACGTCTGGCGCTTCCGCTCGGAGCGGCCCTGTTGCTGCTAGCCGCAGGAGGGATCGCCTCGATGGCGCTGACCGGCGGCGACAGGGGACGCGCCGGGAACTCCGTTCCGGTGACCCACCGAAACCAGCCTCCCCCGCCCGCTTCCCCCACGACGGCACCTCCGCCGCCCCCTCCGGCGCAGACCCATCCGGCCGAGCACGGCAAGGGCAAGAAGGAAAGGCACAAGGAGAAGCACGGCAAAGGCAAACCGAAAGGCCACGAGCAGAACGCCGTCGAGCCTCCTCCTCCTCCTACTCCGCCGCCGCCGCCTCCTCCTCCGCCGCCGCCTCCCCCGCCGCCCCCGCCGCCGGTCACGACGACGGCCACGATCACGACTCCGGCCCCGTAACGACTAGTGCGGTCCGGCCGCCGGCTGCGCGGCTTCGTCCTCGACGTGGATCTCCGGCTGCTCGGCGGGCGTCTCCATCCCACCCTCGAGCTCGAAGATCCAGAAGTCCCGTCCCATGACCGGGACTGCGACGTTGTAGACGGGGACGTCGCCGATCGCCCCTTCGAAGCGGCCCGCATGGCCGTGGCCGTGCAGGACGAGGTCGGGCCGGTGCCTCGCGATCGGAGCCGCGAGTCGGTCGCTGCCGAGGAAGGCCCAGATCACGCGCGGCTCACCTTCGAGCGTGGTCGTCGTCGGCGAGTAGTGCAGGAGCGCGATCCGAAGCGGGCAGTGCCGAATTTCCTGGAGACCGCGCTCGAGCGCCTCGACCTCCGCCGTCGTCTCGGCGTAGACGGACCGCAGCAGCGGCTCGCCGAAATCGGGAAGCTCGGAGTCGGGGAAGCCGCCCACGAATCCCTTCGTCCCGGCGATCCCGACCCTCGTCCCGCGGACCTCCTTCACGGTCGAGCTCCGGTCGAGCACGCAGATCCCGCCCCACTCGAGCGCCGCCACGACCTCGTGGAAGCGGTTCATGTGCCAATCGTGATTGCCGAGTACGGCGATCACCGGCACGTCGCGGCCCCGGCAGATGTCCCCGAGGACTGCGGCCTGCTCCGGCTCGCCGTAGGTGGTCAGGTCGCCGGCCAGGAGGATCAGCTCCGCGGCTTGCTCGGCCTCGTCGAAGGCGGCGGCCACGGCGTCCCGGTTCGCCTCGCTGCAGTGGATGTCCCCGGCGGCTGCAATCCGGATCTGATCGGTCACGAGGTGAGTGTTCCACGGAAAGCCCGATTCGCAAACGATTCCAGCGGGTACGGGTCAGCCGTGTCCGACGAGCCGCGCTTTCCCGACCTGGTCGAGAGCCTGAAGAAGGCGGCCGCAACCCTGCGCGAGGCCGAGGTTCCGTTCATGCTCGGGGGAGGGCTCGCGTCCTCAGCGCGCGGGGGGCCGGAGACCGAGCACGACGTCGATCTCTTCGTGCGCCCCGGGGACGCCGATCGGGCGCTGTCGGTCCTCGAGGCAGCCGGCTTCCGGCCCGAGAAGCCGCCCGAGGGCTGGCTCTACAAGGCCTGGGACGGCAACGTCTTCGTCGACCTGATCTTCGAGACGGCCGACGGGGAGGTCAAGGACGATTACTTCGAGCGAGCCGAGGAGTTCGAGGTCTACGCCGTCCCGATGCTCGTCCAGTGCCCCGAAGACCTGCTGGTGATGAAGCTGCTCGCGCTCGACGAGATGGCGCTCGACCTCAAGAGCCCCCTCGAGGTCGCCCGTGCGCTGCGGGAGCAGGTCGACTGGGCCGACGTGCGGACGCGGACGGAGGAGTCGCCCTACGCGAAGGCGTTCTTCACGCTCGTCGAGGAACTGCAGATCGTCGAGCCCAGCACCGCCTCCGTCAAGTAACACAGTGTTACTTGACTTCTGAGGCGTCCCGAGCCGAGTCGCGCGCCCCGACTTAGTGACACTGTGTTACTTGGAGGAGCGGAGTTAGAAGAAGAACTGCTGCCACGCTGACCACCAATCGCCGGCGCGGGAGACGACAGTTCGCGGATCCAACTGCTCGACGCCGGGCTTGCGGCCGTAGTCGCGCGCGGCGTTCGTGACCTTGAACTCCACCTTGATCTCGGCGGGCCGGCCCGGGACGTACGGCTCGACCGCGTCCAGCTTCTTGAGCGCGTCCTTCGCGCCCTGCTCGATCAACTGGCGCGCGCGGCGCGCGGGAATCTGGCGCGCGCCGAACTGGCCCAGGCCTTCCTTCACCGCCACGGTCGTGAGCCCGTCGCCGAGCAGCTCTGTCCCCTCCTTGCACACGGCCTTGTCCCCGGTCACGAGCAGGACGGGACAACCCCACTGGCCGCAGAGGGCCGCGTTGATCCCGGTCTCGCCGACGAGCGTGCCGTTGAACCAGAGGTTCTGCCACTCCTGACCCGAGACGGTGTGGTTGAGGACGCCGTCCGGAGTCCCCGCCATCGCGTGCATGCCGACGAAGAGCGCGGCGTCGCAGCCTTCCTCGAGAAAGCCCGTGTAGTCGCTCCACATCTCCTGGACGACGAACTCGCAGTCGTCCTCGAGCAAGTCCGGGATGAGCGAGTTGAAGCTCCAGCCCTTGCCCGCCCCGTGGCAGTCCATTACCACGATCTCCTTCGCCCCACCGGCCTTGGCGCCGCGGATCGCCGCGTTGATCTCCTCGGTGTAGAGCCGCCGTCCCTCCTCGTACATCGGGTCGCCGCCGGTCGTCTGCTCCCACTTGACGATGCCGGAGACGCCCTCCATGTCGCTGATGATGTGGACGCGCATGCTTGTAGCCTCTCATTCGTGGAGACCGGGCTGCAAGGGAAGCGCGTGCTCGTCACCGGCGCCTCCGGCGGGATCGGCTC
>DASWEE010000017.1:0-1872 GCA_036394915.1 Gaiellaceae bacterium | reverse complement strand
GACACGATCCAGACGGTCGGCACGGCCGGCGCCGGCGGCACGGGGATCACGCTCGCATCGCCGCTCGCGAAGGCGCACGCGACCGGTGCGCAGGTCTACGACGCCGGCACGGGCGTCAACCTGTCCGCTCCGCTCGCCTCGCCGCACGTCGTCGGCAGCCCGGTCTCCGCCGGGATCGACAACGTCGGCGGGCTGATCCCGGACGGTCCGCAGGGCCAGTACCTCATGGTCGCGAACATGGACCAGAACGGGATCGAGTACCCGGCCCGGCACTTCGGCACCGAGCACTACCTGAACAACATCGTCGGCGGCGGCGTCGGCCCGTGGTACACGAACATCAACGCCGTCCCGCTGTACACGACGCCGAACAACCTCTACAACGCGACGGCGATCCAGCGGATCCAGAACAACCTCGCGAATGCGCAGGCCTTCCGGAACGCAACCGCGGACGCCGTGAGCGAGGCGTTCCAGGTGCTGGGGCAGAAGTACAACTTCAGCCTGCCGCTGGAGAACCCGCTCAGGCTCGACCACGTCGGCTCGACGCCGGTCAACCCGAACCCGGCTTCGGTGCCGGCGTACCTGCAGAGCGACATCGCGCAGTACTCGCCGGTCGTGGACGACAACACCGGCCGCACCGACCAGGTCTCGTTCATCCGTGACTGGGGCATTCCCGGCTACGGGATCATCGGCGCCTACGACACGAGCACGAACCAGCAGGTCGGAGGCAACGAGAACCCGTACCCGGCGTCCTACGCGAGCAAGCCGACGCTCAACCAGTACGCGCTCTACGACACGAACGACGACACGATCGCCCACCTCAACTACTACGCCTCCGGCACGGTGCACGGGCCGGACGGCGTGGAGTCGCCGTCGGAAGGGCTCGAGCGGGCGCTCGAGCTGCCGGCGACGTGGACGTCGTACGTGATCGCCAAGGACGCGTACGGTGGCTCGGAGAGCAAGTCCGACGGCCCGGTCGCGTACTTCGAGACCGATCCGGCGAAGCCGTTCCTGACCTCGACGGTCGGCTTCGACGCATCGTTCGCCCGCAAGGCGGACGGGAAGGCCGAGGGCCTGAAGTACTACTGGGACTTCGGCGACGGGACGACGCTTGCGACGACGGACCCGAAGGTGACGCACGAGTTCAGCTCGACTCCGGGCTGGCACGACGTCCGGCTTGCCGTCAACGAGGATGACAAGTGGGACTTCTACCGCCAGGCGGTCCCCGTCAGGTTCGTCCCGGCGCACTTCCCGGAGGCGAGGCTCGCGAACGAGCCGTCTCCGCCGGCGACGGACGCGTGCGGGACCCTGACTCCCGAGGAGCAGGCGGCGATCAAGCCGCTCGCTCAGCAGGCGTTCGAGACGCTCGACCTGAAGAACTGAGGAACGTCCGGGAGGGGTGCTCCGCCGGGGCACCCCCTTTCCCGGGCACCCGGATTCCCGGCACGTGGGAAGATTCGCGCCCGATGACGTACGTCTACGACTTCGACGACCGCTCCGGCGGCGGGCGGGAGCTGCTCGGCGGCAAGGGCGCCGGTCTCGCCGAGATGACGCAGATCGGGGTTCCGGTCCCTGCCGGCTTCACGATCACGACCGACGCCTGCCGCGCCTACATGGCGGAGGGCAAGCGCCTCCCCGCCGGGCTGGAGGACGAGCTCGCCCGGCACGTCGAGCGTCTCGAGCAGCGGGCCGGCAAGCGCCTTGGCGACCACGACGAACCGTTGCTGCTCTCGATCCGCTCCGGCGCGGCGGTCTCGATGCCCGGGATGATGGACACGATCCTCAACCTCGGCCTGAGCGACGTCGCCGCCGACGGGCTCGCGAAGACGACCGGAAACGAGCGCTTCGCCTTCGACTCCTACCGCCGGCTGATCC
>DASWEE010000016.1:0-8562 GCA_036394915.1 Gaiellaceae bacterium | reverse complement strand
GCGACGCCGTTCCCGCCGTAGGCGAGCGAATCGACCTTCAGCTCGAGCTCTTGATCCTTGGTTACCGGCGCGGCCATCGGGCCAGGGTAACCCCCGTGGCCCCGCTGGCGTTCCTGGGGCGCCGCTGGCGGTGCGATGCCGGAGGGGATAGTGCTTGGCACAGACCCGTAAGGCAGCGTGCCGCCAGCGGCGTCAGGCCTCCGCGGAGCCCGGCTTCGCCGGGCGGGAGCGGAGGCCGGCCAGGGACGTCAGCGGTGGAACTCGTTGTAGAGCTCGCCGAAAACGGGCTTGACCCCGCTTCCCTCCGAGGTGCCGGTCACTTTCTCCATCGCCGGCGCCAGCTTCTCGGCGGCGAAGGCCTCGAAGTCCTCCTTCGACTCCCAGATGTCGAAGATCAGGAGACCGTCGTCGGTCTGGGCGGCGTGGTGGGCAATCAGCCCCTGCGGGACGGCCGAGGGAAAGCCCATCTCCCGGTTCATCGAGTCGTACATGTCCGTGCTGGCGGGAATCACTGTCGTCATCACAACTGCCATCTGACCTCCTTGAGCTAGTGGAGAGGCGTGATGAGCACCTTGCGTTCGCGCGGCCCGTCGAACTCGCAGAAGAAGATTCCCTGCCAGGTGCCGAGCGCCAGCTTCCCGGACTCGACCGGGACAAGCACCTGCGGGCTCATCAGCGATGCGCGCACGTGCGAGGGCGCATTCTCCTCTCCCTCCTCGATGTGCTGCCAGCCCCAGTCGTCCCTGACCATCCGCTCGAGCGCGGCCTCGAGGTCGCGGGCGACGGCCGGATCCGCGTGCTCCTGGATCGTCACCCCCGCGGTCGTGTGCGGGACGTAGACGAGAACCGCGGAGGCGCCGTTCCCGTCGCCGAGCGCGTCCTGGATCTTCGTCGTGATGTCGACGAGCTGCGTGTGGCGCTCGCTCGTGAGCCGGATCTCGTGCACGGCTCAATATCCTACGGCGGATGGACGGAGGAGTCGCCGAGAGCGCCGTTGCGACACCCGCCGAGCTCGACGCATACCGCGAGGAAGCCGACCGGTTCATCGCCGAGCTGAACGAGGAGTACTACCTCCACTACGCCGGCCTGAAGGAGTCGCTCGAGCTCGAGCCGATCTACGGCAGACACGAGGAGCTGACGAAGCTCGAACGGGCCGGCGCGATCGGGCGCGCAGCCGACGACGACCGCGTCAGGGAGCTGTGGCGCTTCGCCTGCGAGGGGCACATCGGCGAACGGACGCGCGACTACGAGGAGCGGATCGCGAAGCTCGAGGCCGAGCTCGAGGCGGAAGTCGACGGTGAGGCGATCCCGTTCCGGATGATCCGCCCGGTGCTCGCGAACGAGCCCGACCGCGGCAAGCGCGAGCGGCTCAACTCCGTCCGCGCCGAGCTGACCGAGGAGCACCTGAACCCGATCTACCACGAGGCGGTGAGCGCGATGCACGAGCTCGCGCCTCCGCTCGGGGCGCCGTCGTATGCCGAGCTTTACCGCCGCTTCGGCTTCGCGCTCGACCCGCTGGCGGAGCAGTGCCGCGCCCTGCTCGACTCGACCGAGGGGCTGTACGAGAACGCGGCCGACCGCCTCTTTCGCAAGCGGGTCGGGATCGGGCTCGACGACGCCGGCTCCTGGGATGTGGCGCGCCTCTTCCGCGCCCCCGAGTGGGACGGCGCCTTTCCGAAGGAATCCATGCTCCCCGCGCTCGAGGTCACGCTCTCCGACCTCGGCATCGACCTGCGCGCCCAGAAGAACGTCCACCTCGACGTCGAGGAGCGCCCGCTCAAGAGCCCGCGCGCCTTCTGCTCCCCGATCGAGGTGCCGGGACGCGTGATGCTCGTGATCAAGCCGATGGGTGGGCCTGACGACTGGCACGCGCTGTTCCACGAGGCGGGCCACACGGAGCACTTCGCCAACAGCTCGGCCGGCCTGACGATGGAGGCCCGGCGCCTGGGCGACAACGCCGTCACGGAGGGCTGGGCGATGCTGCTCGAGTACCTGGTCGACGAGCCCACCTGGCACGAGCGCCGGCTCGACATGCCGCGGGCCCGGGAGTTCGCAGCCGAGGGCGCGACGCTGCTGCTGTACATCGTCCGGCGCTACGCGGCGAAGCTCCTGTACGAGCTCGAGCTGCACGCCACCGGCGACCTGGCCGCGGCCCGCCCCCGCTACGTCGAGCTGCTCGCCGACGCGCTCAAGATCGAGCCGATGCCGGCGGACTACCTCGCCGACGTCGACTCCGGCTTCTACGCCTCCTGTTACCTACGCGCATGGGCGTTCGAGGCCCAGCTGCGCACGCACCTGCGGGAGCGGTACGGCAACGCCTGGTTCGCGAAGCGCGAGGCGGGATCGCTGCTGCGAGAGCTCTGGTCGGAAGGACAGCGCTACAACGCGGACGAGCTCCTCGCAGAAGTGACCGGCGCCGACGTCGAGCTCGAGGCGGTCGCCGACCGCGTACGAGAGCGGCTGGGCTGATCCGTCCTCCCGGCCTGCATAGACTTCATTCATGACGCGGAAGCGTGTGCTGATCGCGGGTGCAGCCGGCCGCGACTTCCACAACTTCAACCTCGTCTACCGAGGCCGCGAGGAGTACAAGGTCGTCGCCTTCACCGCGACGCAGATCCCGAACATCGACGGGCGGGTCTACCCGGCCGAGCTGGCGGGAACGCTCTACCCGGACGGGATTCCGATCCGGCCCGAGAGCGACCTCGAGACGATCGTCCGCGATGGGATCGACGAGGTCGTCTTCTCGTATTCGGACATCACCCACGAGCACGTGATGCACGTCGGTTCACGTGCGCTCGCCGCGGGCGCGAGCTTCCGCTTGCTCTCCCCGCGCGAGACCGAGCTCACCTCCACGAAGCCGGTGGTGGCGATCTGCGCCGTTCGCACCGGCTCGGGCAAGAGCCAGACAACCCGCCGCGTGGCCTCGCTTCTCCGGGAGGCGGGCAAGCGCGTCGCCGTTCTCCGCCACCCGATGCCGTACGGCGACCTGACGCGGCAGGCCGTTCAGCGCTTCGCTCGCTACGAGGACCTCGACGCGGCCGACTGCACGATCGAGGAGCGCGAGGAGTACGAGCCGCACCTGAGCGACGGGAACCTCGTGTTCGCCGGCATCGACTACGCGGCGATCCTCGACCGGGCCGAGCAGGAGGCGGACGTGATCCTGTGGGACGGCGGCAACAACGACACGCCGTTCATCCGCCCTGACCTCCACATCGTCGTCGTCGATCCGCACCGGCCCGGGCACGAGCTCCGCTACCACCCCGGCGAGACCAACCTCCGCATGGCCGATGTTTGCGTGGTCAACAAAGTTGACAGCGCGACGCAGGAGGGGATCGACGCAGTCCTGGACTCGATCCGCAGGCACAACCCGGACGCGAAGATCGTGCTCGCAGCCTCCCCGTTCCACGTCGAGGGCGACCCGGGCGAGATCGCGGGCAAGCGCGTGCTGGCGATCGAAGACGGCCCGACGTTGACCCACGGCGAGATGACCTACGGAGCCGCGGTGCTGGCGGCGAAGGCGAACGGCGCGGCCGTGCTCGTCGATCCGAGACCGGTCGCGGTCGGGTCGATCGCCCGGACGTTCGAGGAGTACCCGGCGATCGGCGAGCTGCTGCCGGCGATGGGGTACGGCCGCCGCCAGATGGAGGACCTGCGCAAGACGATCTCCCGCTCGGACGCCGACCTCGTCCTGATCGGGACGCCGATCGACCTCCGCCGCCTGATCGAGCTCGACAAGCCGGCGCTGCGGGTCACGTACCGGCTGCAGGAAGTCGGCGAGCCGACGCTGGCCGAGATCCTGGCCGAGCGCGGCTTGCTGAAGCAGACCGCACTCGTGTGACGACGGTAATCGCGCTCGGCGGTAACGCCCTGATGCGGGCGGGTCAGCGCGGGACGGCCGCGGAGCAGCTCGCCAACCTGCGCGAGGCCTGCACCAGCCTCGTCCCGCTGCTCGAGGACCCCGAGGTCGTCGTCACGCACGGGAACGGGCCGCAGGTCGGCAACGAGCTCGTGCGCCAGGAGCGGGCCTCCGACGAGGTCCCGCCGCTCCCGCTCTACCTCGCGGTCGCGCAGACGCAGGCGGAGATCGGGGCGCTGATCGAGGCCGAGCTGCGCCCGCTCGCGGGACGCCCCGTCGCCTGCGTGCTCACGCACGTGCGGGTGGACGAGAGCGATCCTGCCTTTGCGGATCCGACGAAGCCGGTCGGACCTTTCTACGACGAGCAGCAGGCACGCGGGCTCGAGCAGGAGCGAGGATGGACGCTGAAGTCGGACGCCGGCCGCGGCTTCCGCCGCGTCGTCCCCTCCCCGCTCCCGCTCGAGATCGTCGAGCTTTCGGCGATCCAGGCGCTGCTCGCGGCCGGAACGTGCGCGATCGCCTGCGGCGGCGGCGGCATCCCGGTCGCGGCCCGGAACGGCCGCCTAAGCGGGATCGACGCGGTGATCGACAAGGACTACGCTTCCGCGCTCCTCGCCCGCGAGCTGGGCGCCGCGCGGCTCGTGATCCTCACCGATGTCGCGGCGGTCCTGCGCGGCTTCGGGACGGAGGACGAGGAAGAGGTACGCGAGCTGCAGCCGGCCGCGGCGGAGGCGCTCCTCGCCGAGCTGGCCGAGGGCTCGATGCGGCCGAAGGTCGAGGCCTCGCTCGACTTCGTCCGCGCGACCGGCGGCGAGGCGCTGATCACGTCGCCGGTCGCACTCGGCGACGCGCTCGCAGGCCGATCAGGAACGAGAATCGTCTCGTAACGCCTGCTCGAACGCCCGGCGGGCCTCCTCGCCGAACACCGCGAACACCGCCCGGCGAAGCGACCGCGGGTCGTGCTCGCGGGCCGCTTCCACCATCACGCGCGCGCACTCGTCGAGCGGAAAGCCCCCGACGCCGGTGCCGAACGCCGGCAGCGCCACCGACTCGAGCCCGAGCTCGTCCGCCACCTCGAGGCAGCGCGCCGTCGTCTGCCGGATCAGCGCGGCGTTCGTCCTCAGGTCCTGGCCCATGACGGCGCCGTGGATCACGTACCGCGCCCTCAGCCTCCCCGCGCCGGTTGCGACCGCATCCCCGACCTCGATCGGGCCGAGCGCCACCGCCTCGCGCTCGATCTCCTCCCCGCCCGCGCGCTTGATCGCCCCGGCGACGCCCGCCCCCATCCACAGGTGGTTGTTCGCCGCGTTCGCGATCGCGTCGACAGGGACTGCGGTGATGTCGCCCTCGACGACGGCGAGCTCCAGCACGAGGCAAATATAGTCGCGCCATGTTGGACATCCCCGAGCACCTGACGGGCAGGGACTTCACGCGGATCGCGGCGTGGAGCCCCGAGGACCTCAAGCTCGTCCTCGACCTGGCCGCCGAGCTGAAGGAGCAGCAACGCCGGCGCGTCGAGCACAAGGTCCTCCCCGGCCGCTCGCTCGGGATGATCTTCCAGAAGCCCTCGACCCGCACGCGCGTGTCGTTCGAGGTCGGGATCGCCCAACTCGGCGGCTTCGGCCTCTACCTGCGCGCGGACGACCTCCAGCTCGGGCGCGGCGAGACGATCAGAGACACGGCGACGGTGCTCTCCCGCTACCTCGACGCGATCGTGATCCGGACGTTCGCCCAGGAGGACGTGGAGCAGCTGGCCGAGCACGCCGACATCCCGGTGATCAACGGGTTGACCGACTCCGCGCATCCCTGCCAGGCGCTCGCCGACGTGATGACGGTCAAGGAGCGGCTCGGACGCCTGTCCGGGATTCGCATCACGTATCTGGGGGACGGCAACAACGTGTGCGCCTCGCTGATGACGGCGGCGGCGAAGCTCGGGATGCGGTTCGTGGCGGCCGTTCCCGAGGGCTACGAGCCGGACGAGGAAGTGGTGAAGACGTCCCGGCGCGCGGCGGTCCAGTCGGGCGGGACGGTCGAGATCGTCCACGACCCGCGCGAGGCTGCGAAGGGCGCCAACGTCCTCTACACGGACGTCTGGACGAGCATGGGCCAGGAGAAGGAGCGCGAGCGGCGGCTGAAGGACCTCGCCGGCTTCGGGATCGACTCGGAGCTGCTCGCCCTGGCCGCCGACGGCGCGATCGTCCTCCACTGCCTGCCGGCGCACTACGGCGAGGAGATCACCGAGGAGGTTCTGTACGGGCCCCAGTCGGCCGTGTGGGACGAGGCGGAGAACCGCCTTCACTCCCAGAAGGCCCTGCTGGCGCTGATCGTCCCCTAAGACGTGCTCCCGATCAAGGACAACGTCCCGACGCGGCGGTTTCCGATCGTCACGGTCGCGCTGATCCTCGCGAACGTCGCGGTCTGGCTCTTCTACGAGCTACCCCATCTCCAGAGCTCGGTCAACGAGCTCGCCTTTCACCCCTGCGAGGTGAACGGCTCGTGCCACCAGATCGGCGAGAGCTGGGAGCTGACCGCGGTGACGTCGATGTTCATGCACGCCGGCTGGGTCCACCTGATCGGGAACATGCTCTTCCTGTGGATCTTCGGCAACAACGTCGAGGATGCGATGGGCCGGATCAAGTTCACGCTCTTCTATTTCCTGGCCGGATTCGCGGCCACCGCGCTCCAGACGCTCGTGACGCTGACGACAGCGCCGCACCCGGATACGACGATTCCGTACCTGGGCGCGAGCGGCGCCATCTCGGGCGTCCTCGGGGCCTACTTCGTGCTGCTCCCGTGGGCGCGCGTGCTGACGCTGCTCTTCTTCTTCCTGCCCTTCGAGCTTCCGGCGTGGACGTTTCTCATCATCTGGTTCGGTTTCCAGTTGATCTCCAGCTCGGCCGCGCTCGAGCATCCCCAGGCGGGCGGCGGGGTTGCCTTCTTCGCCCACGTCGGAGGTTTCGTGTTCGGTCTATTCACGGTTCGCTGGTTCGTGAGCAGGGGGCGCAGGCCGCTCCGCCCCGCCTACTGATGCCGACCTTCGAGGAGCACGTCCAGGCGGCGCTCGACTCGCTGCCGCCGAAGCTCGCGGGCGCGCTCGAGAACGTCGCCGTCGTCGTGCAGGACGAGCATCCGGAGGATCCCGATCTCTTCGGGCTCTACGAGGGGACGCCGCTGCCCGAGCGCGGCAGCGGCACGTCTGGTCGCCTCCCCGACCGGATCGCGATCTACAGGCGCCCGCTCGAGGAGTCCTTCGACGATCCCGGCGAGCTCGAGGAGGAGATCCGAATCACCGTCCTGCACGAATTAGCGCACTACTTCGGACTCGACGAGGACCGGCTCGAGGAGCTCGGCTACGAGTAATGGTCACTTTTCTGAACGTGATCGCGCTGCTAGCTCTCGTCGTGGGCGCGGCCGTCCTGCTCGCGTTTGCCTTTGGTCGCTGGCGGTAATGGGAATGCTTATGGAGGCGAGAGCGTTTTCAAGGTTGATGAGAGCATTAGAAGACATCCGCATCGAGATCGAGCACGCGACCGAGCGTCGGACCGAGCTCTGGCACACGCTGTCGGAGGGACACGATCCCGAAGCCAAGGCCGAGCTCGATGAGCTGAACGAAGAGCTCGACAGGCTCTGGAACGAGCATCGCGAGACGCGCGCGACCATCCGCCACGGCGACCGTGAGCGGATCATCCAGCGCGCGCGGGCAGAAGAGCGGCTCAACAGGGCTGCCTAAGCATGGGGGAAACCAGGTTTCCCCCATGAGCCCCCTTCTTAAACGCCGCCCTCCGACCCGGTAGCCGTCCGGCCTCCAGCCGGGCAAAGCCCGGCTCCGGCCGCGAGCGGGAGCGACGTTCTGGCTCCACTACACTGATTGCGACGGGGCGTTAGCTCAGCTGGGAGAGCGCCGGCTTTGCAAGCCGGAGGTCACCGGTTCGATCCCGGTACGCTCCATTCGAAAGGCCCTGCTAATCAGCACAGTGCGTTAGCCGGCTGGGCGACTGCGCTATGCCGCAGCTAACGCTCTGCTAAGGAAAGTGGGTGAGATCCGGCTCCCTCGGGCCAGCCTGAGCTCAGGCGACAAGCCCGGCGACCAGAGGCTTGTCGTGAACTCATCGCGTCTCAGGCCCTTCCACGCTCAGTAGCACGGATCATTAGGCCAGAACGAGGCAGGGCCGAACCGAAAGCCAAAGCGGGGGCGAGGATGGACCTCTTGGCCTCGGGCGCCGTATTGTCGGTGGAGTGACGCGCGCCGCCCTTGTTGTTGCTGCTGTCCTTGGTGTTGTGACGGGCTGCACGCATGGTACGAAGGAACAGCCGAATGCGGACGCCGATCAAGATCGGCGACCGCCGTCCCCGGCGACCAGGCCGGAAAGCGATGCCACTCGCGCGCCGCTCGTCTGGCAGCAGACAGTCGCTCTCCCGAAGTCCCGCTCTACTCGCCGATTCAACATCACCGCACCTGACCCCGCGAACCACGCCTTTACGTTTCGCATCAAGCAGCATCCGGCCGCGGCGCAGGTGTTCGTGAGGATCAAGACCTCGTATGGGGACCTCACCGTCTTCGATCCGGACGTCCAGCCCTTCGTCAGCAGTGATGCGATCCACTGCCAGGATCAGGGGTTTTCGAGAGCCTGTCTCATGCGGTTCCCGAGCCTCGTGGCCGAGCGCGCGGGTAGGTGGACGGTGGTCGTCGAGAAGCTCTCTGACGC
>DASWEE010000015.1:0-1753 GCA_036394915.1 Gaiellaceae bacterium | reverse complement strand
CGGTCGATGCAGCCGGCGATGTCGAGGCTGCCTTCGGAGACCTTCTGCGCCAGCGTGGCGATCACCGGCGCCGCCGTCAGCACCGGCGAGCAGATCCGGACGCGCCGCCTCGCCCGTCCGATCGCCTTTGCGATCCGGTGCGACAGGTCCTCGCCGTAGCCCGGTGTGAACCAGGCTCGCACTTCCTTGCCCGCGACCTGGACCGGGGCCGGGTCGACGAAACCGGTCTCCTCGACCGAGCCGGTCTGCCACAGCTGCTCGAAGTCCTTCGTGAACGCTGCGGCGACCTGCGGCGAGTCGACCGTGACGATCACGTTCTCCTGCCGCGACCACGAGTCGTCGGTCCAGTTCATCGAGCCGGTCCAGACGCTCTCGCCGTCACGGACGACGAACTTGTGGTGCATCAGGTCGGGATCCCCGGCGATCGGTTTCGCCGGCACGCCGAAGGAGGCGATCAGCTCTCCGTCCGGCTCGGGCGGCGGAGGGACCGGAATCGGCAGCCGGTGGTCGAGGTTGTACTCGAACCTGACGGCGACCCCGCGCTCCGCCGCCGCCCGGATCGCGCCCCCGACGACCGCCGCCGTCTCCGGCAGGAGGTTGAAGTCGTACTGGGCGAGGTCGAGGGTGCGCGTCGCTGCGCCGAGAAAGGCGGCGATCTCGTGGGCGATCTCGAGCGGCTGCTGGCCGCCGTCTGTCAACGTTCGGACCTTGATCACGAACGGCATTGTCGACGCTCTCGCCGAGGCCCATATCGGCGAGACGTTCAACTTCTACCGCGACGGCGCGGGGGCCGAGCTGCGCCGCGCCCGGCTGCGGGCGTACCTCGAGTCGCGCGTCGACGCGCCGATCCTGCTCGTGGGCGAGGCCGCGGGCTATCGAGGGGCACGCGTCTCGGGGCTCCCGTTCACGTCCGAACGGCAGCTCACCGGTTCAGGCCCGGCCGAGGCGACGGCAACGATCGTCCATCGCGTCCTGGCCGAGCTCGGGCTCGAGGAGCACGTCCTGCTCTGGAACGTCGTGCCCACGCATCCCGGCACGGAGAGCTCGAACCGGAGGCCGTCGCGCGCCGAGGTGGAGTTAGGCCTGCCGTTCGCGCGGCGGCTTGCCCGCGGCCGCCGCGTCGTGGCTCTAGGCCGCCTCGCAGAAGCAGCGCTGGAGGCTCCGTACGTCCGGCACCCGTCTCACGGCGGCGCGGCAGCTTTCCGCGCCCAGCTGGCAGCGGCTCTGGGCCGAGTTTGTGTTTAAGAACGCAAGATCTCGGGAAGCGAGAAGTACCCGCGCGAGAAGTCGCGGACCATCGCGTCGAGGTCCTCGACGCGTTGCGCTGCGATCAATCCCTCGTCGATGAAGATCGCGCGAACCGTCGAGTAGCTCGGCCGCGGAACGCCGATCTGCCGAGCGACGCCGGCCAGGATCCGCCATGCCTCGGCAGATGACAACGGCCGGCGCGAGCGAGCGAGGCGCCGAAGCGCCCAGGCGAATCTTTCATCTATGGGAGGCCGACCGATCCACTCAGGGTGCCGGCCGAGCTGTCACGAGTTTGAGCCGATCGAGATCCGGTCCCAACACCGCTCTTGCGTGTGTTTTTAAACACAAACCACTAAGGTGTTGGGTCCTGAGCGGAGCCCGAACGAGGCCGGATGTCTTGCTACCATCCACCTTCGGCGGGCCTCTTGTCCGCCGCTTTTCTGTCCATGAAGACCTGGAACGCAAAACCCGGCGAGGTTGCTCGCGACTGGTACGTCGTCGACGC
>DASWEE010000014.1:0-2463 GCA_036394915.1 Gaiellaceae bacterium | reverse complement strand
CACGTCGACAGGACGGTGAAGATCAACTACCGGATCACGCTTGCAAGGCTGAGCGGGAAGACCCTCACGGTCCGCCTGACCGGCCCCAAGGGCAACGGCACGTTGATCGTCCAGTTCCAGAGCAAGACGAAGGCGGTAGGCACCGTCATGAAGACGGTTCCGGCTAACAAGACCGTCAAGCTGCGCCTGCAGATCCCGAGGAACGTGCAGAAGCTGCACCTCTCGGTAATGCCGGGGTAAGAACACCCCCTCAAAAAGGGAGTGACCGAGGGAGGGCCCGCAAGGGCCCTCCCTCTTTTCTTTAGACCAGCTCGAGCTGGCGGTACGGCTGCAGGCCGGAGACGGCGACTCCGACCAGCCTCAGCGCTCCCGGCCGGTCGTCGAGGGCGCGGTCGAGGAGGGAGCACGCGAGCTCGGCGATCCGGTCTGCATCGTCCATCCCTGCGCCGACGGTCGTCGAGCGGCTGCGGATCGAGAAGTCCTGATACCGCACCTTCGTCGTCACGGTCCTGGCGCTCAGGCCTTCGGCCTCGAGTTGCTCGGCCAGGCGGACGGCCATCCGCCGGAGCTCGGCCTTGAGACGGTCGCGGTCGATCACGTCCTGCTCGAACGTCTCCTCGTTGCTGATCGACACCGCCTCGGAGGACGTCTCGAGCGGCCGCGGATCGATCCCCCGCGCGCGGTCGTATAGGAGGCTGCCGGTCTTCCCCGGCAGCAGGCGCTTGAGGTCGGCCGGCGGGAGCGCTGCGAGCGCTCCGATCGTCGTCACGGCGGCGCGTCGCAGGCGCTCCTCGGAGCGAGGGCCGACCCCGGGAAGCTTCCGGATCTCGAACGGGGCGAGGAAGGCGGCCTCTCGTCCGGGAGGGACGACCGTGAGCCCGCCGGGCTTGCGCCGGTCGCTCGCGACCTTCGCGACTACCTTGCACGTCGCGACGCCCAGCGACGCCGACAGGCTGGTCGATCCGCGCACGGAAGCCTGGACCGCCTCGGCGACGGCGCGGGCCCGCAGAAAGTCCCGGGCGACCTCGCCGAGATCGAGGTAGCCCTCGTCGAGCCCAGTTCGCTCGACCGTGGGGACGACCTCTCGGATCGCCGTCCAGACCGCGCTCGAGTACTCGCGGTACAGGCTCTTGCGAGGGCGGAGGAAGACCGCCGCGGGACACCGCCGCAGCGCCTCCGCGCAGCTCATCGCGGAGTGGATGCCGAACTGCCGCGCGACGTAGTTCGCCGTGGCAACGACTCCGCGGCCGCGCGGGTCGCCCCCGACCACGAGCGGCTTCGTCCTGAGGCTCGGATCCTCGAGCTCCTCCACCGCGGCGAAGAAGGCGTCGAGATCGAGATGGGCGATGATCATTGACATTCTCGTATCACACTCGTGCGTCGTTGCCCGGTACGGTGGGCCGCATGAAGAAGACGACGACTCCCTGGGGCGCGGCGTCGATCGTGGAGGAGCTCACCCTGCCGCAGCGGGCCGGCGCCAAGCGCTTCGCGTCGGTGGTGCAGCTGCTGGAAGGCAAGGGCGGCGAGCGCCTGATCCGCTTCGCGTACTCGACCGACGGGGCAGCCCGGCGAGGGCCCGTCACGCTTCGGGCCCGCGACCTCGAGCGGCTGCGGGCGGCGCTCGGCGAGCACCCGGAGCTGGCGTCCGCGCTCGGAATCTAGGCCGGAACCGCTGCGCGCTCGCGAACCGCGTCGAGCAGGGACTCGAGGATCAGCCCTCCGTCGGCCGAGCCGAGCAGCGGATCGACGGCGTGCTCGGGATGGGGCATCAGGCCCATCACGTTGCCGGCGCGGTTGATCACGCCGGCGACACCGGCCACGGAACCGTTCGGGTTGTCCTCGTCGTAGCGCAGGACGATCTGCCCGTTGGCCTCGAGCTCGGCCTGGAGCTCGTCGTCGGCGTACCAGCAGCCCTCGCCGTGCTTGACCGGGACGACCAGCCGTTGCCCCGGCTCGCAGCGCGACGTGAACGCCGTGTCCGTCCGCTCGACCCTGACCGGCACGTCGCGGCAGACGAACGAGAGCGAGACGTTCGGGCGCAGCACGCCGGGGAGCAGCCCTGCCTCGCACAGGATCTGGAAGCCGTTGCAGATCCCGAGCACGAGCCCTCCCTGCTCGGCGAACCGCCCCACGGCCTCCATCGCCGGCGAGAAGCGGGCGATGGCTCCGGCACGAAGGTAGTCGCCGTACGAGAAGCCGCCGGGAAGCACGACCGCGCCCACCTCCGGCAGCTCCGGCTCGGCATGCCAGATCTGGACCGGCTCGGCCCCGAGCGCTGCCAGCGCCAAGACGGCGTCGCGGTCGTCCTGTGAGCCCGGGAAGGTGACTACCGCGATTCGCGGACGCGAATCGCTAGTTGTCGGGGAAGGTGATCTCATAGCTCTCTATCAACGGATTCGCGAGCAGCTTTCGACACATCTGGTCGACCTTGGTCCGGGCCTCGCCCGCGTCGGAGCTGTCGAC
>DASWEE010000013.1:0-18532 GCA_036394915.1 Gaiellaceae bacterium | reverse complement strand
CGGGGGCGGCTCGCCCGCGCGCTCCAGGCGCTCGACTCGGCGCTGGAGGCGCAGCCGTTCCTGACCGGGCGCGAGTACGGGCTCGCCGACATCGCCTACGTGCCGTGGATCCTGCGCGGGCAGGCCTCGTTCGGGCTCGACCTCGAGCCGTACCCGGTGCTCTCGGCCTGGCTCGAGGGAGTGCTCCGGCGGCCGGCGGTGGCGGCGGAGAGGGCGGTGGTCGCGGCGCTGTGAAGGTCGTCCTGCTCCACGCCTTGCCACTGGACGAGCGGATGTGGGAGCCGCAGCGCGAGGCGCTCGCGGGACACGAGGTGACGGCGCCGGACCTCTACCGCCTCGGCAACTCGATGAACGCCTGGGCCGAGGCCGTCCTGGCCCAGGTGGACGGATCCTTCGTTGCCTGCGGCGCCTCGATGGGCGGCTACTGCGCGCTCGCGATCGCGCGGCTCGCACCGGAGCGCCTCGAAGGGCTCGTCCTCGCGGGTGCACGCGCCGGCGGGGACTCGCCCGAGCGACGCGCAGGCAGGGCGGCTACGATCGAGCTGATCCGAGCCGACGGGGCAGCCGGGCTCTGGGGGGACATGGCGCCGAAGCTGTTCCCCGACACGGCTCCGGCCGATGTCGTGGAGCGTGCGCGCTCGATTGCGCTCGAGCAGGACCCCGACGGCCTCGTCGCCGCCGTCGAGGCGATCCGCGACCGGCCCGACTCGACCGAGCTCCTCGCGTCGCTTCCGGTTCCGGTGCTCGTGGCGGTCGGCGAGCTCGACCCGTTCCTGACCGTCGACGAAGCCCGGGAGACGGCGGCCGAAGCGCGGAACGGCGATCTGCACGTGTTCGCGCGGACGGGCCATCTTCCGAGCATGGAGCGGTCCAGGGACTTCAACCGCGTGCTCCTCGACTTCCTCGCGTGATCGCCCTCGAGGAGCTCGTTGCCCGCCTCGAAGAGGTCACGGTGCTCGACGTGCGCACGGCTGCTGAATACTCCGGCGCAAGCGGCTATCCGTGCGATCCGAGGCAGGGACACATCCCGGGAGCGCGCAATCTCGACGCGATGGAGATCCTCGACGCCTCGCCGGATGAGATTCGGTCCCTCGTCGGGCTCCCCGAGGGCGCCGAGATCGTCTGCTACTGCCACAGCGGCCAGCGCTCGGCGATGGCGGCGGAGATGCTCCGAGCTGCGGGCTACCACGCTCGAAACTACGCGGGTTCGTGGCACGAGTGGTCTCGCCGGGCCGCGGATTGAGGGTTCGCCGGCGGCTTCGAGCGGTGCTCGTGGCAGCCGCGCCCGCCTGGCTCAAGCAGGCCTATCCGACGCCGAAGGTCGACGTCCGCGGCGTCGTCTTCAAGGACGGCAAGGTCCTGCTGGTACGGGAGGTGGGAGACGGCCGCTGGACGCTGCCCGGCGGCTGGGCCGACGTCGGCGAGTCGCCGAGCGAGGCCGTCGTGCGGGAGGTGCGGGAGGAGTCCGGCTACGAGACTCGCGCCGTCAAGCTCCTCGCCGTCTACGACCTCGGCCGCCTTCGCGACGGCCGGCCGCTGCGGCCGAACATCTACAAGCTGTTCCTCCGCTGTGAGCCGGTCGCGGACGTCCCCGGCTCGATCACCGGCTCGGAGACGAGCGAGGCCCGCTTCTTCGCTCCGGACGATCTGCCGGAGCTGTCCGTCCCTCGGGTCTCCCCGGCTCAGCTCGCCCGCATGTTCGAGCACGAGCGAGATCCGGACCTCCAGGCCGACTTCGACTAGGACAGAGCGATCACGGCGATGCCGCCCGCGACGAGGACGGATCCCGCCAGCCGTGTGGGAGTGACGCGCTCGCGCAGCACGGCCGCCGCCAGCACGGTCGCAATCACGACGCTCGTCTCCCGGACGGCGGCAACGGATGCGGCGGGCGCGCGCTCCAGCGCAGCCAGCACGAGCGCGTAGGCGGCGAAGCCCGCGAGCGCCAGAACCGCGGCGAGCGGACGGATCTCGGCCCGGACCGCGCGGCGCCCTCGCAGTCGAAGGACGATCGCCAGGTAGGCGGCGCTCGGGCCCACGAGGACGAGCTCGAGGTACGGGATCGGGGAGGCATGCCGGATGCCTGTCTTGTCGACGAGCGTGTAGCCGGCGATGCAGCACGCGATCGCAATCCCGAACAGGAGCCCGCGGGTGTCGGCGCCGCGCCTGAGCCCGCGCACGAGCAGCACGCCGAGGCCGACCAGGCACACACCTGCGGCTTGCCCCGCTGAGGTCGACCGGCCGAGCGCGGCGACGGCCAGCAGCAGCACGATCACGGGGGCGAGCCCGCGGGCCACCGGGTACACGAGACTGACGTCCGAGCGCGTGTACGCAGCCGCGAGGAGGGCGAAGTAGGCGAGCTCGAGCGCCGACGAAGCGGCGATCCACGGCGCTGCAGCCCAGGTCAGGTGTCCCGCGAACGCCGCGACGGGCGCGAACAGCAGCACCGAGATGACGAGTACGACCGCGGTCGCCGCCTGGACGTCGCGCGTTCGCGCGAGCAGCACGTTCCAGAGCGCATGGAGACAGGCGGCGCCTAGGGCGAGGCCGAGCGCCGAGAGTGGCACCGCGCCCGGCTCAGACGGGAGCCGTCACGCGTTCGGCCGCCTCCAGGAACGCGTCGCAAAGGCGGCGGCCGAGCTCGTTCCAGCGGCCGATCCGCCCGCGGGTCTCCTGGAGTAGCGCTGCGCCGCCGCCGGGCACGTCCGGCTCCTCCTCCAGCCAGCCCTCGATCTGCGGCTCGGTGACCTCGGCATGGAACTGGATTCCCCACGCTCGTTCTCCCAGCCGGAACGCCTGCGTGCAGATCGGGCTGCGCGCGAGCTCGACCGCCCCGCCGGGAAGGCCGTGGGTGTAGTAGTGCCACTGGAAGGCCTCGAAGCGCGCGGGCAGCTCGCCCAGAACGGGATCGTCGGCGGCGGCCTCCGTCAGCTCGACGGGATGCCAGCCGATCTCCGGCTCCGAGGAGGGCCCCACCTCCGCGTGGGCGGCCCTGGCCAGGAGCTGAGCGCCGAGGCAGATTCCGAGCACGGGCAGCTGCAGTCCGAGCAGTCTCTGGAGCAGGAAGTTCTCCTCGCGGAGCCAGGGGTGGTGTTCGTCCTGGTCGGCGTGCATCGCTCCGCCGAAGACGAGCACCGCGCCGTAGTCGTCGAGCGGCCGGGGCGGCGGGGTGCCCCAGGCGAGGCTCCACTCCTCCAGCGTGTCGCCCCGTTCCGAGATCGCATCGGCGAAGACGCCTGCCCGGACCTTCTCGCCGTGGATCACGGCTAGGACGTTCACGCCCGCACTCTATCGCCACCTCCTCGACGGGCTCGCGGTGAGGGTCGGGCTCTGGGCGCTGAACGGAGCGAGCGTGAGACGAGTGCAGATCGCATCGGGACGCAGCGAAAACGGGAGGCACTGGGAGAGAGGCCCCTCTCGAAGGGGCACGGCCACGCGCGCCCGGAAGACGGTCTTCGCCCGAAGCGGAGCCACGACGGCGAACTTCCCGCCGGTGAAGGACGTCGCGTACGCCAGCCTCCCGAGCGTCGACACGCTCGGGCCGGACAGGACCTCGACACGCACGCCGCGCACAGCGCGGCCGTACTCGCTCAACGAGCCCGAGACCTTGACGAACGTTCGGTGCCGCGACGCATGGATCAGCTTCCGCGCGAGCGTCAGTCGCGGCGGGAGACGGACGAGCGTCTGGCTCTCGCTCGGCGGCGTGCCGGGCACGGAGTAGGTGGTGAACATCGACGTCCAGCGGTACTCGCCGCTTGCAGCCGGATTCGTGAAGATGCCGTTCAAGGTCAGGGTCGCTCGCGTGAGCCTGATCTCGAAGCCCGCGCTTCCCGGCTGAGGGAAGCAGGCGCGGAGGCTGGTTCCGGCTGCAGCGCGGTCGACGAAGACGGGTAGGCGGGAGAGCGAGAGCCCCTCGCCGTTGAGGGCGAGCGTCCAGACCGCGTCGTGCACGAGCCGCCCCGGCGTGCAGACCGCCGCCGCCTGCGTGTAGCCCGCCGGATCGACCGACCGGATCGCGCCCGCGAGCCGGACGTCAGCGCCGGCGATCGTCTTGGCCTGGGCGTCCACCCCACCGATCGTCGAGCCGAACGGCTGGGACAGATCGGCTCCGTACCCGACCGGGGAATAGACGTCGAGCGTGGCCGTGGGATCGAGGCCGTCGTCCGAGAACCGCAGGACGGTCGAGCCGGAGGTGGAGAAGGCGCTGCTCGAGGGGGAGACGGCGAGCGACGGGCCGGCAGCGAGTGCCGGCGCCGCGGCGAACAACGCGGCGGTGCCGCAGAGAGCGGCCAGTGCGGCTTGCCTGCTCATCGTTCGTCCCCCTACTCGGAAAGCTCAGCGGGGCTCCCGAAGAGCCCCGCTGAGAACCGTATCTGTCGTTGTGGCTAGTGGATGCGCTTTCTGGTGCGCTTCGGCTTCTTGACGGTCTTGGTGTCCGTCGTCTCCGAGAAACCGGCCTGTGTGATCGAGCCGCACGGAAGATCGACGCCGGGAGCGACCGGAATTGCAGGCTGGCAGCTGGCTCCGGCCAGGGTCTGCGACTCCTGCGAGAACGCCGCGTGGAAGCTCGTCGTCTTCTTGAGCGCGACGGTCTTGCTGAACGAGCCGCTGCTGTTCGTGGTCAGGGTCGCGATCTTCTTGGTCCCCGCGAACAGGTCGACGTTCGCGTCGGCGGCCGGATCGCCGCCCGCCGTCACTTTGCCGCTCAACTTCGCCGAGTAGGAGTAGAGAAGATCGAGGTGCTTGCCGTGCTTGACCCGCTTCGTCTTCGTGACGAGCTTGCCGCTGAACGACGTCTCGACCGGGGTTCGCTCGACCGACTGCGTCTCGATCGTGCCGGCCGCGTTGATCTTCGGCGTTGCGGGATCCCACGGAGTGTTGATCGCCGTCCACCGGTACGAGCCCGGCGTGGCCGGGTTGTCGTACACGCCCCCGATGTGCAGCGTGGCGCTGAGCAGCTTGATCTGGAAGGTCGCCAGCGTCGGATGCGGGAGGCAGAGGACGGTGCTCGTCGACGCGAAGGCCGCGAACGGCGTCCCCGTCGTCGGATCGACGTAGAGCGGAACCGGAGCCGGCAGCGACTGTCCGGCGGCTGTGACGTTCAGCAGCCAGATCGCCTGGTGGGCGGCCACGCCGGTGCACTGAGAGGCTGCCCCCATCAGGGTTGCGTTGGTTGGGTCGCCGACGGTGACGGTGCCGGTGACGGGCACGATCGCCCCGCCGAGCGCCCCGGCGAAGACCGAGCCGTCGAGCGTGCCGATCTGTGTCCCCGGTGACTGGTTCAGCGTGGCCGTAAACCCGAGCGGAGCCAGGATCACAAGCCTCGCTGTCGGGTCGTCGCTGTTCGACTGCGAGAACGCGATTTCGGTCGTCAGCGAGCCAGTGTCGGTCACCCCCTCCGACACTGTCAGTGCCGGCGAATAGGCGGCGAGGGCCACGCCGGCGAACGCGAGGGCTCCGACCCCGGCGACGGCCAGCAGACCAAGACGAATTCTCTTTCTCATGCGAAATCCTTTCTTCGTAGCGTGGTCATTGAGACGTGGAGGCCACGCTTGGTTAACGCGAGATCGTTTTCTGCAGCACTGGCAGCTTCAACGTGGCGGTCCCGATCGTGACCCGGGCCGACTCGGGCATGCCGATGTTCAGGTAGAGGAGGTTGTTGATGTTCTGCGCCGTCGACGCGGACGCAAGCGTCAGCCGGAGCCGGGAGCCGGAGGGGATGAGCGTCGCGTCGTCGATGAAGCGGATCGTGACGGAGGTTGACTGCCCAGTCAACCGGGAAGTCTGTGTGCCGCCCTCGCTGACGACGATCTCCTTGCCGTCCGGAGTGAGCGCGGAGAGAACCCCGACGAGATGAGGCCAGCCCGCGGCCGAGGAGACGCGCACCCGCAGAACCGCGGAGCCGAACGTCTCCAGCGCGCGCCGCGGGAGCTTGACGGTCCGCTGGACCTTTCCGGCCGCGCCGATCGCCCCCCTGCCCTTGAGAGTGAAGCTGAGCTTCTTGGCTGCCGGCATCTCTCCGTAGCTGTAGGTCTTGCCGGTCCAGGGATCGGGAGCGACCTCGACCGGCTTGCGCTCGTCGATCCCGTTGGGGATTCCCTTCAGCCACCGGTCGAGCCATTCGCGCGCCTCGGTCAGGTAGTGCGGCTTCTCGGCGTCCGGATTCGCCGCCGGCGAGTGTCCGAGATCGCCGACGTAGAGGCGCTTCGGTCCCGCGACCGCCTTGTAACCGTCCACCGCCTGGGCGATGTCGAAGGCGAAGTCGCGGCGGCCCTGCATAAAGAAGGCGGGTGTCTCGAGCCCGTCGAGGCCCGCGAGGCTCGAGCGCTCGTTCGTGAACTCTCGGACCGCTCCCAGGTTCTTGCTCGCGAGTGCGTCCTGTGCGAGCGCCAGGACGGCCGGATCCCAGGTGTGCACCGACTGGAGGAAGTTGGCGACGGCGCCCGACTTCGACAGGTCCTGAGGGGCGAGGGCGTCGTACAGGTTCGTCCAGGTGATGATCGGAACGATCGCCTTGAACGGAATTCCCATGACCGCGGCGCGGAGCAGGGCTCCGCCGCCGTACGAGAAGCCGATCGCGCCCACGTCGGTGTGGGAGACGTCTGTGCGTGCGATGAGCCAGTCGAACGCAGTCCGCAGATCCTCGATCTCACGAGGCCCGTCGAGCGTGACCATCCCGCCGGACTGCCCATGCCCGCGCGCGTCGTAGGCGAGCACCGCGTAGCCCTCGTTGGCGAGGAAGCCGGTCGCGATCGGCGCCATGCTGGCACGCGTTCCGCCGAGACCGTGGAAGAGCATCGCCGCGGGCCATCCGCCTTGCGGCGGCGTGCCGTCTGGGAGGTAGAGGGTGGCGGCGAGCGAGACGCCGTCGTCCATCTGCAGCGTCACGTCCTCCTGAGTGAACCCGCCCGCCTGGGCGGGACCCGCGGCGGCAAATCCAAGACACAGCAGGAACGAGGCCAGCAGAAAAAACTTCCGCAAACTGCGTCAAAGGGTACTCAACCGGGCTCGTTTCTACAATCGCAGTCATGGATCCACGGCCGATCGGGGTCTTCGACTCCGGCGTGGGCGGGCTGACCGTCCTGCACGAGTGCCTGGTGACGATGCCGCACGAGGACTTCGTCTACCTCGGCGACCATGCGCGCCTGCCGTACGGGCCGCGGGAGCTCGCCGAGGTGCGCCGCTTCGCGGCCGAGATCGGCGCCTATCTCGAGGAGCAGGGCGTCAAGCTGATCGTGGCCGCCTGCAACACGGCCACCTCGGCCGCGCTGCCGCAACTGCAGGGGAGCCTGTCCGTTCCGGTCGTGGGCGTGATCACACCCGAAGCGCACGCGGCCGTCCAGGCGACCCGGAATCGCCGGATCGGGCTGCTCGCCACCCCGGGGACGGTCGACGCCGGCCGCTACGCGGAGCTCGTGCACGCGCTCGACGCGGGCGTCGAGCTCTTCCCGGTCGCCTGCCCCCGGCTCGTCCCGCTGATCGAGAGCGCCGATCCGTTCTCCTCGGAGACGACCGACGCGGTCCGCGAGTACGCGGCGCCGCTCAAGGAGGCCGGCGTGGACACCGTCATCCTCGGCTGCACGCACTATCCCCTGATCCGTCCGATCTTCCAGCGCGTGTTCGGCCGCGGGGTCACGCTCGTCTTCTCCGCCGAGGAGACCGCACGGGAGGTGGCGGAGACGCTCCAGCGCAAGGGGATCGAGAACGCGCCCGACCGGGAGGGCAGCTATCGCTTCCTGACCACGGGCGACCCTGAGCTCTTCCGGAAGTTCGGCGCGCCTTTCCTGCAGCTCCCGCTCGGCGAGGTCGAGCGGGTCACTCTCGCCGAGCTCGAGGCGGCGGTCGCGTGAGGGCCGACGGGCGCCGGCCCGATCAGCTGCGGCCGATCGAGATCGTTCCCGGCTTCCTCGAGCAGCCGCACGGCTCGGCACTGATCTCGTGCGGCAAGACGCGTGTGCTCTGCACCGCGAGCATCGACGAGGGCGTCCCGCGCTGGATGTCCGGGCGGGGACGCGGCTGGCTGACCGCCGAGTACTCGCTGCTGCCCGCCTCGACCGGCGACCGCACCGCCCGCGAGGCGCGCTCGGGCAGACAGCAGGGGCGGACGGTCGAGATCCAGCGGCTGATCGGCCGTTCGGTCCGCGCGGTCGCCGACCTGGGCGCGCTGGGCGAGCGCACGCTCTGGCTCGACTGCGACGTGCTCCAGGCGGATGGGGGGACGAGATGCGCGGCGATCTCCGGCGTGTACGTGGCGGCGATGCTGGCGCTCGACCGCTTCGGCCTCTCGAAGGCGCTGCCCGGCTCCGTCGCGGCGGTCTCCGTGGGCGTCGTCGAGGGAACGCCGCTGCTTGACCTCGACTACGCGGAGGACTCGACCGCGGACGTGGACGTCAACGTCGTCACCACCGGGTCCGGCACGCTGATCGAGGTACAAGCGACGGCCGAGCGCGAGCCGTTCCCGCGCGAGAGCCTGGACGAGCTCCTCGATCTCGCGGCGGCGGGGATCGATCAGATCACCGAGGCGCAGCAGGACGCGCTCCGCTGAGTGCTCGCCAAGCTCGCGTCCCGAAACCAGCACAAGGCACGCGAGCTCGAGCGGGCGCTCCCGGGCTGGCGGATCGAGCTGCTCGACGCGGCCGAGCCCCCGCCCGAGGAGGGTGAGACGTACTACGAGAACGCGCGTGCGAAGGCCCTGGTCGGCAGGTCGCTCGAGCCGAAGGCGTGGATCCTCGGGGAGGACTCTGGGATCGAGGTCGACGCGCTCGGCGGGCGCCCCGGAGTCCACTCCGCGCGCTGGGCGAAGCCGGGTCATCACATCGAGCAACTTCTCGCCGAGCTCCAAGGTGTGGAGGACCGCCGCGCGCGCTACCGCTGCGAGCTCGTTTGCCTGTCGCCGGCAGGGGAGCTCCGGGGCAGCGGCACGCTCGAGGGCACGATCGCGACGGAGCCGCGCGGCAGCGAGGGCTTCGGCTACGACCCGGTCTTCATCCCGGAAGGGCAAACGCAGACCGTGGCCCAGCTCGGGAACGACTGGAAGGTGGAGAACTCACACCGAGCTCGAGCGGCACGCGCGCTCCTCAAAGCGATCCACTAGGCCAGGCCCGGGATCTCCTCGGGGGGCTTCCCGCGGCCCGACAGCCAGTAGTTGATCTCCGCTCCGAAGACGATCACGTTGGCCATCACGTACAGCCACAAGAGCAGCAGTGCCGGGCCGGCGAAGGCTTTGACGGCGGTCGCGTTGTCCGCGAGCCGCAGGTAGACCGGAAGCACCTGGAACGACGCCTCGAGCACGAGCGCCGCGACGAGCGCTCCCGGTAGCACCTCGTGCACCGTCAGCCGCTCGTTCGTCAGGAAGTAGTAGGCGGAGAGGATGAAGAGGAAGACGGCTGCGAGCGAGACCGAGACCGAGAGCGTGTACGCGACGTACCCGTTGCTGATGAATCCCGGCGCGAACCGCTTGAGCACGTCGTAGCCGATCGAGCCGGCGAGCAGGCCGATGAACAGCGTCACGAGCGAGCCGACGAGCACGACGACCGCGACGGCCTTCCCGCGGAGGAAGGATCGGTTCGGTCGCCCATAGACGATGTTGAACGCCGACTCGAGCACGCTGAAGAGCGAGAGCGAGCTCCAGGCGAGGAAGACGCCTCCCAGAACCCCGAGCGCCGCCGCGTTGTCCTGGATCTTCCGCACCGTGCTCACGATCTTGTCGATCGACGTCCCGGGAAACGCCTTGCTGAGCTCGGTGACGAAGAAGCTCGATTCGTCGATGCGGTTGAAGACGCCGAGCAACGACAGCGCCAGGAACACGAGCGGGACGAAGGACAGGAGCGCGAAGTAGGCGATCATCGCGGCGAGGTGCGTGCCCCGGTCGGCGAAGAACTTCGAGAACGGGCTCCGCATGCGCGCAGTATGGGCGGTCGGCGGGGCCGGAGACGAACAGGTGTTAGCGTGCGGGGCTATGGATCCGGCCAAGGCGCTCGCCGATCTCAAGCAAATCTCATCGCAGGTTCGCGAGGCCGTGATCTTCGACGAGGGCGGAACGGTCGTCGCCTCCACGCTCGCAGATGGCGGCACGGCCGCGACGATGGCGGAGGGGGCCGCGCGCCTGCTCGAGGCCGCGGCGGAGGCCGCACCGGAGGGTGCGCAGCGCGTTGTGCAGCTCGAGGCTGCGCTCGGCGACGGCAGCGTGGCTCTCGTCCGCGAGGGCGACCGCACGATTGCAGCCACGACGGCACCCGAGCCGACGATCGGGCTCGTGTTCTACGACCTGCGAACCTGCCTGCGTTCGCTCGGAGACGTCGAGGAGAAGCCGAAGACCAGGAAGAAGCCGAGCACGACGCGGCGAAAGAAGACGGACAGCGGTGCGGCGGCTTAGGACACTCGTGCTCCTGCTTCTGCTCGGCTGGGGCGCCGCCGTGTTGCTCCGGTTGCGCGGCACGCGGAGCCGCGTCCGCGTGGACGTGTACTTCCAGGACGGCTCGGTCGATTCCTTCGGCGAAGAGTCGCCGGCCGGGGCGGGCATGCTCGCCCGCGCGCAGGACGTCCGGCGCGCAGCCGTCGCCTAGGCCGTGGAAGACCGGCAGCTCAAAGAGGCTCTCGTCGAGCACGCGTACCTCGAGGGCGACTTCGTTCTTCGTTCGGGCCGCCGCTCCCGCTACTACCTCGACAAGTACCGGTTCGAGACCCAGCCGGAGCTGCTGCGCGAGCTGGGCGAACGGATCGCGAGGGAAGTCGCCGAGCTCGAGCCCGGGACGAAGAGGCTCGCCGGCCCCGAGCTCGGAGCCGTCGCGCTCGCGGCGTCGGCCTCGATGGCGTCAGGCCTCCCCTTCCTGATCGTCCGCAAGGAGGCGAAGGAGCACGGCACGGGAAACCGCCTCGAGGGTGAGTTCGAGGAGGGTGAGCTCGTCTGCCTCGTGGAGGACATCGTGACCCTCGGGGGGGAGGCCGCGAAGGCGGTAGAGGCCCTCCGCGAAGCGGGTTTGGAATGCCGCAAAGCGGTCTGCGTGGTCGACCGCGAGGAGGGCGGATCGGACGCGCTCGCGCGCCTGGGAGTACGCCTTCGCGCTCTTTTTCGGGCCTCTGAGCTGCTCGAGACCCGAAAAAGTGCCGCAAAACCGCATGGTTGAGCCGAAAGGACTTCCCTGTTAGGCTGCGCAGACCCATTACTTCTCAAGGAGGAGAGTCCCGTGCCCAACGTGACCAAGCAGGACTTCATCGACCGCATTGCTTCGAAGGCGGATTTGAGCAAGCGAGAGGCGGCGAAGGCCGTCGATGCGTTCCTCGACACTGTGACGGAGTCGCTCCGGCGCGGCGACGCGATCACCTTCACAGGCTTCGGCAAGTTCTCGACAGCCCACCGGGCGGCCCGCATGGGCGTCAATCCGCGGAATCCAACCCAGAAGGTCCAGATCCCCGCAGCGACCGTTCCCAAGTTCTCGGCCGGAAGCACCCTGAAGCAGGCGGTCAAGAGCGGCGGGGGTGGCGGCGGCGGGTATTGATCAAGCTCCCGGCGCACCCCTAGGTTCTCCTCCGGGTCTTCTGCCCGGGGTCGTGACGGCGGCCCCGGGCAGCGCCGACCACCGCGATACGCTATGAGCGATGGAAGCGACGACCGCGCTCGCGACCTCGCTCTTCGCCGACCGGCTCGCCGCAGCGGTCGAGCGTAAGCGAAGCCAGCTCCTCGCCGGCCTCGATCCACGCCCGGAACAGCTTCCCGTCGAGCTCCGCGGCGAGGCCCTGCAGGGAAGGGAGCAGGCGGCTGCTGCCTGCGCCCGCTTCTGCTGCGGGGTGATCGACGCCGTTGCACCGTACGTCGTCGGCGTCAAGCCCCAGCTCGCGTTCTTCGAGGCGCTCGGCTCGCCCGGCATGCGGGCGTTCGAGGACGTGTGCACGTACGCGCGCTCCGCCGAGCTGATCGTGGTCGCGGACGCCAAGCGGGGCGACATCGGATCGACGGCGCGCGCCTACTCGGCGGCCTACCTCGAGCCCCGAAACGGAGATCCGCCGCTCGCCGACGCCATGACGGTGCACACCTACCTGGGGCGGGAGTCGATCGAGCCGTTCCTGAGCGCCGGACGGCGCCACGGGGCCGGGATCTTCTGCGTCCTCAAGACGTCGAACGCAGGCGGGGACGTCCAGGATTTGACGCTCTCGGACGGTAGCCCCCTCTGGCACCAGGTCGCGCGGCTGATCGCCTCGTGGGGCGAGGACCTCGTCGGCGAGGGCGGCCTCTCGAGCGTGGGGGCGGTCGTGGGCGCGACGCATCCGCGCGGGGTCGGCGAGGCGCGGCGGTTGATGCCGCAGGCGATCCTGCTGTTGCCCGGTGTCGGCGCCCAGGGCGCGACGCCGGCCGACGTCGCGCGCGCCTTCACGAGCGGCCCGGCGAGCGCGCTCGTCAGCATCTCTCGTTCGCTGATCTACGCCTTTCGCACCTCGGACCTCGACTGGCGAACGGCAACGGGCGCAGAAGCGGCCCGGCTCAGCCGCGAGGTTTGGGCCATCTCCGGCTGGTAGAGCGTGGCCCTACAGGAGTGGCGGGCACCGCTCGCGCGCTACGTGGCTCCGGCCGCGTTCCTGGTAGCCGCCACGGTCGCGGCCCTCCTGATCCGGGCCGGCCTCAACGGGGGCGACCATCGAACGTCGACTGGAAGCACGGTGACCACCGTGACGGAAAGCCTCCCGCACGGAGCACCGGTCTATTACCGCATCCGGAGTGGAGACACGCTCGGGGCGGTCGCGGAGCGCTTTCACACCTCGGTCGACATCCTGCGCTCTCTCAACCCTCGCGTCGATCCGAATTCGCTGCGAATCGGTCAACGACTCAGGGTCCGCTAGCGCCCCTGGCCGGCAACCCGTCCCGCCGGCGGAGCCGGCCTCCGGGGTTGCCTGACGCCGCTGGCGGCACGGTGCTCTCCGGGCCCGTATTCCTCATACTGTGCCCTCCGCCAGCGGCGCCCCAGGAACGCTACGGCGCATCGGCGTGGTCTCGCGACAGATAGGTCGGTGCGACGAGTAGATTTCGCATCCGTGAGCCCTCTCAAGGCGCTCTTCCTCGCCGGCGCCGTCGCTCTTTTGCTCTCCACTCCGGCACTCGCCGGCCCGCCGCCGGTCGATGCACGCGCGTTCATCGTCGAGAACGCGGCGACGGGGGAGGTCCTCGCGCAGCGCGGCGCAAGAGAACGGCTCCCGATCGCAAGCATTACGAAGCTGATGACCGTTCTCGTCACACTCCAGCACGCGCGGCCGAGCGAGCTCGTGACCGTTCCCGAGGAGGTGACGACGGTCGGCGAGTCGACGATCTACCTCCGCGAAGGCGAGCGGCTGAGCGTCTTCGACCTGATCGAGGGGGCGCTGATCCCGAGCGCGAACGACGCCGCCGACACGCTGGCGTACCACGTCGGCCACGGGAGCGAGCCGGCCTTCGTCCGGATGATGAACGCCCAGGCGCGCCGCCTCCGCCTCACCGACACCCATTTCGTGCGGCCCGACGGGCTCGATGCTCGCGGGCACGTCTCGAGCGCGCGGGACGTGACGAAGCTCGCCAGGGTGCTGATGCAGCGGCGCGTCGCGCGCGAGATCGTCCGGCGCACGAGCGCGACGATCGCGGGCGGGCGGACGATCTACACCCGCAATCGCCTCCTGTACACGTATCCGGGCCTGATCGGCGTCAAGACGGGCCACACCTCGCTCGCGGGGTGGTCGGAGGTCGCGGCCGCCCATCGAAAGGGCGTGACCATCTACGCGACGATCCTCGGCGCGCCGTCCGAGAGCGGGCGGGACTCCGACCTCGCCGCCTTGCTCTCGTGGGGGCTGTCGCAGTACCGCCCGGCTACGCTCATCCCGGCACACCGGGTCTACGCCCAGGTCGGGGCCGGGTACGGGAAGGGAACCGTGAGCGTCGTCGCCCCCCGGCCGCTCGTCCGCTCCGTGCGCGTGGGACAGCCGCTCGTCGAGCGGGTCGTCGTGCCCGACGCGGTCGAGCTCCCGGTCGTGCGGGGCGAGCGGGTCGGCGAGGTGCGCATCCTCGCCGGGAAGCGGCTCGTCGGCGTGCGGCCGCTCGTTGCCCGCAGGTCGGTATCCGCACCGGGCTTTGCGGGACGCATAGGCTGGTACGCCGGCCGGACCTTCCACCACTTCTTCGGCTGGTTCGGCGCATGATCGTCACCGTCACTCTCAACGCCGCCATCGACCGCACGCTGACGGTGCCGAACTTCCAGCTCGGCCACCGGCACCGCGCGAGCCAGGGCCTCCAGCTCGCGGGCGGCAAGGGGATCAACATCGCGCGTGCGCTCAAGCTCCACGACGTGCCGGTGGTCGCGACGGGCCTGATCGGAGGCCGCACGGGCCTCAGGATCCTCGACGAGCTCTCGCATGAGGCGATCCTCAACGACTTCGTGCGGATCGAGGACGAGTCGCGCACGTCGACGGCCGTGGTCGATCCGACCGCCGGCACGTACACGGAGATCAACGAGTGGGGCCCGCACGTGCGGGGCGACGAGCTCGAGATGCTGATCGAGAAGCTCCACTACCTCGCGCGCGATGCGGATTTCGTCGTCTTCGCCGGCACGCTTCCGCGCGGAATGGACGAGTCGTTCTACGCGGATGCGATTCGCGACCTGAACAAGCGCGGCGTGCGGACGGTGCTCGATGCGGAAGGCGAGCCGCTGCGGCGTGGGATCGAGGCCGAGCCCTTCCTCGTCTCGCCGAACCAGGACGAGGCCGAAGACCTCGTCGGCCAGGAGCTGAGCGACCAGCAGGACTTCGTGTTCGCTCTCGACGAGATCGCCGAGATGGGGGCGCGGAACGTGCTGATCACGCAGGAGTCGGGGTGCTACGCGCTCCTGCGGGCGAACCGCCACAAGACCTCGTTCCATGCAAACGCGACGATGGTCGAGCCGATCTCGCCCGTCGGCGCCGGCGACGTTCTGCTGGCGGGCTTCATCTCCGCGCTGGCTGCGGGCAGCCCACCCGAGGAGGCGCTTCGGAGCGCGGTCGCCGCCGGGAGCGCGTCCACGCTGGAGGTGGGGGCCGGGCGCTTCGACCCGCGCGAGGCCGGCCGCCTCGCGTCCGACGTGGACGTGAGAACGCTGGAGCCGGTCGCGACCTAGGGAAGGCACTCTAGAACGTCCCTGGGGCGTCGCTGGCGGTGCGGGGCCGGAGGGGACAGTATTTCAATACGGACCCGGAAGGCACCGTGCCGCCAGCGGCGTCAGGCGTCCCCGAAGGCCGGCTTCGCCGGCCGGGAGGAGTCGCCGGCCAGGGCGTTCTAGCCGGTCGCGTCGGGGTGAGTTGTTACTATCGCCCTACTTGAGAGGCGAAGCAAACAGACGGTTTTCCGGCCCAGGCGGATGTGCGCGCCTGGGTTTTGTGCCTTAAAGGAGGGAGCGCGGGGTGGACGTCGAGATCGGCCGGGGCAAGAAGGCGAGGCAGGGGTACGGGTTCGACGACGTGGCCATCGTGCCCAGCCGCCGGACGCGTGACCCCCAGGACGTCGACATCGGCTGGAAGTTCGGCCCTCACCTCCTCGAGCTGCCCCTGCTCGCTTCGGCGATGGACGGCGTCGTCTCGCCCAAGACAGCGATCATGCTCGGCAAGCTCGGCGGCGTCGGCGTCCTCAATCTCGAGGGGATCTTCACCCGTTACAAGGATGCGGACAAGCAGCTGGAGCGGATCGCGAAGCTATCCCCGGCCCAGGCGACCCAGGGCATGCAACAGATCTACGAGCAGCCGGTCAAGCCAGAGCTGATCTCGGAGCGGATCAAGGAGATCAAGGCGGCGGGCGTGCTCACGGCGGGCGCGCTGACTCCGCAGCGCGTGCGCGAGCACTACGAGCTGGCGCTCGACGCCGGGCTGGACATCCTCGTGATCCAGGGCACGGTCGTCTCCGCCGAGCACGTCTCCTCCAACGGCCAGGCGCTCAACCTGAAGGACTTCATCGCCGAGCTGCCGATCCCGACAATCGTCGGCGGCTGCGCCTCGTACCAGACGGCGCTCCACCTGATGCGGACTGGTGCCGAAGGCGTGCTCGTTGGAGTCGGCCCGGGCGCCGCCTGCACGACCCGCGGCGTGCTCGGCGTCGGCGTCCCGCAGGCGACCGCGATCTCGGACGCTGCGGCTGCGCGCGTCCAGCATCTACTCGAGACGGGCAAGTACTGCAACGTGATCGCCGACGGCGGCATGCGCACCGGCGGCGACATCGCCAAGGCGGTCGCCTGCGGCGCTGACGCCGTCATGATCGGCTCCCCGCTCGCGCGCGCGAAGGAGGCGCCCGGCCGCGGTACCCACTGGGGGATGGCCACCTTCCATCCCACGCTTCCGCGCGGGGCCCGGGTCAAGGTCGAGCAGGTCGCAAGCCTGGACGAGATCGTGGTCGGGCCGGCCCACGAGAACGATGGGACGCTCAATCTGATGGGGGCCCTCCGCACGTCGATGGCGACCTGCGGCTACGAGTCGATCCACGATTTCCAGAAGGCCGAGATGATGCTCGCCCCGTCGATCAAGACCGAGGGCAAGCAGCTTCAGCAGGCGCAGAAAATCGGGATGGCGCACTAGCGAGCATGGGCGAGGTCGTCCCGCTCCCGGTCCCGGAGCAGGCGGCCGAAGAACGGCCTGTGCTCGTCGTCGACCTCGGCGGGCAGTACTCGCAGCTGATCGCGCGGCGGGTGCGCGAATGCCGCGTCTATTCGGAGCTGGTCGGGCACACCGTTGCTGCGGATCGGATTCGCGCGCGCAACCCGCTCGCGCTGATCCTGAGCGGCGGCCCGGCGTCGGTGTACGCGGAAGGCGCGCCGCGTGTCGATCCGAAGCTGTTCGAGCTCGGCATCCCCACGCTCGGCATCTGCTACGGGATGCAGCTGATGGCTCAGGAGCTCGGCGGCGGCGTCGACCGCACCGGGGTGTCCGAGTTCGGCAAGACGGCGCTGGAGGCGGGGAGCGGCGCGCTCTTCGAGGGAATTCCCGGCGAGCAGACGGTGTGGATGAGCCACCGCGACACGGTCGTCAAGGCGCCGGTGGGCGCGGAGGTGACCGCCTCCTCGCCCTCGACCCCGATCGCCGCCTTCGAGCATCCCGAGCGAGGTCTCTACGGCGTCCAGTTCCATCCGGAGGTCGTCCACACGCCGCACGGCACCGACCTGCTGAAGAACTTCCTGTACACGATCGCCGACGCGCCAGCGACCTGGACGGCGGCGGCGGTGATCGAGGAGCAGGTCGAGCGTATTCGGCAGCAGGTGGGACGTGAGCTCGTGCTCTGTGCGCTCTCCGGCGGCGTCGACTCGGCCGTAGCGGCGCTGCTCGTGCACAAGGCGGTCGGCGACCAGCTCACCTGTGTCTTCGTCGATCACGGCCTGCTCCGCAAGGACGAGGCCGTCCAGGTAGTCGAGACGTTCCGGGGTCACTTCCACGTCCCGCTCGTCCACGTCGACGCCGAGGAGCGATTCCTCGAGCGGCTCGAGGGCGTGACCGATCCCGAGGAGAAGCGCCGGCGCGTCGGCGAGGAGTTCATCCGCGTGTTCGAGGCCGAGTCGCGGCGGCTGGGCCAGATCCGCTATCTCGTCCAGGGGACGCTCTACTCGGATGTGATCGAATCGGGCGGGAGCGAGGACGGCGTCGCGGCCAAGATCAAGTCGCACCACAACGTCGGCGGTCTGCCCGAGGACATGGAGATGGAGCTCGTCGAGCCGCTCCGGCTTCTGTTCAAGGACGAGGTGCGGCGCGTAGGCGCCGAGCTCGGCCTGCCCGAGCGGATGGTCTGGCGCCAGCCGTTCCCGGGGCCCGGGCTCGCGATCAGGATCATCGGGGAGGTCACGCACGAGCGGCTCGAGATCCTCCGCGAGGCGGACGCGATCCTCCAGGAGGAGATCCGGCGCGCGGGCCTGTACCGCGAGCTGTGGCAGAGCTTCGCAGTCCTGCCCGCGATCCGCTCGGTCGGCGTGCAGGGCGACGAGCGGACGTACGCGTACCCGATCGTGATCCGGGCGGTGACGTCGGAGGACGCGATGACGGCTGACTGGGCGCGCCTGCCCTACGACCTGCTCGAGACGATCTCGAGCCGGATCATCAACGAGATCCCGGCGGTGAACCGAGTAGCCTTGGACATCAGTTCGAAGCCGCCTTCGACGATCGAGTGGGAGTAGCATTCAGCCCGTGAGTGGGCTTCGCCGGGCCGTCTCGTCTGGTGATTCGCGGCTCGTCGTCGTGGTCTATGCAGCTCTAGCGCTCGGGACTTTCGGGTTGCTGTTGTTGCCCGGAGATCCCAGAGCGAGCGTCGCCGACGTCAAATGGGGCTGGGTTGCCATCGGCGCGGTCCTGCTCTGGCTGGTCGCGCGAGGTTCCCTGGCCGCCTGGATTTTTCTCGTGGCGCAGAGCGCTTTCTCGCTGTTTGCCCTCGCTGCCATCGGGCTCCCGTTCAACGTCAAAGCGGCGGCAGTGGCCCTGCTGATGACCCTTCAGGCCCTGATCCTGTTCGCTCCCTCTCTGAGACCTCACCTCCGGTCGCAGCCTGCGGGAGACGCGCGCTAGTGCCCACCGAGCAGTA
>DASWEE010000012.1:0-10179 GCA_036394915.1 Gaiellaceae bacterium | reverse complement strand
GAACAGCGGCGTGTGGTTCAGCCGCCACTTCTTGCGCTTGCCGTCGGCGAACGCCTCCGAGAACAACTTCCGCGAGGCCTTTACGCCCGGGAAATGCTCCTGGTCTGGAGCCTTCTCGTAGGCGTAAGCCGGCGACAGCATCATCTGGTCGACCTTCAGCTCGTCGTTGAGGAAATCGAGAACGTCGCGGACCGTCTTGGGCGTGTCCGTGGTCAGGAAGGTCGTGTTCGTGTTCACCCGAAATCCGCGGCGCTGCGCCTCCTTGATCGCGTCGACGCACTTGTCGAAGACACCCTCGCGCTCGACGAACTGGTCGTGTCGCTCGCGCATTCCGTCGAGATGGACGACCCAGGCGAAGTACGGCGAGGGCTCGAAGTTGTCCATCTTCTTCTTCATCAGGATCCCGTTCGTGCACAGGAAGACGAACTTCTTCCGCTTGATCAGCTCCTTCGCGATCACGTGCACCTCGGGGTGGACGAGCGGCTCGCCGCCGGCGATCGAGACCATCGGCGCCCCGGCCTCCTCAATCGCGGCGAGCGCCGTGTCGACCGGCATCCGCTTGCGCAGGATGTGGTCGGGGTGCTGGATCTTCCCGCAGAACGAGCAGGCGAGGTTGCACTGGTAGAGCGGCTCGAGCTCGACGAGCAGCGGGAACTTCTCGGTCCGCTTGATCTTCTGCTTCAGCAGGTAGCCCGCGATCCGGGCGCTCTGACGCATCGGAATCGTCATTGCTGTGCCAGCCTCGGGACTCGCATCGATGCGAGGGTATCAGCGTCCGCCGCCGGCGTGGTAACGCACGCCTCCACCCAGTCGACGAACGCCGGCGCGGCGCGGCGGAGCGTCCAGAGGCCCCGCACTCCGGCCAGCACGGTCCGCGGGCTCAGCAGCCGGTGTCCAGCGGTGTCGACGACGACGCGCAGCACCGCGAGCGGACGGTCCCCGGCCGCCTCGCCGAGCCAGGCCGACTCCATGTCGACGGCGACGATCCCCCGGTCGCGCAGGCTTTCCCGCTCCTCCGGGCCCACGATCCGCGAGGCGCTGTAGAGCGGCCCCGACTTCGCTCTCAGCCCGAGCCGGCGCAGCGGCTCGGCCAGCAGGGCGCTTCCCGGGCAGGGGATCGACTTGCCGTCGTCGGAGCGAAGCTCGGTCGCGAGCACGACGTCGCCTGCCGTGAGCTCCGGGTCGACCGCCCCGCAGAGCCCGGCAACGGCGACCGCGTCGGCATCGCCGAGGTCGACCTGGGTCCGGCCCATTCCGGTCCGGCGCACCTTGACGCCCGGAAGCGAGGAGCGGACGGCGAGCGCCTCGATCCACAAGGGGGCGAGGACGAGCAGTTTCATCGCGCATACCGCGCGAGCGCGGTCACCGGGAAGACGAGGCGATAGAGGTGGTAGTTGATGTAGAAGTCCCCGGGAAAGCCGGTGCCGGTGTACCAGGGCTCGTCCCAGGTGCCGTCGGGGAGCTGCGTCTCCGCGAGCCAGTCGAGTCCGCGCTCGGCCGCGCCCGCGCGCTCGCCGGCGGCGTGCAGCGCCAGCAGCGCCCAGGCGGTCTGGGACGCGGTCGACTCGCCGCGTCCGCTCCAGGCCCTGTCGTCGTAGGAGCGCATGTCCTCGCCCCAGCCGCCGTCGTCGTTCTGCACCTGCTCGAGCCAGCGGACGGCGCGGCGGATCGCTTCGTGCTCCGGCGGGATTCCCGCCGCCACCAGCGCCGGGACGGCGGCGCCCGTCCCGTAGACGTAGTTGCAGCCCCAGCGACCGAACCAGGAGCCGTCCGCCCCCTGCTCGCGGAGCAGCCAGTCGATCCCGCGCTGCGCCGCCGGATGGGAGCTCATTCCCTCGCCGGCCAACATCTCCACGACGTGGGCGGTCACGTCGGCGCTGGGCGGGTCGATCACCTCGCCGAAGTCGCAGAAGGGCAGCTTGCGGATGAGCTCCTGCGCGTTGTCCGCGTCGAACGCACCCCAGCCGCCGCCCGTGCACTCCATCCCGAGCGTCCACTCGACCCCGCGCGCGACGGCCTCGTCGAGGCCGGGCAGTGAGGCCCGGCGCAGCGCCATCACGACCTCGGCCGTGTCGTCGATGTCCGGATAGACGTCGTTCTCGAACTCGAACGCCCAGCCGCCAGGGGCGAGGTCGGGCCTGCGGACAGCCCAGTCGCCCTTCACCCTCACCTCCTCGTCAAGCATCCAGCGCGCCCCGCGCGAGATCGCCTCGTGCTCGGGCGGGAGGCCGGCGTCGCCCAGGCCGATCAGCGCGAGCGCCGTGTCCCAGACGGGCGACTGGCATGCCTCCAGGCGCCGAATCCCGTTCTCGACGATCGTGAACTTGTCCAGTCCCTCGAGCCCCTTCTGGATCACGGGGTGCTCGACCGGATAGCCGAGCAGGTTCAGCGCCATCAGCGAGTAGACCCATGGCGGCTGGATCCCGCCCCAGGATCCGTCCGCCTCCTGCCGGTCGACGATCCAGCGCTTCGCTTTGCGGAGCGCTAGCTGTCGCAGGTTTCCTAGCGGCCGCCGCTCGTACGAATGCAGGAGGCGGTCGAGCTGTTGGAAGAGACCGGGCCACGAAGTTAGGGCGGCTGTCGGCTCCGGGCTCGCACCGGTGCGCAGCTCATCCAGGGTGAACCGAACTGGGCGGATCGGCTTGAAGGCCGAGACGACGGTCAGCGCGGCGACGGTCTGCCTCGCCCAGCAGGCGAAGTCGTAGATGTTGAGCGGGACCCAGCTCGGCATCAGCATCAGCTCCGGCGGGATCACCGGGACGTCGTCCCACGACCACAGCCCGAACAGGGAGAACCAGATCTTCGTGAAGACGCGCGTGCGCTCGAGGCCGCCCGCGTCGAGGATGTACGCGCGCGCGCGGGCCATGTGCTCCGCGGAGGGCGGGTCCCCGGCCAGCTTCAGCGCGGCGTAGGACTCGGCCGTCGTCGACAGGTCCGGCGGGGCGCCGAAGAACTTCCCCCACGTCCCGTCGTCGCGCTGCTTCGAGCGGATCCATGCGGCCGACATTCGCGTCTCCTCGTCGGTGCGGATCCCGAGGAACTGGCGGAGCAACAGATCCTCCGCGTCCATGGTCACGTTGGTCTCGAGCTCGCCCTTCCACCAGCCTTCCGGCGCCTGGAGGGAAAGGAGATGGTCGACTGCCTTCTGCAAGGTCGCTTCGACGCTCGTTTCGGTTCTCGTCGCCATCAGAACTCCCGCTCGACGATGAAGCGCGCGAGCTCGGACAGCTCATGGCCTGCCTCCGGGTCGATCGGCGCCCGCTCGAGCTCGCGTAGCGCCAGCTCGAGCCTGCGCTCGGCCTCCTCGGCGGCGTAACGGCGGCCCCCGCAGGCCTCGACGAGCCCTGCGGCCTCGGCGATCTCGGCCTCGGTCAGATCCGGATTGGACAGCAGCTCGCGCAGCCGCGCCGACTCGGCGCTCCGCTGCTCGAGCGCGGCCACGACCGGCAGCGAGCTCTTCCGCTGGCGGAGGTCGTTCCATGTCGGCTTGCCCGTCAGCTCGGGCCGCCCCCAGATCCCGAGCTGGTCGTCGACCGCCTGGAAGGCGATCCCGAGCTGGATACCGAACGTGGCGAGCGGTCCGACGATCTCGTCCCCGGCCCCGGCCAAGACCGCACCGATCGAGCTCGAGCACGAGAGCAGGGCGCCCGTCTTCGCGGCGTGCATCGCCGTGCACTCCTCGATGCTGACGTCCAGGCGCCCCTCGCGGGCCATGTCCTCGGACTGGCCGGCGATCATCCGCGCCGTCGCGTCCACGAGCAGGGCGGCCGCGCGCATCCGCTCCTCCGTGGCGGGCCGGAGCAGGACCTGGGTCGAGAGGTTGGCGAGCGCGTCGCCGGCGAGGATCGCGCGCGCTTCGCCGAAGATCGTCCAGGCCGTCGGCCGGTGGTGGCGCTCTTGGTCACGATCCATGATGTCGTCGTGGAGCAAGGAGAAGTTGTGGACGAGCTCGACGCCGACGGCGCCGTCCACGCCCACCTCGAGAGCCGCTCCGGCGGCGGCCGCCGAGGCGAGTGCGAGCGCGGGCCGGACCGCCTTGCCGCCTCCGCTCTCGGTGGGCGTCCCGTCGGCCTCCGCCCAGCCGAAGTGATAGGCGGCGAGGGGGCGGATGTCGGGAGCGAGCGAATCGACGGCGGCCCGGAGCGCCGGCCAGACGAGCTCGCGCGCACGGTTGAGCGAGGCGGGAAGGGTCGTCGTCATGCGGCTACCTCGAGCGCGTCCGCCGGCCGTGAGCTCACGACCTCGCGCGCGGCGGCGAGGCCGCTCCGCACCGCGCCTTCCATCGTCGCCGGCCAGCCCGTGTCGGTCCACGCCCCGGCGAGGTAGAGGCCGGGGACGCGCGTTCTCGGCCCCGGCCGCAGTGCGGCCGTCCCGGGGCCCTGCCGGAAGGTGGCTCGCTGCTCACGCGTGACGAAGAACCGCTCGACGCGCGCCGACTGGGCCTCGGGAAACAGCTGTTCGAGCGCCGGCACGAACTGCGCGCGCAGCTCGTCGACCCGGCGGCCGACGTATTCCCGCGCGCACGAGAGCGAGACGGCGAGGTACTGCCCCTCTTCCAGCCCCGAGCCTCGCGACCGGTCGAAGACGAACTGGACCGGGCTTGAGTGTCCGGCCGCGAACGGGAGCTCGGTCACCCGGCGGTCGTAGACGACGTGCACGTTCACGATCGGCGAGGCGCCCAAATACGGCAGCTCCTCGGCCTGGGGGAGAGCGCCCTCTGGGAGGAGCATCGAGGCGTCCTCGTGCGGCACCGCGAGCACGACCGCGTCGGCGTCGATCCCATCTCCGTCGAAAGCGACCCTGAGCCCGCGGCCGCCGGGCTCGAGCCGCTCGACCCGCTGACGGACATGCACGGTCACGCCCGCCTCCTCGAGCGCACGTGCTCCCGCATCTCCGTGGAGCTGCTGCAGCGGAACGCCCGCGTAGCCGATGTCACCGGCGTCGGCCGCTTCGAGCAACCCCGTCTGGAAGACCTTGGCGGCGAGCGCGAGCGAGGCCTCGGCCGCCGGGAGGTTGACGGTGGGAAGCACGATCAGGTTCCAGAGTGCATCGACGGAGGCAGCGGACTGGTCGTGCTCGGCGAGCCAGGAGCCGAACGTGCGCCGATCGAGGCTCGGGTCGGCGAGGTCGAGTCGCGAGAGCGGCCGCACAGCCCTGGCCACCCCGAGGCGCTCTCGCGGCGAGAGGAAGCTGTAGCGCGCAATCGCCGGCAGCAGGTGAAGCGGAGCGGGGAGGGGGGCGCGCCGCAGGCGGGCGACCCGTCCCCCGGGCGCGACGATCGGGATCGAGAGCCGGTCCTGGAGCGTCGCGTCGGCGGTCACGCCGAGCCGCTCGAGGAAGCGACGGTAGTCGGTGCAGCAGCGTAGGAACACGTGCTGGCCGTTGTCCATCCAGAGCCCGTTCCGCCGGATCGAGAAGGTCGCGCCGCCGAGGCGTGGACGCGCCTCGAGCAGCGTCAGGTCCGCGCCTGCGTCGGCGCACTCGAGCGCCGCTGCCATCCCGGCCAGCCCTCCTCCCACGACGACGACGTTCATGGTCCGACCGCAGCGAGGCTTCTGACCGCCACCCATCCCTTTTGCCACGCCGGCAGCGAGACGCGGCCGCGCAGGACGAGCTCGGGCCGGCGCTCGATGCGGACGAGCAGGCGCCGGTAGATACCGGCCATCGCCGAGACGCAGGCTGCGCTCTGGCGGTCGAGCAGGGGCAGCAGCCTCAATCCCGACTCGAACCACGCTTGCGCGCGGTCCGCCTGGAAGCGGATCAGCTCCTCGACGCGCTCGTCCGGGGCCTCGAGATCGCAGCCGAAGCGCTCAAGCTCCTCCGCGGGCAGGTACACGCGTCCGCGTTCGAGGTCCTCGTAGATGTCCCGGAGGATGTTCGTGAGCTGGAACGCGACCCCGAGGTCGTCGGCGTAGACGGCCGCCGCCTCGCGCTCGTTCGTCTCGAAGACGCCGAGGGAGAGGCGCCCGATCGCCCCGGCGACCCGCCGGCAGTAGGGCAACAGGTCCGAGAACGTGCGGTAGATCGTTCCGCGTACGTCCATCTCGACGCCGTCGATCAGGTCGCCGAAGGCATCGACGGGAATCGGATAACGCGCGGCGGCGTCCGCCAGTGCGACGAGCACCGGATCGTCGTACGCGGCCTCGATCGAGTCGAGGCTCCTGCGCTCCCGCTCGAGCAGGCGCAGCTTCTCGTCCTCGGCCCAGGTACCGTCGCCGATGTCGTCGACGCGCCTCGCCAGCGCGTAGATCGCGCAGAGCGCGCCGCGGCGGTTCTTGGGGAGGAGGCGGATTCCGTAGTAGAAGTTGGCCGCCTCGCGCCGCGTGACGTCCTGGCAGTACTGGTATCCCCATTCGGCGGCGGAGACGGTCATCGTCAGCTTTCGCGAAGCACCCGGACGGTGGCGGCGAGCCGTGCAGGGCCCGAGGCCTTGGGCGCGGTCCGGAGGACGTCGTAGCCGGATTGCTCGATCGCGTCGAGTGCGGCGCGGCCGCCGCCGACGTAGCCGGCGACCGCGAGCTTGCCCAGGCCGGAGAGCGAGCGAACGAGCGCGAACCCTTGGTCGAGCAGCCGGCGGGCACGCTCGACCTCGAATGCGAGCAGCTGCTGCAGCGAGTCGCTCGGTTGCGTTCCCGCGAGATCGTCATCGCCGACGCCGAAGCGCTCCATATCCTCGAGCGGCAGGTAGACGCGGCCGCGCCGGAAGTCCTCGCCGACGTCCTGCCAGTGCTCGGCGAGCTGGAGCCCGGTGCAGACGGCGTCGGAGCGATGGACGCGCTCGCGCGTCGCAGCGCGGAAGACGTGCAGGACGAGCTCGCCGATCGGGTTGGCCGACAGGTCGCAGTACGCCGCCAGCTGGTCGTAGGTCTGGTAGCGGGAGATCTCCTGGTCCTGGCGGTTGGCCGCGATCAGCCGCAGGAAGGGACGCTTCGGAAAGCCGAACTCTCGTGCGGAGGGAGCCAGGCGCCGCAGCAGCGGGTGAATCGGCCGGCTGGCGAACATCCGGCCGACGTCGTCCTCGATCCAGTCGAGCAGAGCCTTCCTGTCACCCGGGGCCTCGTCGCCCGCGTCGTCGACGAGGCGCGCGAACCCGTAGATCCCGAGCAGGGCGCGACGCTGGGACGGCGGAAGCAGCAGCGAGGCGACGGTGAAGTTCTCGGCCGAGGCCTTCGGCATCACTTCCACGCGGGTGGGGACTTGGGCCGGTGGGCCGCCGTTGGGCGGAGTTGTCGAGGAGCCGGCGCCGCGAGTGCGGGTCGCCGCCATCAGTCACCCATTACTTGAATGAACACCTTCCGCGGTTTCGCGCGGTCGAGCTCGCAGAAAAAGACACTCTGGTACCGGCCGAGGAGAAGCTTGCCGTCCACGATCGGGATCGCCTGGGAGGCCGAGCCGAGGAGCGCCGCTCGACAGTGCGAGTGGCCGTTGGGGAACTCGTGCGGGTCGTCTTCGAGGCCTTCGGTGCGGATGGACATGTCGTCGTGGCGGTAGTACGGGCCCTCCGCGGGCACGAGCGAGTCGAGCATGTCCTGGAAGTCCTTCATGAACCCGCTCTCGCGCTCGTTGATCAGCACCGCGCAGGTGGTGTGCGGCGAGTAGACCACCGCCATCCCGTTTTCCACCCCGCTCCGCTCCACAGCCTGGAGCACGTCGTCGGTGACCTCGATCAGGTCGCCGCAGCTCGAAGTCGAAAGATCGTGGTTCTCGAACAAGTGCTTCATGCTCGCCGCCCCCTCCTCGACCTCCGGTCACCGGGTTGCCAAAAAGCGCGCGTAACGTACCACCTTGCCGGGATGGCAACAAGGTGTCGAACAAGTCCGCGGGTCAGGCGGTATCGTCCAGCCGCTCGTGAGCAGCCATGCAGTCGACCGTCCCTCGCCGCTGCGTTCTCTGAACCCGGTCTTGGTGACTGCGATTTTGGTCGGAGCGGTGCTTGCGACCTGGATCGTGACCGTCCAGCGTATGAAGGGGATGGACGCCGGTCCGGGTACCGATCTCGGGGGTCTCGGATGGTTCGTGGGCATCTGGGTGACGATGATGGCGGCGATGATGCTGCCGTCGGTGATGCCGATGGTGCTCGTGTTCGCGAAGGTCTCGCGTGGGCGGTACGAGCAGAGACGGGCCGCGTTCGTGCCGACGTGGATCTTTGTCGCCGGCTACCTGGCGGCCTGGACGGCTTACGGCCTGCTGGCCTATGGGGTCTACCGCGCGGTCGCCGCCGCCGGGACCGGCTGGCTGGCGTGGGATCGTGCCGGCCCGTACGTCGCGGGCGGCGCCGTGATCGCGGCTGGCCTCTACCAGCTGACGCCGCTCAAGGAGGTCTGTCTACGCCATTGCCGCGGGCCGATGCACTTCATCCTGCACGGCTGGAGGAACGGGCGGCTCGGCGCCTTGCGGATGGGGCTCGAGCACGGGGCCTTCTGCGTCGGCTGCTGCTGGGGGCTGATGGTGATCCTGTTCGCGCTCGGGGTGATGAGTCTGTTCTGGATGGCCGTGATCGCAGGAGTGATCTTCGCGGAGAAGATCTTCCCGCACGGCCTCCGGCTCTCGCGCGTGTTCGCGCTGGCGTTCGTCGGCCTGGGAATCTGGATCGCCGTCTCGCCCGGGAGCGTTCTCGGCCTGACCGACCCCGCGAAGGCGCCGAGCATGGTGCGGATGGACCGGATGGACGAGATGGCGCCCTAGGGGCGGCTCGCTAGGCTCATTTCATGACTCGCTCCGTGATCGTCGCCACGGCCCGGACGCCGTTCGGCAAGCTCGGCGGCTCGCTCGCCGGCTACGAGGCCACGAAACTCGGTGCGATCGCGATCCGCGGAGCGCTCGACCGCGCGGGCGTCGAGAACGACGAGGTCGAGTACGTGATCATGGGCCAGGTGCTGCAGGCCGCCGCCGGCCAGGCGCCGGCGCGTCAGGCTGCGATCGGGGCGGGCCTGCCGGTCGAGATCGGGGCCGATACGATCAACAAGGTCTGCGCTTCGAGCGTTCGAGCCGTCGGGATGGCGGATCAGATGATCCGCGCGGGCGACCACGAGGTGATCGTCGCCGGGGGGATGGAGTCGATGTCGAACGCGCCGTACGCGCTCAGAAGGGCCCGGTTCGGCTACAAGCTCGGGAACGGCGAGCTGATCGACCTGATGGTCCACGACGGCCTTACCTCGAGCTTCGACGGCATGCACATGGTCGAGCAGGCCTCGTTCGTCTCGCGCAAGCTCGAGATCTCGCGCGACGAGCAGGACGAATGGGCGCTCCGCTCACACCAGCGGGCGGTGGCGGCCGCTGCCGAGGGCAGGTTCGCGGACGAGATCGTCCCGGTGGGCGAGCTTGCTGCCGACGAGGGCCCGCGGCCGGACACCACCCTGGAGCGGCTGGCGGCATTGAGGCCGGTGTTCGACCCGGAGGGGACGACCACGGCCGGCAACGCGCCCGGCGTCAACGACGGCGCCGGCGCGCTGGTGGTCACGAGCGAGGAGTTCGCGAGGGAGCGCGAGCTCGAGGTGCTGGCGACGATCGTCTCCCAGGGGTACGTGGCCGACGAGTTCGCGTACCTCGCGCGAACACCCGCCGGCGCGGGCAAGGTCGCGCTGGAGAAGGGAGGCAAGCGGATCGGTGACGTCAAGCGCGTGGAGGTCAACGAGGCATTCTGCTCGGTCGCGCTCAACTCGGTGCGGATGCTCGACGCCGATCCCGAGACGGTGAACGTGAACGGCGGCGCGGTCGCGCTCGGCCATCCGATCGGCGCCTCCGGCGCCCGGATCCTCTCGACGATGATCTACGAGCTGCGCCGCGAGGGCGGCGGGCTCGGCCTCGCGGCGATCTGCTCCGGCGGCGGGCAGGGCGACGCGCTGCTCCTCGAGGTCTGATCCCGCCGGTGGAGGAGTCGCTCGTCCTGCGCGGAGAACGCGTTGTCCTGCGTGCATACCGCGACGACGAGCTCGACACGGCGTTCTCGCACACCGAGGACTCGCGGGTCGGAGGAACGCTCTCGCGCGAGACGATCGCCCTTCGCGTCGATCGGTCCGGCCGCTTCGTCGAGGGACGCCTCGACCTCGCGGTCGAGGCCGATGGAGAGCTCGTGGGCTCGATCGAGGCACGTGCGCCCGAGGGCGCGATGCCGCCGGGTGTCTGCGAGCTCGGGATCGGGCTCGTGCCGGACGTGCGGGGCCGCGGGATCGGGACGGA
>DASWEE010000011.1:0-59442 GCA_036394915.1 Gaiellaceae bacterium | reverse complement strand
TGTAGTGACCACACACATGTGAGACGCGGCTGATCGGCGGCCGGCCACCAAGCGAGCCGTGCGGTCGTCGTCGGTTATACCAGCGTAGGAAGCCTGGTAAGGCGCGCGTGCGGTGCTGGCTCGAGGGATAGGCGAAGCGGTAGGCCCACTCGCGCAGGAACGTCTTCACCAGCGCCTCGACCTTGCCGTTCGTCTGCGGCCGGTAGGGCCGGGTGAAGCGGCGACGGACGCGGTTGCGCGCGCAGACCGCTCGCCAGGGACGGGAGCGGTAGGCGCCGGCGTTGTCGGTCAGTACCCGTTCGACGACGATCCCCTGCGCGGCGTACCAGGCGAGCGCCCGCTCAAGGAAGCCGGCGCAAGCCTCGCCGTCCTCGGCGGCCAGGAGCTCCGCGTAGGCGAGCCGAGAGTGGTCGTCGACTGCCAGGTGCAGGAACTGCCAGCCCGCCCCGCGGTTACGGCGAACGCCGTCTTTGAGGATCCGCTTACCGACCGCCCAGAAGCGACCGAGCTTCTTCGTGTCGATGTGGAGGAGCTCGCCCGGTCGCTCGCGCTCGTAGCGCAGGACCGGGTCACGCTCGGGCTTGGGCAGCCGCGAGCGGCCGAACCGGCGCAGAACCTTGCCGATCGTCGAAGCCGGCCGTTCGACGATCGCGACCAGGCGCAGCGGGCCGTAGCCGGAGCGCTCGCGGGCGGCCAGGATCTCGTGCTCGACTTCGGGCGCCAGTCGGCGCGGCTGGCGCCGGGGAGTCGAGGGGCGGTCGGCCAATGCCGGCCAGCCACCTTCCCTGAACCGATCCCAGAGCCGGTAACCGGTCGCGCGGCTCGCACCGCAGGCGGCTGCAGCCGCCTGCGGACTCTGTCCGGCCAGGATCAGCTGGACGATTCGGCAGCGCGACTCGAAGGAGAAGCGCATCCGTCGGGGCGGGTACGTAGCGTGTGTCATTCCGGGCCTCCTTGACGAGGTTGGTCGTGGTTGACCTCAAGCCTCGTCGGAGGCCCGGACAGAATCAGCCGTCTCGAAGGTGTGTAGTCAGTCCATCTAGCGCATCAGTGCGGCACCAGCAAGCCCCTATTGCAGATGAGCGCCTATGTGTAGCCGAGAGCTGCGATCACGTAAAAAGACGCGACCACCGCGAACAGCTGAGCGTCGATGCGATCGAGCATCCCGCCGTGTCCGGCGAGCAATTTGCCCGTATCTTTCACCTGCATGTCGCGCTTGAGGGCCGATTCGAAGAGGTCGCCGAGCGGGCTGGCGAAGGCAATCACCGCGCCGACGAAGAGCGACTGCGCCACGTTCAGAAAGTCCGTTCTGTAGAAGGCAAAGAACGGAACGAGTACTGCGACGATGGAACCTCCGATAAAGCCTTCCCAGGTCTTTCCGGGGGAGGTGAATGGGGCGAGCTTGTGGCGACCGAAGAGCCTGCCGGTGACGTAAGCCGCCGTGTCGGACGCGAAGACGGCCAAGACCACGGTGATGGACGCCAGCTGCGCATGCTCCGAGATGTCGCGCAACAGCACTACATGACCAAGCCCGAGGCCGATCCAGCCCGCACCCAGGATCGTCGTGCCGACGGAGACGGTGGTCGGCTGCTTCGTCTCGGCAAGCCCCTTGAGCAGGAACGCGAGCGCGAGCGTCGCCATGAACCCGCCGAGCATCCACGTCAGTCCACCGATCTGCGCGCCGAGCAGCGCGAGCAGCGTCCCCAGATAGCCGGCGAGGACGAGCGGCCGCAGGTTCCGCGTCATTCCATAGAACTCGTGCAGGGCGATCAGCGCGGCGGGTGCGATCAGCACGAACAGCCACCAGCCGCCCAGCCAGAGCATGCCGACGACGAGCGGCAGCCCCACCGCCGCAACGAGGATCCGGGAAAGGAAGGAGCTCATCGGCCGCCGAAGCGGCGGCGGCGGCGCGAGTACTCCTGGAGAGCCGCGTGCAGGTCGCGCTCGTCGAAGTCGGGCCAGAGGCGATCGACGAAGACGAGCTCGGCGTAGGCAAGCTGCCAGAGCAGAAAGTTCGAGATCCGCTGCTCCCCCGAGGTGCGGATCAGGAGGTCGGGCTCGGACAGGTCGGGCTCGTACAGGGCGGCTGCGAACGCGTTCTCGTCCAGGTCGTGCGGATCGATCCCGGACTCGACCAGGCGCCGTGCCGCTTCCACCAGCTCTGCCCGGCCGCCGTAGTCGAACGCGATCCAGAGGTTGATCCGCGTGTTGGCAGCGGTCTCCTCCTCCATCCCCGCCATTCGAGCGCGAAGCGCCTCGGGAGCCCGGTCGCGCCGCCCGATGAAGCGCGTCCTGACGCCCTGCGCCGCGAGGTCGGGCAACTCACGCTCGATCGTCTCTTCGAAGATCTCCATCAGGTCCTCGACCTCGTCGGAAGGCCGCGACCAGTTCTCGGTCGAGAATGCGTAGACCACGAGCGTCTCGACGCCGAGATCGATCGAAGCCTCGACGGTCCGGCGAAGCGCCCGCGTTCCGGCGCGGTGCCCGGCTGCGATCGGCAGGCGACGGTTTCTGGCCCAGCGTCCGTTGCCGTCCATGATGATCGCGATCGAGCGCGGGACCTCCGGCAGCTCGCGCTCGCCGCGGTAGCGGATCCGGTCCAGGACGGCGCGGGCCGGGATGAACTCGGCCACGAGCTGGGCGAGGAGAAAGCGCTGTCTCATGCGGAACTCACGGGTGTCGTGGTCTTGGAAGGCGCTGACTCGTGCTTGGGGCGCCGCTGACGGTGCGGGGCCGGAGGGGACAGTATTTCAATACGAACCCCGTAACTACGGTTCCAAATTTTTCGGGAGAGGGCTCGCCCTCTCTCGGGAAATTGCCGGCAGCGGCGTCAGGCGTCCCGGGAGGCCGGCTCCGCCGGCCGGAAGGGACGGCGGCCAGGCGCGAGTCAGACCTCCATTATTTCCGCTTCTTTGTGCTTGAGGAGCTCGTCGATCGAGTGCGTGTGCTCGTCGGTGAGCTTCTGGACGCGCTCCTCGGCGCGGCGTTCCTCGTCGCTCCCGACCTCCGACAGCTCTTTCAGATGATGGATCGCGTCGCGGCGGATGTTCCGGATCGCGACGCGGCCTTCCTCGGCGATCTGGCGCACGACCTTGACGAGCTCCTTGCGGCGCTCCTCGGTCAGCTGCGGGATCGGCAGCCGGATGATCTTGCCGTCGTTCGACGGCGTGAGCCCGAGATCCGACTCCTGCAGGGCCCGCTCGATCGACTTCAGCGAGTTGGGATCGAACGGCTGGATCGTCAGCATCCGCGGCTCGGGAACGTTGATCGTCGCGAGCTGGCGGAGCGGCGTCTGCTGCCCGTAATAGTCGATCTGGACGCGATCGAGCAGCGCAGCCGACGCGCGCCCCGTCCGGACGGTGTTGAGCTCGTGGCGCGCGGCTTCGACCGACTTGTCCATCCGGCCGGACGCCTCCTGGATGAGGTCGTCGATCACGGTTGGTCTCCGGCAGCGGCCGGCGTGGAGATGATCGTCCCCACCCGGTCGCCCGACACGACCCGCCGGAAGTTCCCGTCCGCCTGCTCGAAGACGTAGATCGGCAGGTTGTTCTCCATGCAGAGCGAGAGCGCCGTCGTGTCCATCACGCGCAACCCGCGCTCGATCGCCTGCAGGTGCGTGAGCTCCGGAACGAGCTTCGCCTCGGGGTCGTGACGCGGATCGTCTCCGTAGACGCCTTCGACGGCGTTCTTCGCCATCAGGAGCGCCTCCGCGTTGATCTCGAGCGCGCGGAGGGCCGCTGCGGTGTCGCTCGAGAAGAACGGATTGCCGGTTCCGGCCGCGAAGATCACGATCCGCCCCTTCTCCAGGTGGCGAATCGCGCGGCGGCGGATGTACGGCTCGGCGACCTCGGAGACGGCGAGAGCCGACAGCACCCGCGTCTGAGCACCGCGCCGCTCGAGAGCGTCCTGGAGGACGAGCGAGTTGAGGACGATCGCCAGCATCCCGGCATAGTCGGCGGTGGCGCGGTCCATTCCCTCGGCGGCCGCGGACATGCCACGCCAGATGTTCCCTCCGCCGGTGACGATCGCGATCTCGAGCCCCGTGGCATGAACCTCGACGATCTCGGCCGCAATCGCCTCGATCCGCTCGGGATCGAGCCCGAACTCGCGCTCGCCCATCAGCGCCTCGCCGGAGAGCTTCAGCAGGATCCGGCGGAACACCAGCTGCGCGTTGCCGGCGGTTTCGACCGGCTCGGTTCCGACGGTCGTCATCCGCCGAGCGCGTAGCGCTCGAACTCGAGCACCTCGGCGCCTTCCTCCTCGAGCACCTGCCCCACCGTCTTGGCGGTGTCGTGGATCCATGGCTGGTCGGCCAGAACCTGGGCGGCGAAGAATCGCTTGTTGACCATTCCTTCCACGATCTTCTCACGCGCCTGCTCGGGCTTGCTCCGCACCTCGTCGGAGCTCATGTAGATCTCGCGCTCGGAGACGACGATGTCCTCGGGGACGTCGTCCCGCCCCACCCAGCGCGGCGCAGAGGCGGCAATGTGCATCGCAATCTTCCGCGCCAGCTCGGGGGCGCCTCCGCGAACCTGGACGAGCACGCCCAGCTTGTTCGCCGGTGGATGGGCGTAGGCGTCGATCCGCCCGCCTTCCACGGCCTCGAATCGCGCAGCGCCGGCGACGACGACGTTCTCGCCGAGCTTTCCGGACAGAGTGACCCGCTCCTCTTCGAGCTGCTCCTCCGCCCCGGGGCCTCCGGCGTCCACCGCCTCCAGCACCTTCTTCGCAAAGGCCAGGAACTCGTCGTTGTTGGAGACGGGCTCGGTCTCGCAACCGACCGCCACCATCGTCCCGCGACTGCCGTCGTCGGCGATCCGGTAGCCGACCTTCCCCTCCGGTGTCTCCCGGCCCGCGCGCTTGGCGGCGCTCGCGGCTCCCCACTCGCGCAGCAGTCGCACGGCGGCCTCGATGTCGCCGTTCGACTCGGTCAAGGCGCGCTTGCAGGCCATCATCCCCGCGCCCGTCTGGTCGCGGAGCTCCTTGACGAGGCTGGCGGCGATCGCGGTCACCCGGGCGTCTCGACCGGCTCCTGCACCGGAGGAGGATCCACCGTTGCCTCCTTCTGGCCCAGCTTCTCGTACTCGGGCTGATCCTCGACCGCCTCTTCCGCGGCCGGCTGCTCCTCCTGCGCCTGCTCTTCCTGCGGCTGCTGCCGGGCAAAATCGGCGGCGGTCGCGTGGGCGCGGCCCTCCTCGATCGCGTCCGCGATCGCGCGCGTGATCAGCTCACAGGAGCGGATCGCGTCGTCGTTGCCCGGAATCGGATAGTCGGCGTCGTCGGGATCGCAGTTCGTGTCCACGATCGCCACGATCGGCAGCCCGAGCCGCCGCGCCTCGCGCACCGCAAGCTGCTCCTTGCGCAAGTCGACGATGAAGACCGCGTCCGGCTGGCGGCGCATGTCGGCGACGCCACCGAGGTTTGCGTCCAGCTTCTCGAGCTCCGCGAGCATCGTGATGCGCTCCTTGGCGGGCAGCAGCTCGAGCTGCCCTTCCTCCTGCAGCCGGCGCAGATCATGCAGACGCTCGATTCGCTCCGAGATCGTGCGCCAGTTCGTGAGTAGGCCTCCGAGCCAGCGCTGGTTGACGTAGGGCATGCCGACGCGCGCCGCGTGCGCGGAGACCGCGTCCTGCGCCTGCTTCTTCGTGCCGACGAACAGCACCGCGCCGTTGCGCTCGGCGATGCTGCGTGCGTATGCCTGGGCCTCCCCCAGCAGCTCGAGCGTCTGCTGCAGGTCGATGATGTAGATGCCGCTTCGCTCGGAGAAGATGAAGCGCTTCATCTTCGGGTTCCAGCGTCGGGTTTGATGCCCGAAATGGACGCCGGCCTCGAGCAGTTCCCGCATTGAGACGGCGGACATGGTGGTCTGACCTCCTTGGTTGTTTGGTTGCCGGCGGGGCCCGGACGGAACCGGCGCTTCCGCGCCGGCACCCCCGTCCGACCCGATCCGCCGGGTCGAGGGACTGCAGCATCCTACCGAAACCGGGTTTGTGTCTAAGAACTCAAGGGGCCCTACTCGGCCCGGGCGAGCGCCTCGGTGAGATCCGGCGGAAGCGGCGACGAGACGTCGACCGGCCGGCCGGTGAACGGATGCCGGAACGCGAGGCGCGCCGCGTGGAGAAACTGGCGCTTCAGGCCGAGATCGCCGCGGACGCCGTAGACGGGATCGCCCGAGACGGGGAGGCCGATCGCCTCGAGATGGACACGGATCTGGTGTGTCCGGCCGGTCTCCAGACGGACCCGGAGGAGCGCATGCTCGTCGAGGAGGCGCTCGACCTCGAAATGCGTGATCGCGTCCCGGGGCGTGGCAGTGTCGAGCGAGTGCCGGGTTGGATCCGAGCGATCTCGGCCGACGGGGGCCTCGATCCTCCCCGTCCTCGAGCGCGGCCGGCCGTGAACGAGCGCCAGGTACTCGCGTTCGAGCTCCCGCCTGCGGACGAGCGCCTGCATCCGGCGGTGTGCCTCCGGGGAGCGGGTGACGACGAGCAGCCCGGATGTGTCGCGGTCGAGACGATGGACGATGCCGGGGCGCTCGGCCGGCCCGCCCGCGAGCCCACGTTCGAGCAGGCCGTGCACGAGCGTCCCCTCCGTCCGGCCGGACGTCGGATGCACCACGAGCCCCGCCGGCTTGTCCACGACGAGGAGATGCTCGTCGTCGTAGGCGATCGCGAGCTCCATCTCCTCGGGAACCAGCGGCTCGGGCTCGAGAACCGAGACGTCGGCCTCGATCTCCTCTCCCCCGGCAAGCCGGAAGCTCTTCGGACGCGGCTCGCCGTCGACACGAACCGATCCGCGTTCCAGGAGCCGCTCGGCCGCCGCGCGGGAGCCCACCTCCTCCCGGCCGGCCAGGAAACGGTCGAGCCGGGACCCGCCGGCGTCGCTAGGAACGCGTAGCCGAAGCGTCGGTCACGGTCCGGCGGCGCGGCTCGCGGTCGGTGAAGAGGAGCGCGGCGAACAAGATCACCACTCCGATCACGATGAAGCTGTCCGCGAGGTTGAAGGCCGGCCAGTAGCGGAAGTCGAGAAAGTCGGTCACGTGCCCGATCCGAACCCGGTCGATCAGGTTCGAGACGCTGCCGCCGATCACGAGCCCGAGGGCGGCGGGCAGGATCGGATGCCTGGCTCCCGAGCGCGCGAAGAACAGGAGCATCCATCCGACCGCGACGGTGGTGAGCACGATCACGATCACGGTCGCGCTCGAGAACAGCCCGAACGCGATCCCCGAGTTCTGAACGTGATGGATCGAGAAGGGGCCGACGACGTGGACGCCGTCGTCGAGCGCAAGGTGGTCGGAGACGACCTGCTTCGTGAGCTGGTCCGCCGCCAGCGCTGCGAACGCCACGGCGATGAGGCCGATCCACTGAACCAGGCCGGCTCCAAACGGGCGCTCGGCCGCCGATACGGGCACGAGCGCATCGGTGGCGGAGCCGACCCGGATGTCGAGCGAGCGCTTCGTTTCAGGAGACGCGGGCTCGCTCACTGGCCCTCCGCCCTACGCTTGCAATCGATGCACTGAGTCGCGTAGGGGATCGCTTCCAGGCGCTCGAGCGCGATCTCGCGGCCGCAGATGGCGCAGATGCCGTACGTCCCGGCGTCGATCCGGGCGAGTGCGTCGTCGATCTCCTCCAGGACGTGCCCCGAGTTCTCTTCGAGCGTGTCGTCGATCTCCTCGTCCAGCGTCATCGACGCGGTCTCGGCCAGGTGATTGTGGGCGTGGCTCTCCGTGCCGTCGTCGTCGGAGCGGGGGTTCTCCCCATGCATGTACTCGATCGCGTGGCGGACACGCTGGCGCTCATCCTCGAGAGCGGCCCGAAAGTGCTCGGTGTCGACGGAGGTCATCGGCTGCTTCCTTTCCTCAGCCGCGACTCCGCCTCCGCGAGCGAGATCCCGTCGGCCGCAACGAGCTTCTCGCGCGCGGTGTGACCGGCGATCACGCTCAGGTTGCGGCGCGGCAGGGAGAGCGTCTCGGCGAGCAGGCGGAGTGTCGCGTCGTTGGCTCGGCCGCGCTCCGGCGCAGAGGCGACGCGGATGCGCCAGGCCTCGCCGTGGCGGCCCACGATCTCGTTCTTGCCCGCTCCCGGGGTGACTTTGACCCGGAAACGGGCGGCCGCGGCGTCCCTCATGCAACCAGGATATATGGGCCTACGCGGCTTCCGCCTTGGGCTCGTCCTTGTCGATCGTCCGCAGCGCGGCGCCCAGCAGCGCGCGGATCCGGTGCGCGTCCGCGGACAGGCGCTCGTACTCGCTACGGGCGTCGCGGTTGATCGCGCGGGCTTCGTTCTGCGCCTCGGTCACGATCAGCTCGGCCTCCTTGCGGGCCTGGTTCTTGAGCTCGTTCGAGGCCCGCTCGGCCGAGACGAGCGTAGTCCGCAGCAGGGTCTCGAGCTCGCGGTAGCGGAGCATGTCGGCTTCGAGCTGCTCGACCTTGTCGGTCAGATCGGCACGATCGCGCCAGACCTGCTCGAAGCTGTCGACGATGTCGTCGAGCAGCCCGTCGATCGCGGTGCGCTTGTAGCCGAAGAGGGAGCGGCCGATCTCTACGTGGCGGATCTCGGCTGGGGATAACGACATGGGTCTGAACCTCCCTTTAGTGGATTTTGTCGAGCAGGTAGATGACGAGGCGCCCGACGAGGTAGAGGAAGAAGATGGCGACGATCGGCGACAGGTCTAGGGGCCCGAGCGGTGGCAGCACCCTGCGGAAGAGAGCGAGATAGGGCTCGCAGACGTCGCGCAGAAACCCCTGGATCCGGCTCATCCAGACCGAATACGGCATCCGGATCCACGACATCAGGATGTAGGCGAAGATGATCAGCCCGTAGACGAGGACGAATACCCAGACGAACTTCTGGATGTTCGAGACCGCGTCGGCAAGCACGACAACGATGGCGTTTGCGCCCACTCGGAAAGATTCGGGCCGGGAGCCCGGCTTCCTTGCCGCTCAGGCCTGGTTGAAGAAGCCGCCGCGCTCGAGCAGTCGCGCGCGTTCCTCGGCGGAGACCTCGACGTTTCGCGGCGTCAGCAGGAAGACCTTGTCGGCGACGCGCTGCATGCCGCCGTCGAGGGCGTACGTCAAACCGCTGGCGAAGTCGATCAGGCGTTTCGAGAGCTCGGCGTCGGAGCTCTGCAGGTTGAGGATGACGGGGATCGACTCCTTGAACTTGTCCGCGATCTGCTGGGCGTCGTTGAAGCTCCGCGGCAGGACGAGATGGACGCGCACCGATGCGCTCGGTGCCTGCACGCCGCGCAGCCGCGCCGGCCGGACGACCTCGGTCTGGGCGGCCGCGTCGTCCGTCCACTCCTCGAACTCGGCCTGGCGCTGGCGCCTGGGCGACAGCCGGCGGACGTTCGGACGCTCGCGGTAGGAGCGCTCCAACTCCTCGTTGGTGGCGTAGCCGTCCTCGTCCCAGTCCTCTTCCTCGGCGATGCCGAAGTAGACGAGCGTCCGGTTCCAGACGTCCGAGAATCCCATTAGCGCGAGATGTTAGCGCCAGGACAGGATTGAGCCCACCCCGCACGAGCGTCGCTGCCGCCTCGAACCAGGGACTGTCCCTCACACGAGTCGCGCGACCTGTACGAGGGACTGTCCCTCGATCAGGCGTCGTACAGAAGCGAGCCGATTCGCACGAGGGTGGCGCCTTCCTCCACTGCGACCGTGTAATCCTGGCTCGTGCCCATCGACAGCTCTTCCAGGCCGTGCTCCTCGGCCAGCTCGCGGAGACGGCGGAAGTACGGGCGCGAGCGCTCCGGGTCGTCCGTCAGCGGCGGCATCGTCATCAGGCCGCGCACGTCCTCGTAGAGCGCCAGGAACGGCCCCAGCTCCTCCGGCGCGACGCCCGACTTGGACTCCTCCTCGGACAGGTTGACCTCGACCAGCGCCGGCACCGTCAGGCGTCGGGCCGACGATTCCGAGTCGAGCGAGTGGACGAGCTCGCAGATCCCGTTCACGGTCTTGGCCTTGCGGCTCTGGAGATGGCCGATGAAGTGCCAGCGGAAGCGGTCGCCGTAAGCCTCGTGCTTCGCCTCGAGGTCTTGCGCCCGGTTCTCGCCCACGACCTCGACGCCCGCCTCGGCCAGCGCCGCCATGTCCTCCAGCGACACGTACTTGGTCGCGGCGACGACCGTGACGTCCGGGCCGACCTCCGCCCGGATCCGGTCGTAGCGGTCGCGGACGGCCTCAGCCCGTAACAAGGCCGATCACCCCGTGCGTTCCGCGGGGCTTCCCCGTCCGCCGCTCGGAGAAGAAGAGCTCGGGATTGCAGTGCGTGCAGAGGTCGACGCGCTCGATCTCGGTGCAACCCACGCTGCGTAGCGCCCGCTCGGCCGCCGTCCAGAGATCGAGGTTGCGTCCGCGCATCAGGCCTCCGCCGAAGCGCGCCTCGAATGCGTCCGCCACCTCCGGCCCCACTTCGTAGCAGCAGGGGCCGATCGCCGGCCCGATCGCTGCCGACGCGCCTTCGCCGCCGAGCGCCGCTACTCCGGCGTCGACGATCCCCTCCAGCAGCCCCCGCCAGCCTGCATGCAGGACCGCCAGCGCGGGACGGTCCCCGTTCGCGCGCGCGAGCGCGATCGTCAGGCAGTCGGCTGCGAGCGCCAGCATCGGCTCTCCGGGTGCGTCGGTCCAGAGGCCGTCGCCGGGGACGCCTCTGCTTCCGGGCACCGCCCGATGGACGGTCGCGGAGTGGTGCTGGCGGTTCATCGCCAGCCGCAACGGGTCGGCCCTGATCTCCGCGCACAGGCGGCGGCGGTTCTCGTCCACCCGCTCGACCTCGTCGCCGGTCATCCGCCCCAGGTTGAGCGATTCGAACGGGCCCTCGCTGACGCCGCCCTCGCGGGTCGAGAAGACGACCTCATACGGCCCGGGCGGCTGCCAGCGGATCACTGGGCTTCGGCGATCAGCTCTCGAGCGGCCGCGAGCTCCGATTCGCGCCCGTCCAGCTCGCCGTTCAGCTTCCGGCGCCGCAGCTCCGCCAGGATCTCCCCCACGCGCGGCGACTCTCCGAGACCGAGCTCCGCGAGATCCCCGCCCCCGATGTCCAGCTTCACATCCTTCAGCCGCCGGAAGTAGGCGTGCAGCGGCTCGACGTCGTCGAGCGCGAGCGCGAACAGAGGCGCGTCGGGCGAGTACGGCTCCGCCATCGAGACGATGTCGGCGGGCTCGGCCTCGCCGGCGCGCAGCCGCTCAACCAGCCTCGGGCCGACGGTAACCGCGGCCGCGATCATCTCGGCGTCGCGGCGCCGCACCTTCAGGCGCGCGAGCCAGTCGTAGACCTCGTTCGGCGGCAGCTTCCGAGCGAGGACCGCAAGGCCTAGCCGCCACGCGGGGACGTCGAGCTCGTGGTGCTCCTCGAGCTCGGTCAGCCGCTCGAGCAGCGCCACTGCCCCCTCGTCGGCCGCCAGCTGGGGATGGATGGCGCGATCGGCGCCGAGCTCGCCGAGCCGGACGATCGAGTGCGCGATGTCCCCCTCCTCGAGCAGCGCGACAAGCTCGTCACGCAGGCGGGCCGAGGACAGGTCGCCCACGAGCCCCATCTCGATGCAGCCCCGGGCCAGCCCCGCAGTGTGCTCGTCCATCCGGAACCCGTATCGGTTCTCGTACCGCACGGCCCGGAAGATCCGAGTCGGATCGTCGATGAACGAGAGGTTGTGCAGGACCCGGATCGTCTCGGCCTCCAGGTCGCGGCGACCGCCGAACGGATCCACCAGCCGGCCGAAATCCTCGCCCTTGAGCGAGACCGCCATCGCGTTGATCGTGAAGTCCCTGCGGAACAGGTCTTCGCGGATCAAGGCGTGCTCGACCGCGGGGAGCGCCGCCGGAGCGTCGTAGAACTCCGTGCGTGCGGTGACGACGTCAACCCGCCCTTCCTCGCCGTACAGGACGACGGCGGTCCCGAACTTGTCGTGCGGGCGCACCCGTCCGCCGAGCGCCGTCGCGAGCGTGCGTGCAAAGGCGATCCCGTCGCCTTCGACGGCGACGTCGACGTCGAAGTTCCGCTCACCCAGGAGGATGTCCCGAACCGTGCCGCCAACGAGATAGACCCCGTCGTAGCCCTCGCTCGCGGCCGTGACGGCTTCGAACACCGGGCGGAGCTCCTCGAGCGCCCACAGCTCGTCCTCGAGCGACACCTCGGGCCGGGCCGGGGACTCCAGATGCTCGCCGAGCGCCCGCAGCAGGTCGCTGCGCGTGACCACGCCGACCACTTCCTCGTTCCGGAGCACGGCAACCCGGCCCTCGGACGAGCGTTCGAGCAGCTGCTGGAGCTCGGCGATCGGAGTCTCCTCTCCGCAGGTCGGGACAGTCGTGCTCATGATCCCCTTGACGGGCGCGTGCGAGAGGCCGTGCCCGATCGCCTTGTCCAGGTCCTCGCGCCCGACCGCACCTACGAGGTGGCCTCCCTCCGAGACGAGAATGCCGCTCTGGCCGTAGCGCTGGCACGCCACCATCGCCTGCGCAACCGTGTCGTCGGGCCGGACCGTCCGGGCGGGAGTCGACATCACATCCCGCGCCGGCAGCGGCCTGCGCACCGCCGCGGGAAGCGCCTCGAGCGCACGGGCCCGCGCCTCGTCGAGGCTGCCCCTGAACATCGCCGACGCGGCCTCCGGATGGCCCCCTCCGCCGAGGTACTGGGCGACCACGGCCGCGTCGATCTCGGGGACACGGCTGCGCGTCACGCAGAAGACGCGCCCGTCCATCTCCACGAGGACGACGAGCGCCTTGCAGTCGGTGAGGTCGACGACCTTGTGCGCGAGGTTCGAGACGCCCTCGACGTAGCTCTCCCAGGCGACGGCGGCGATGAGCACCTCGAGGCCCGCGACCTCGACCGGCTCCGCCGCGTCGAGCAGCGCGTTCAGCAACCGACGCTCCTCCGCCGCGAGCGGCATGTGCAGATAGCGGGCGAGCAGCTCCTGGCCGGCGCCGTGGCGCAGGCACCAGGCCAGCGCCTCCGCGTCGCGCCGGGTCGCGGTCGGATAGGTGAGCGACCCCGTGTCCTCGTGGATGCCGAGCGCGAACACGGTCGCCTCGAGGGGCGTGACGTCGATCTCCCGCTCGGCGAGAACGCCGACGAGCGTCGTCGTCAGCGCGCCGTCGTCCGAGAGGACGGTCGTCTCCGGGCTCGCCCACTCTGGGAGCGGGCCACGATGGTGGTCGAACAGGACCTTCTCGACTGCCGGGTCGAGCGCCACCTGCTCGAGCTCGCCGAGGCGCGAGGCGTCGGAGGTCTCGACGACGATCAGCCGGCGGATCGCGTCGAGCTCGAGCCGCGAGGCTTCGACGGCCTCCAGCTCGTCGGCGTGGAGCCGGTAGAAGTCACGGACGTTGCGGTTGAGCGCGCCCGAGAGCGCGACGACGGCGCCCGGAAACAGCCGCCTCGCGGCCAGCATCGCCGCGAACGCGTCGAAATCGGTGTTGCCGTGGGTGGCGATGACGGTCTCGGCCCTCATGCCGAGATTGTGACGACTAGAGCGCTGCTACCGCCTCTATTTCCACTTTCGCGCCGGAGGGGAGCGCCGAGACCTCCACCGTCGCGCGCGCGGGCGGCCGGTCTCCGACATGCCGGGCGTACACCTCGTTCATGCCCTGGAAATCGCCCAGGTCGACGAGGTACACGGTCGTCTTCATCAGCTGCTCGAGGCTCGACCCGGCCGCCTCGAGGATCGCCTTCAGGTTGGCGAGCACCTGCTCGGTCTGCTCCTCGATCGAGTCGCCGACGAGCTCGTCCCCTCCCGCCCGCAGCGCAAGCTGCCCCGAGACGAAGACGAGCCCGCCGCTGACGATCGCCTGCGAGTACGGGGCGCCCTCGAACGGCGTCGGTGCCGATTCGGTGCGAACCACCTTCTTCACCGTGCACACGCCTGGCCGAGTGCAGTGCCGAGAGCCTTGAAGATCGAGTCGAGCACGTGCCGCTCCTCGTCCCCGTGGATCAACCGCACGTGGAGTGCAAGCCCCGCGCCCGCGGCGAGCTCGTTCAGGAAGCTTCCTACGACGTCCGTCTCGAGCCCGGCGACGTGGACGCTCGAGAGATCGACGTTCGAGACCACGAGCGGCCGGTCGGAAAGGTCGAGCGCGACCGAGGCGAGCGCCTCGTCTGCGGGCACCGCACCCTCTCCGTGACCGCGTGCCCCCGGCGCCCGAAGCGCATCCTTGAGCGTCTCGCCGAGCGCGCGGCCGGCGGCGTTGACCTGCGCGCTGGCACTGTCGGGCGCCACCTCGAGGGTGAGATCGAAGCCGGCGTAGCGAGCGAGGATGCCGAGCAGGTGGTCGAGCACGGGCAGGCCGGTGTTGACGCTCGCCTCTCCGCCGCCGTCGACGGCGAGCCGCACCCGCAGCTGTCCTTCCTGCTGGAGCTCCGCCTCCGCCATCGCGCCGCTACCCCTCGACACGCTCGATCCGGGCGCCGAGCGAGCGCAGCCGTTCGTCGACGCGCTCGTAGCCCCGGTCGATCCAGCGGATGTTCGCAATCGTCGAAGTCCCTTCGGCGCAGAGCGCTGCGATCAGCATCGCCCAGCCCGCGCGAACGTCGGGGCTCTCCATCCGCTGGCCGTAGAGCTGGGACGGACCTGTGACGACGACCCGGTGCGGATCGCACAGGATCACGCGCGCGCCCATGTTGATCAGCTTGTCGACGAAGAAGAGCCTGCTTTCGAACATCTTCTCGAAGATCAGAATCGTGCCCCTGGCCTGAGTCGCGACGATCAGCGCGATCGAGGTCATGTCGGCCGGGAACAGCGGCCACGGCCCGTCCTCGATCTTCGGGATCTGACCCCCGAGATCGTCCTGGATCGCAAGCTCCTGCTCCGGTGGAACGCGCACGCTCGACTCACCGATCTCGACCCGGATGCCGAGCCGCTCCAGCCCGGGAAGGATCGAGACCAGATCCGCGGGCCTCATCTCCTCGATCGTCACGTCGCCGCCCGTGACGGCGGCGCAGCCGATGAAGCTCCCGACTTCGATGTGGTCGGGGCAGATGCGCCACTCGCCGCCTCCGAGCTCACGGACACCCTCGATCCGCAGCTCGTTCGAGCCGACGCCGCTGATTCGAGCGCCGCGCGCGTTGAGGAAGCCGCACAGGTCCTGCACGTGCGGCTCGCACGCGGCATTCGTGATCACCGTCTCGCCGCGGGCAAGCGTGGCGGCCATGATCGCGTTCTCGGTGCCCGTCACGCTCGGCTCGTCGAGGTACATCGTGGTCCCGGTGAGCCCGTCCGTGCGCATGTCGAACCGGCGCTGGAAGTCGATCTCCGCGCCGAGCTGGGAGAGCGCGTGGATGTGGACGTCGAGCCGCCGACGGCCGATCGGATCGCCTCCGGGCAGCGGTAGAACGGCCCGTCCGAAGCGAGCGAGCAGCGGCCCCGCAAAGAGGATCGACGTGCGGAGCCGGCGGCTCAGCTCCTCGGAGAGCTCGTAGCGGTTGGCGTTCGCGGCGACGACGCGAAGCTCGTGGTCTCCCTGCCATTCCACGTCCGCCCCGATCTCCGCCAGCAGCTCGACCATCGTCTCGACGTCCCGGATGCGCGGGACGTTGGACAGCTCCACGGGCTCCGGCGTCAGGATGCAGGCAGCCAGAATCGGCAGGACCGCGTTCTTGTTGCCTGCCGTCCGAACCTGCCCGGAGAGCCGCCTGCCGCCTTCGATGACGAACGCATCCAGCGCTCCGGCAACTGCCGTGCCCGCCACCGGGGTACTGTAACCGACGTCTTGGAGCCCACACGCGACCGAGCCTGGGAGACGCTGACCCGCTACACGAAGAGCGAGGCTCTGCTCCGGCATGCGCTCGGAGTGGAGGCCGCCGTGCGCGCGTACGCCCGCCGCTTCGGCGAGGACGAGGAGCGCTGGGGCGTCGTCGCGCTCCTCCACGACTTCGACTACGAGATCCATCCGACGCTCGACGAGCACCCCCAGGACGGCGCGCCGATCCTGCGCGGGGAGGGTTACCCCGAAGACGTGATCGAGGCGGTCCTCTCCCACGCCGAGCATCTCTCCATGCCGCGGGACACGCAGCTGAAGAAGACGCTCTTCGCCTGCGACGAGCTCTGTGGGTTCATCCACGCCTGCGGGCTCGTCCGCCCGGACGGGATCGAGACGCTGACCCCGAAATCCGTCCGCAAGAAGCTGAAGCAGCCGTCATTCGCGGCCGGCGTGCATCGCGACGAGGTATACAAGGGAGCCGAGGACCTCGGCATGGAGCTGGACGAGCACATCGAGTTCGTAACCGCCGCCATGCGGCCGATCGCGCCGGAGCTTGGGCTGAGGACGGCTGCTGACGTGGTAGCGTCGTAGCGATGCCGCTCGACGCCATCGGGATCGTCGTCGAGAACCTCGACCGCGCGCGCGATCTCTACCGCCACCTCGGGCTCGAGCTGCCCGACGACCCGGAAGGCCACGGACACGCCGAGGTCCAGCTCGCCGGCGGGCTGCGCCTCATGTTCGACACGGTCGAGACGATGAAGAGCTTTGACCCGTCGTGGTCACGGGGGACGGGCTCGCCGACCGCCACCCTCGCGTTCTCGTTCTCGGCGCCTGCCGAAGTGGATGCGAAGTACGAGGAGCTCGTCGAGGCAGGAGCGACGGGACACCTTCCTCCGTGGGATGCCTTCTGGGGTATGCGCTACGCCGTCCTCCGCGATCCGGACGGCAACGAGGTCGCCCTGTACGCGAGCCTCTAGGAGACGATCGCGGCGAGAAGCCGCTCGAGATCGTCCTCGTTCGTCCAGTAGCCGCACGAGGCGCGGATCCAGGGCGTTCCCGTGAGGTCGCGGACGACCACCCCGTTCTCGTACGCAGCCGCGGCCGTCTCGGCCGGATCGCCGCGGGGAACGAACGTGACGAGGGTCGAATGGCCCGGTTCGGTCACGACCTCGATTCCCGCCTCGAGCAAGAGCGCCCGGCAGCGGCGCGCCGTCGCGGCGGCGGCCTCGAAGCGCCACTCTGGGGCCGAATCGATCGCCGCGACGAGGCCGGCAACAGACGCGAACGGCAGCCAATCTGAGTCAAAGCGCGCGGCCCCTTCCTTGGCCGTGAAGCGGCCATCCGGCTCATAGGTCTGCTGGGCGAAGTAGGAGGGGGTCGCGACCTCGAGCCGCTCTGGATCGGCGACGTAGAGGGCTCCCGTCGTGTCCGGGCCGCAAAGCCACTTCTGCCCGGAGACGGTGTAGAAGTCGAAGCCGGAGGCGTCCACGGGAATAGCACCCACCGACTGGGCTCCGTCCACGAGGATCGGTACGTCGAACGCGGCACGCAGCTCGTCAACCGGCAGAACGTGTCCGGTGAGCCAGCTCACGTGGGAAAGCGCGAGGAGGCGGGTGCGCGGACCGACCTCCGCCGCGATCAGCTCGAACGCGTCGGACGCGGAGCGGCCGCGGAGCCGCGCGACCCGGACGCTCGCTCCGGACGCATGGAGCGGGCCGAGGAGACCGAAGTGCTCGTTGTCGGTCGTCACCACCTCGTCGCCCGGCTTCAGACGAAGGCCGGCGACGGCGATGTTGCAGCCACGCGTGGTCGAGGTTGTGAGCGCCACGTGTTCCGGCGGGACCGACAGGAGCGCCGCGAGCCGGGAGCGCGTCTCCTCGCGAAGCCTCGCGCCCTCCTCCATGAACCGACCGCCGCTGCGCCCGTCCCGCAGATCACGGTCCAGGCGCTCGTGCATGGCCTCGACGGTCGCGCGGGCGAGCGGCCCGAACGTACCGGCGTTCAGGTACGCGAGCCGTTCGAGCACTGGGAACGCGGCCCGGGCCTCCTCCACGTTCACGCGACGCGCACCTCGAGCGGCGCATGGTCCGAGACCAGCATCCCGTCGAGCCGCCGCCGCTCGTCGGGCCAGCGCTCCGGGGCCGACGAGGCCGCCCCGCGGACGAGGACGTGGTCGACACCGGCTCCCGGCGACGAGAAGCCCTGCTCGCGGAGGCCCGCGATCACGACCGACCCCGGAAGCACGTTGAAGTCGCCTCCGATGACCTCGATCTCCCCCGGCCGCGCCAGGGCTGCGACGAACTCCGCAGCTCTTCGCAACTCGACGTCGGCGACCCGGCGATCCGGCGGATAGCTCGTTGCGTGCAGATTCGTGATCACGACCTTTCTGCCGTCCGGAGCCTCCGCCCGGATCGTCTGGGAGACGCGCCGCTCCTTCGCCCACGCCAACCGCGCGACGGCAGCGAGGCTGAGTTTACGCGCGGCGTCGCGCCGGACCCGCCGCGGATTGAGAACGAGTGCGTGGTAGTCGAACGGCTCGAGCGAGCGGTCGAGGAGGATCGCGTTCCCCTGGCCGGAGACTGCCGACCGGAGCAGCCCCGGGTTGAGCGCCGTGAGGGTGCCGCCGAGCGAGGCTCCCAGAGGCGCTCGGGAAGCGACCTCCGGAAACGCCGTCATCCCGGCCCATCCACTGACCTCGGGCAGGGCCCAGAGCGGCAATTCCTGGAGCAGGAGCACGTCTGGACGATCCGCCGCGGCGAGCCGGACCATCTCTTCGAGGTAGGCCGTGCGGCCCGGAGGGACCGTGTTTCCGTGGAAGAGGTTCCAGGTGCGCACGAGCACCGCACTACATTTACAAGTTCGTGCGTCTCCTTCTCGTCGATCCGGCCTCCTTCACGCCGCAGTACGACCACGCACTCGCGTCGGCGCTGGTGCGCGCCGGCGTGGACGTCGAGCTCCTGACGTCGCGCTTCCGCTTCGGCGAGCCGCCCCGGCCGGAGGGATACATGCGCTCGGAGATCTTCTATCCGCTCTCGAACCGCCTGTTCGGCCGCTCTCGCGCCCGGCTCCCCCTGAAGGCCACCGAGCACGCCGTCGGGCTGATCCGGATCCGCTCCAGGCGCGCTTCGGTCGTGCATCACCAGTGGCTGGCCGCGCCGGAGATCGACAACCGCGTCCTCCGAATGCTGCGTCCGACCGTCTTCACGGCACACGACCTCCTCCCCCGCCGGACGGCCCGCAGGCGCGAGCTCTGGACGAAGCTGTTGCGCCGGTTCTCGCACGTCGTCGTCCACAGCGAGCACGGGCGCGAGGCGCTCGGCGAGCTGGGCGTCGATCCGGAGTGCCTGACCGTCATTCCGCACCCGGTCTTCCCGAGCGATCCGCCGCGCCAAGACGACGGCGCGACGGTGCTCGCACTCGGGGTCATCCGACCCTACAAGGGGCTCGGCGACACCATCGCCGCATTGGAGCGCGTCCCCGAGGCTCGCCTGCTCGTCGTCGGGGATCCGGTCGAGCCCGTCGAGGCGTACCAGGCGGCGGCCGGCTCCTCGGCGGAATGGCGGCTCGGATACGCGGGCGAGGCGGAGGTCGATCGTGCGCTCGGAGAATCGACCATCGCCGTCTTCCCGTACCGGCCCGAGATCGACCAGAGCGGCGCGCTGCTACGCGCGCTCGGGGCGGGCGTCCCGGTCGTCGCCTACGACGTTGGGGGAATGGCCGAGCCCGTCCGGCGATTCGAGGCTGGCCGTGTGGTGGACGCCGGGGACGTGGAAGCGCTGTCCGAGGCGATCCGCGGGCTGCTCTCCGACCGGGAAGAACTCGACCGCGCCCGTGCCGGCGCCCGCCGCGCCCGCGAGACGCTGACCTGGGACGCGTCCGCGGCCGCTCACGTGGAGCTCTACGGGAAGCTCGTGTGATCTTCCGCCGCCGCTTCGCCGACATCGTCGAACGCCAGCTCGACCTCTTCGAGACCGAGTACGCCGATGTGATCGCCGAGGCTGACAAGGCCGAAGCCGCGTACGACCGGGCCGACCGCGACGACTCCGAGGAGCTCTTCGGCGACTACATGGACGTCGTCGAGTCCGGAGCAGATGTCCTCGCCGAGCTCCGCGACCACTACGCCTCGACGCTCGAGGGCGAGGTCGCGGACGAGTACCGCGACGCGTTCAACCGCGGCGTGCTGAAGCGGTTCCCGCGCTTCGCGCTCGAGATCGAGGATCTCTAGGCAAGCGCGGCACGCAGATCGTCTTCGTTTCCGGCGAGCCACTCGAACTCGCTGACGATGTGGGAGAGGAACTCGGCCACGATCGACGCCGTCATCCCCGGCCAGTAGCGCGGCCGCTCGGCTTCGCGCTGCTTCGCCTCACGCACCGCCTCCAGCAGCTCAGGGCCGTGGGCGCCGTACGCCTCGCCGAACAGACGAAGGCGCCGGCCACGGTCGGGCGGCTCCTCGAAACCCATCTCCCGGCAATAGGCGTCATCGGCGAGCGGCACGTAGGCCCAGGCGGCGAAGCCGAGCTCGAGCAGCGGCTCGTTCGGCCGCGCACCGTCCCAGTCGATGAAGGCGACGGGCTGGCAGTCGCGGTAAACGGTGTTGTGCGGGCCGAGGTCGCCGTGGCAGACAATCTCACCCGGCAGGAGCGGGTACGCGTACTCCTTCCAGACCGCCTCCACGGGAGCGAAGTCGGCCGCCGCGGCGTGAAGCGAGCGAATCAGCCGGGCGGCCTCGACCAGCGCTTCGTCTGTGAGCGCACTCGGCGGAAGTCGCGTCGCATGGCCGCGTCTCCAGCTGCTCGAGCTCGGGACGTCGCCTTCGATGAACATGAGGACCTCCCTCGCCCGGTCGTCAAGCCCGAGGACGCGAGGCGCGCCCGAAAAGCCGCGGTCCTCCAGGTGCCGCAGGTACGCGTGGATCGTCGGCGTCCAGGGCCCGGCCGGCCGGCGGACGGTATCGCCTAGGCGGACGACTCCCGCGGTCACGCCGCCGCCGGTGAGCTCGATCTCGCGCTCCACGCGCCGAACGATTACATCTAGGTAGCTGGGGGAACTTCCCGGTTCCCCCAGGCCACCTCCCCCGGTCCGCTTCGCGAACGGGCGGTTTCATCAGCGGTGCCCGAAATGGTGAGCGCGCGGTAGCGCCTCGTTGACGTCCATGTCTGCCACACGGCGGGCGAGCGGAGCGAGCGTCTCCAGCTCGCGGACGAGGACGTTCTGGTTTCGGTCGCGGCGCTCGAACGTCCCGCGGGCGAGCAGGAGGGGCTCGCCGCGGACGATCGGGCGGTAGCGCTCGTACACCGGCGGCGGCACGATCAGGTTCATCTGGCCGTGCTCGTCCTCGAGCAGCATGAAGACGACGCGGTTCGCGGTCGCCGGGCGCTGGCGGGCAACTGCCATGCCCGCGACGGCCACCTCGGTGTCCGATCGCGCCTCCGCTAGCTCCGGGCTGGACAGCGTCCCAGGAGGCAAGTGCGGACGGAGCAGCTCGAGCGGGTGGACGCCGACCGACAGGCTCGTCTGCCGGTAGTCCGCGAGTATCCGCTCCCAGTCGCTTTGCTCGGGGAGCTCGGGGATCTCCGCGGTCGGGCCGAGCGGCAGCGCGAGCTGGCGCTCCTCGCCGCCCGAGCCGGGGACGCTTTCCGACCGCGGCACGAGCCCGACCCGCCAGAGCAGCTTCCGCCTCGGCTCCCCGTAGCAGTCGCACGCCCCCGAGGCGACGAGCGCCTCCAGCTCCTGGCGGCTGACAGGCGCACGCTGGACGAGGTCGACGACGTCCCGGAACGGCCCGCCCCGCTCACGCTCGGCGACGAGCGCCTTGGCGTCGTCCTTCCCCAGCGACTGGACGTACCCGAGCCCGACGCGGACGGCTTGCCCTTCCAGCACGCAGCCGGCCTCGCTCACGTTGACGTCCGGCGGCAGCACCTCCACCCCGCGCCGCTGAGCGTCCCGCACCAGGCTCGCCGGCGGGTAGAAGCCCATCGGCTGCGCATTCAGGAGCGCACACAGGAACTCGGCAGGAAAGTGATGGCGCAACCAGCTCGACTGGTAGGCGAGCAGCCCGAACGCGGCGGCGTGGGACTTGGGGAAGCCGAAGCCCGAGAAGCCGACGAGCTTGTCGTAGATCTCGTGGGCCTTCTCCTCGTCGACACCGTTCGCGAGCGCACCGGCCACGAACCGCGCTCGATAGGCCTCGATCGCCGCCTCGCTCCGCTTGCGACTCATCGCCCTACGCAGCCCCTCCGCCTCGCCGACGGTGAAGCCGGCCAGCGCCATCGCCACCTCGAGCACCTGATCCTGGAAGACGACGACGCCGAGCGTCGAGCGCAGCGGCTCGGCGAGCAGCGGGTGATCGGCGGGCGGAACGAAGCTCGGATCCTCGCGCAGCCGCTGGCGGCGCTCGATGTAGGGATGGACGGCCTTCCCCTGGATCGGCCCCGGGCGGACGAGCGCGACTTGAACCGTAAGATCGTCGAGATTCTCCGGCCGCGTGCGCAGCAGGCTCTGCATCTGCGCTCGGCTCTCGATCTGGAAGGCGCCGACCGTGTCCGCCCGCTGGATGTCGTCGTAGACGGCCGGATCGTCGAGTGGGATGCGGGAGAGGTCGATCGTCGTGCCCTGCAACCGTGCGATCTGCTCCACGCAGTCCTCGACGGCCGAGAGCATCCCGAGCCCGAGCAGGTCGATCTTGAGGAAGCCGGCGTCGTCGCACGAGTCCTTGTCCCACTGGCACATCTGGCGACCGGCCATCGCGGCCGGCTGGATGGGGACGAGCTCGACGAGCGGCCGGCTCGAGATCACCATCCCGCCCGGGTGCTGCGACACGTGGCGCGGGAGCCCCGCGATCTCCGAGCACAGCTCCCCGAAGGCCCGCCACCGTGGCGAGGCGAGCTTCGCCGGAGCGTCCGGAAGCAGCGCGAGCTCGTCCTTGACCCGTTTCGGGTTGCCGTCGGTGAGGCGCGCGAGGCGCTCCAGCTCGGCGAACGGGAGCCCAAGCGCCTTGCCCAGGTCGCGGATCGCGCCTCGGGACCGGTAGGTGGCGAAGCTCGCGACGAGCGCGGCGTGCTCGCGGCCGTACTTCTCGGTCACGGCCACGATCAGTTTCTCGCGGATGTCGCGAGGGAAGTCGAGGTCGATGTCCGGAACCGACTCGAGCTCGCGGTTGAGGAAGCGTCCGAGCGAGAGCTCCGCCTGAACGGGATCGACGTGCGAGAGCCCGGTCAGGTAGCAGACGATCGAGCCGACCGAGCTGCCGCGCCCGCGCCCCGGCGGAAGGACATTCCGCGCCACCGATGCCCCTCGCACCTCGAGCGCGACCTCTCGCGCCAGCTCGAGCACCTCCCAGTGGAGCAGGAAGAAGCCCGCGAGGCCGAGCTCACCGATGAGCGCCAGCTCCTCGCGCAAGCGCTCGCATGCGCGAGCCCTTGCGCTAGTAGAACCCCGATAGCGTTGCTCGAACGCTCGCTTACAAATCCGGGTCAGCTGCGCGATCGCGGGCTCCTGCCCGTCCGAGAAGTCCGGATAGCGATAGCCGAGCTCCTGGGTGAGGTCGAACTCCAGCCGCGCGGCCAGCTCGCCGGTGCGGGCGACCGCGGCCGCGTCGTCGGGGAACCGCTCGGCCATCGCCTCCGGTGCGAGCAGGACGCTCTCGTGGTTGCCACGCCGCTGCCGCTCGCAGCCGTCGAGCGACGTTCGATGCTTGACGGCGACGAGCGCGTCCTGGAGCGACGCGCGGCGCGCGTTGTGAGCGTGCGGGTCGCCGGTGGCGACGGTGGCGACGCCGAGCGCATCCGCAAGGTCGCGGAGCACCGCGTTGCGGCGCGTGTCTCCTCGCTCGTAGGGACGCTGGAGCTCGACGAAAAAGCGGTCCGGCCCGAATGCCCGCGCGAGGGCGGCGGCCCCGTTCGGGTTACGGACGCCGACTCCCTGCCGCGCGCAGCCGGAGAGGCACACGAGCCCTTCGTTCAGCTCCTCGAGACGCTTCGGCTCGAGCGCCGGCGGAAGCGGCTCGGCGCCCTCCTTCGGCCTCGTGTGGGCATGCGCCCTCGTGACGAGCCGGCAGAGGTTCGCGTAGCCCTGCGGCGTCTCGACGAGCAGCGTCACGTGCGAGCCGTCGGCGAGCGTGATCTCGGCGCCGGTGATGGGCCGCACGCCGAACGCCTTCGCCGCGTGGGCGAACTCGAGCGAGCCGTACAGGCCGTCGTGATCCGAAAGAGCGAGCGCGCCGTAGCCGAGCTCGGCCGCCCGGACGACCAGCTCCTCGGGCAGCGACGCTCCATCCAGAAACGAATACGCCGAGTGGCAATGAAGCTCGGTGTACGTCATAGACTCCGACCGTGGACGCCATCGTGGTGGGGGCGGGCGAAGGCACTTGGGCCGGACGAAGCCCGCTGGTGAAGGCGTTCGGGGAGCACTCCGACGGGGCCTGGGCGGTCGTCGAGGGCCGGCTTCCGCCCGAGGCGGACGGGCCGGTGTTCCACGTCCACCACAAGCACGGGGAGGGCTTCTACATCGCGGAGGGGACGATGACGATCGTGCTCGCCGACGGCGAGGTCGAGGCACCTGCCGGCACCTACGCCTATGTGCCGCCGGGCGTCCCGCACACGTTCAAGAACCGCTCGTCCGAGCCGCTTCGATTCGTCGGCATCTGCCATCCGGGAATCGAGCGCTTCCTGGTCGAGATGAACGAGGCGATGCCGCCCGGCGGGTCGCCGGACCTCGAGCGGCTCCAGGAGATCGCCGCCCGCTACGACAGCTATCCGGCCTGAACCGTGGAGATCCTCGAACGGGAGGGCAGGCGTGCTGCGGTCAAGGTCGCCCGCGAGGAGCTCGTCCTGCTCGAGTTCGAGATGGAACCGAAGACCGACGGGGCCGGCCTTCATTTCCACCGGCGGCACGTCGACGCGTTCTACGTACTCAAGGGAGAGCTCGAGCTGACCGTCTCCGGAGAGACCGTCCATCCGCAGCAGGGCGAGCTCGTTCATGCCGCCCCGGGAGTCGTCCATTCCTTCAAGAACGCGAGCGGAAACCGGGTGCGGTTCCTCAACCTGCACACGCCTGGGATGCGCTTCGACGAGTACATGCGCAGAATGGATGCAGGCGAGGACCCTGATCCCGAGGACTACGACGTCTGGGAGGTGGAGTAAGTGGATCCGCAGGCCCGCTACGAAGAGATCGCCGACGACCTCGCTGCGCGCAACGCCGACGTCTCGCTCGGGCAGATGATGGGCATGCCTTGCATCAAGGCCGGCAGCAAGATGATCGGCGGATTCTGGCACGACGCGATGGTCTTCAAGCTGCCCGAAGAGGAAGTTCGCGAGCAAACGCTCGCGCTCGAAGGCGCACGGCTGTTCGATCCCTCTGAAAAGAGACGCCCGTTCCGCGAGTGGGTCGAGGTTCCCGCCGCTCACAGCGACGAGTGGCCTCGGCTCGCCGAAGCCGCGCTCACGCTCCACGCTGGCTGAACCAACAGCTGCGCTCGTCGTCGTGGAAGACGACGGTGTTCTGGCCGCTCTCGAGGACGACCTCGAAGTAACGGCGGCGGAGGGGTTCTTCCGTCCACCAGCGGTCGACGACGTGCCACTCCTCGCGGACACACGCGACCGCCTGGCGGTTGACGATCCGCGGCGTCCCGTCGAACCCCGGCTCGACGAGCGCCGGCCGCGGCTCGTTTACTCGTCCCGCGGGACGAGCAGCGCTCGTGACTCGGGTATTCGGGACCACGGAGAGACTTCGACAACGGTGCAGACCGAGCCCGAGCCGGTGCTCGCGCGCACCTGGCGCAGCCCTTCCTTGAGGTGTGAGCGCGCAACCGCGCCCTCTGCACGAACGAGCTCGAGCTGCTGCCCTCTCGACTCCGTCAGCTCGACGAGCTCGAGCCGGAGCTCCAGCACCGGTGCCGGCAGCTCCGCGAGCTTCGGAGCGAGCGCAGCCTTCAGCCGCGCGCGCTCGGTGGTGGGATCCCGCAGCGTGGCCGTCCGCCGCCACGATCCGCCGCCGACCAGCCTGACGGACAGCGCCAGCTTGCGCACGAACCGTCCTCCACGCTCCGGCCGTGCGAGTAGTTGTTCCAGCAGCGCCCCGAAGGCTCGGCGGAGCGTGAGCTCGTTGCCGACGGCCTCGGGGAACTGGAGCGCCTCCACGATCTCGGCCGGCTGCCTCCGGCCGCGCACGCGGGCCTTCGAGCCCCCTCGTGCGAGGCCGTGGGCACGCTGCCCGTCCGAGCCGAGCCGCTCCGCGACCGAGGCGTCGGGCAGAGCGGCGAGCCCACCGACGGTACGGATGCCGAACTCCTGGAGCTCGCGGCGCCGGTCGGGCTCGAGCGGCAGCAGCGTCAGCGGGTGCGGAGCGAGGAAGGCGGGAGCCTGCTTGTCGGAGACCACCAGCAGTTGCCCGGGTCGCGCGACGCTCGCAGCGGCGAGCGCGGCGAAGCGGCGCTCGGCAGCGCCGATCCGCGGATCCCAGGAGGGGCCGACCGCGGCCAGCGCGCGCTTCAAGGCCTGCTCGAGCCCGCCGTAGAGCCGCTCCACTCCCTTCGTCTCGAAGTAGGCACAGCCCAGCCCCGCGGGCTCGACCGCGATGCCCGCGTCCTCGAGCCGGCGCACGATTCCCTCCCACGCCTGCTCGGCGGCGGCCGGATCCTGCTCGACGAGCGTGAGCGAGGGGCACATCGCGAGCGCCTCCCCGAGCCGCATCCCGGGCTTCACCCCGGCAGCCTCGGCAGCCGCGGTGACGGGCCCGAGCAGCGGCTCGGTTCCCTCCAGAGGCGCGAGCGCCGCAGGTTCGAGTGCCAGGCGGGGCCGCGTGCGAAGCGCGGCGCGGAGCTCGAAGCCGGGAATGGAGATGCATGCGATCATACGAACACATGTTCTACCACGAACGCATGTTCGCGTCAAGTGTCTATTTGCAGGCTTTAACCGCTTTCCACAAAGCGTTGAGGGGCTTACCGAAACCGGCAGGCCAACTCCAAGGAATAGTCGACGACCTTGTCGCCCTCGGTCACACCGTGGTGTCTCAGCGACCAGTCGCTCTGGCGCACGCACATGTGCGCGAGGTAGACCGAGAGACCCTCCGCGCCGATCCGCTCCACCACGTAGCGCTCGAGCTCGGGCGCCTCGCCCTTCGCGTAGTAGATCAACGTCGCCAGGTCGAACAACCGGTCGCCGCTCCGCGTCCCGCCCCAGTCGATCACGCCGGTCACGCGGCCGGCCTCGACGAGCACGTTCGAGAGCGTGAAGTCCCAGTGGACGATGTCGCGCCGGCCCCGCACCCGGTCGGGATGACGCTCGACGGCGCGCCGGCACAGGCGCAGAAGCTCGCGGCTCTCGTCCGAGTGGCGCTCGAGAGTGCCGACGACCGCGTACTCCGAGAATCCGATCGCGACCGATTCGATCGTCGAGTCCGGCCAGCTCGTGTCGTCGTCGATCGCACGGCCTTCCTGCAGCTCGTTCAGCTGGAGCAGCAGCGACATCGAGGCGGGGGAAGCGGCTCCCCATCCGCGCCACGCGGGCTCCCCCGGCAGCTCTTCCTGGACGTGGTAGTCCTCGCCCCAGACGACATAGCGTGGCGCCGGATACCCGAGCGGACGCAGCGCCTCCGTCGTCGCCGGAGCAAGACCGGGCGGCTGCCGCTTGAAGACGTAGCGCCGCCCTTCCTCGTCGACAACCCGACCTGCTCCGAACTCCCCGCCTTCGTACTGCCCCACGGCGCGAAAAGCGGTTTCGTGGCGAGCGTTGAGCTCCTCGAGGTCGATCACGCCACGATCTCGGCCGCGCCTTCCACCATCCGCGAGAAACGCGGGACGACCTCGAGCAGGTTGTCCTGCGTCACCCAGGCGATGTCGTCCTCGAGCCCGGGCGGCCCGTACGTGCGCGCGTTGATCCCCTCGAGCGAGGTCTGAAACGCGCCCGCGATCACCTCGGCCGCGACCGCCGCGTCGGTGCGCTCGCCGTCGAGCATCCGCGTGATCCGGCCCGCGCAGTACGCGTCGTCGATCGCGAACTTGTCCTTGTAGCCGGCGCAGTACACGACGAGATTCTCCCCGCGCCCGCGTGCCTCGGCCGCCACAGCGTCCAGGTTCAGCAGACTCCCGAGGAGCACGACCTCGCAGGCCTCGGCCGCCTTGACGATCGTCCGAGTCCCGTTCGTCGTCGACATGACCAGCGTCTTCGCCCGCGGCTCGCGCACCTCGCGCGGCGAGGCACCGAGGTCGAAGCCCGGGATCTGGACGGCGTCCCGCTCGCCGCCGAGCAGCCCCTCGCCGAGCGAGTCGCGCAGCGCGCGGGCCTCGTCGATCCCCGGCGCGCAGTACACGCGCTCGTACCCCGAGGCGAGCGCCTGCGCGATCGTCGAGGTCGCGCGCATGACGTCGACGACGATGCCGACGGGGGCCGAGAGGGCCTCTGCCGGCGTAAAGGCGACGTCGATCCGCACCCGGCTACGCTATCCCCAGATGCGCTGCTATCGCCATCCCGACCGGGAAACCGGCCTCTCGTGCTCGGAATGCGGCCGGCCGATCTGCACCGACTGCATGACGGTCGCGCCGGTCGGGCTGCGCTGTCCTGAGCACGCGAGCCAGCGCCCGCGTCCCGCCCGGGTGGCGACCCGCGCGGCGATGCGCGCCGGGCTCGCGGGCCGAACCGCGATCGTCACGCAGGCTCTGATCGCGATCAACGTCGGCGTCTATCTCATCCAGCTCGGAATGGGTGCGGGCGTGAACGCGGACACCGGCAAGATCTTCGAGAAGGGCGTTCTCTACGGGCCTTTCGTCGCCAACGGAGACTGGTGGCGGCTGATCACGTCGGCCTTCCTCCACCACGGCCCGCTCCATCTTGGGCTGAACATGCTCGCGCTGTGGTGGTTCGGAGCGCCCGTGGAGATGTTCCTCGGCCGCGTCCGCTTCCTGATGCTCTACCTCGTGTCGGGGCTGGCCGGTGCGGCGGGAGCGCTGATCGCGACCCCCCACTCTCCGACCGTCGGCGCCTCGGGCGCGATCTTCGGGATCCTCGGCGCCGCGCTCGTGCTCGAACGGCAGCGTCTGTACGTGTTGGGAGGGAGCGCGCTGACCGTGATCGTGATCAACATCGTCTTCACGCTCACCGTGCCCGGGATCTCGATCGGAGGCCATCTCGGAGGACTCGCCGGCGGGGCGCTCGGGACGCTCGCGCTCTCGCATTTCGGCCGCCGGCATCCGGCCTACGGGCGCGCCGGCTTGCCTGCACTCACCGGTGTGATCGCGATCGGGGTGATCGCCGTCCTGGTTTCGTACTGGAAGGTTGGTGGGATCGCCTAGCCGCCGACGGCGACCGCTTCGACGCCCGACTCTTTCAGCGCCGCCTGCGCGGCCGCCAGCCGGGCGAGCGGGACGCGATAGGGCGAGCAGGACACGTAGTCGAGCCCGAGCTCGTGGCAGAAGGCGATCGAGTCCGGGTCGCCGCCGTGCTCGCCGCAGATGCCGAGCTTGATCTCCTCCTTCGTCTCCCTCCCCCGGCCGACCGCGATCCGCATCAGCTCGCCGACGCCGCTCCGGTCGAGCGTCTCGAACGGGTTGCGCTCGAGCACGCCGTCCTCGAGGTAGAAGGTGAGGAACTTGCCCTCCGCGTCGTCGCGCGAGAAGCCGAGCGCGGTTTGTGTCAGGTCATTGGTACCGAACGAGAAGAAGTCCGCGTGGTCGGCGATCTCGTCCGCGCGGATGCAGGCCCGCGGCAGCTCGATCATCGTCCCGCAGAGGTATTCGCGCGCGCCCTCCTCCTCGGCGACGGCCCCGGTCAGCTCGCGCAGGCGGCTCAGCTCCTCGGCGAAGGCGACCAGCGGGTGCATGATCTCGACCAGGGGCGCGTCGCCCGTCCGCTTCTCGACCGCGAGCGCGGCGCGGATGATCGCCCGCACCTGCATCTCGTAGATCTCCGGGTACTGGATCCCGAGCCGGCATCCGCGCGTGCCGAGCATCGGGTTCGACTCCTGGAGCGCCCGGATCCGCCTGCGCATGCGCTCGTCCGTGGTCTCGTCGAGTGAAGGCAGGAACTCGTGCAGAGGTGGGTCGAGCAGCCGGATCGTCACCGGCAGCCCGGCCATTGCCTCGAAGATGCCTTCGAAGTCGGACTGCTGGAGCGGCAGCAGATTGTCGAGCGCCGCTCGCCGCGACCGCTCGTCCGAGGCCATGATCATCTCGCGCACGAGCGGGAGCCGGCCGTCGGACATGAACATGTGCTCTGTCCGGCAGAGGCCGATGCCCTGCGCGCCGAACTCGCGGGCCTTGACGGCGTCCTCGGGGGTGTCGGCGTTGGCGCGGACCTTCAGGCGCCTGTAGTCGTCCGCCCACTCGAGCACCGTCTGGAAGTCCTCGTTGATCTGCGGTGGGACGAGCTCGACCGGTCCTGCAATCACGTTGCCGGTCCCGCCGTCGATCGTGATCACGTCGCCTTCCTTCACCTCGTGCGAGCCGAGCATCGCCGTCTTCGCCTGCAGGTCGAGCGTCAGCTCCTCGCACCCGGCCACGCACGGCTTCCCCATCCCGCGCGCCACGACGGCGGCGTGCGAAGTCATCCCTCCGTGGGCGGTCAGGATTCCCGCAGCCTCGATCAGGCCGTGGATGTCGTCGGGGGTCGTCTCCCAGCGGACGAGGATCACGCTCTCGCCGGCCTTCCCGCGCTCGGCGGCCGTGTCGGCGTCGAAGACGACTCCCCCGCGCGCGGCGCCGGGTGAGGCGTTCAGTCCCTTGCACGCGACCTCGTACTCGGCCTCGGGGTCGAGCATCGGGTGGAGCAGCTGGTCGAGCTGGCGGGGGTCGATCCGCGCCACGGCCTCCTCGCGGGAGATCAGGTCCTCGTCGACCATGTCCACCGCCGCCTTCAGTGCCGCCGGTGCCGTCCGCTTCGCGCCGCGCGTCTGAAGGAGATAGAGGCGGCCCTGCTCGACCGTGAACTCGATGTCCTGCATGTCGCGGTAATGCTCCTCCAGCTGGCGCATTGTCTCGAGCAGCTCCTCGAATGCCTCTGGCATGCGCTCCTTCATCCGCGCCAGGGGCTCCGGCGTCCGGATCCCGGCCACGACGTCCTCACCCTGGGCGTTCGGGAGGAACTCGCCGTAGGGGACGCGCTCGCCCGTGGCTGGGTCGCGGGTGAAGGCGACGCCCGTGCCCGAGTCGTCGCCGGAGTTCCCGAACACCATCTGCACGACGTTGACGGCTGTGCCGAGGTCGTCCGGGATCCCGTGCGCGCCACGGTAGACCTGGGCGCGCGGGGTGTCCCACGACTCGAAGACGGCGCGAACGGCCCGGCTCAGCTGCTCGCGCGCGTCCTGGGGGAAGCCCACACCGGTCTCCTGCTCGTAGATCCCTTTGAAGGTCTCGACAAGCTCCGCGAGGTCGTCCCCGGACAGGTCGACGTCTTGCCTGGCTCCCCTGCCCTGCTTCAGCTCGGAGAGCGCCTGCTCGAAGCGGTGGGCGTCGATCCCGTCTACGACCTCGCCGTACATCTGGATCAGCCGGCGGTAGGAGTCGTAGGCGAAGCGGCGGTTGCCTGTCGTGCGCGCAAGCCCCTCGACTGCGTCGTCGTTGAGGCCGAGGTTGAGGATCGTGTCCATCATCCCCGGCATCGAGACGGCGGCGCCCGAGCGCACGGAGACGAGCAGCGGATCCTCCGGGTCGCCGAACCGCTTGCCCGTCTTCTGCTCGAGCGCGGCGACGTGCTCGGCGACCTCCTCGTCGAGGCCGTCGGGCAGCTCGCGCCCGTTCAGCATGTAGGCGCGACAGGCCTCCGTCGTGATCGTGAAACCTGCCGGAACCGGCACGCCCAGCTGCGTCATCTCGGCCAGGCCCACGCCTTTCCCGCCGAGGAGCTCGCGCCCGCCGTCGGCGTGCTCGTCGAAGTCGAAGATGTAGGTCACGCAGGGAATCTTTCCACGACCGGCGCAAATACACTCGATTCATGTCGCTGAGGGAGTTCTGGGACGACCAGGCCGAGGCCTGGGGGCGCTTCGCGCGCAGCCCGGGGCATGACGCCTACCACGGGGAGTTCAACTTCCCAGCCTTCCTCGAGCTCGTGCCGCCGCCCGGGCGGGCGACACTCGACGTGGGCTGCGGCGAAGGCAGGGTCGGGGCGGAGCTCGGACGCCGCGGTCACCGCGTCGTCGGCGTCGACTCGTCGCCGCAGATGGTCGCCTTCGCCTCCGAGCACCATGAGGCCCACGTGGCCGATGCGGCGGCGCTTCCTTTCGAGGACGGCTCCTTCGACCTCGCGATCGCCTACATGTCGCTGATGAACTTCGACGATCCCGAGGGGGCGGCCCGCGAGATCGCCCGCGTGCTCGAACCGGGCGGGCGGCTCTGCGCGGCGTTGATCCACCCGCTCGACGGCGCAGGACGGTTCGAGGGCGATTCCTTCGTCATCACGGGGTCGTACTTCGAGCCGGAGCCGAAGCTGTGGGAATCGGATCGCGACGGGATCCAGGTCACCTTCTACGATCGCGCGCTTCCGCTCGAGCGTCTCGCCCGCGGACTGGAGGAGGCAGGCCTGCTGATCGAGGCGGTCCGCGAGCCTCGCCCCGGCGACGAGTTCGTGCACAAGCACCCGATCTCGGCCCGCCGCCTGCGGATCCCGCTCTTCCTCCACTTCCGCGCCGTCAAGCCATGACCTACAACGAGGACTGGGAGCGCGAGGCCGAGAACTGGATCGCGTGGGCGCGCACGCCGGGCCACGACGCCTACTGGGACTATGCGCCCTCCTTCTTCGAGCTCGTGCCGGCTCCCGGCCGGGCGACGCTCGAGGTTGGTTGCGGCGAGGGACGGGTCGCACGTGACCTGGCCTCCCGCGGCCACAGAGTCACGGCCGTCGACGCCTCGCCGACGCTGCTCGCGGCGGCCCAGGAAGCCGATCCGGAGGGCGAATACGTCCTCGCGGATGCCGCAGAGCTGCCCTTTGAGCGGGAATCCTTCGATCTCGCGGTCGCCTACAACTCGCTGATGGACATCGACGACATGCCGGGCGCGGTCCGGGAGATCGCGCGCGTGCTCGAACCGCAGGGTCGATGCTGCGTCTGTCTTACGCATCCGATCATGGATTCCGGCCGGTTCGAGGATCGAGAGCGGGATGCGCCCTTCGTGATCTCGGGGTCCTACTTCGGCAGGCGGCGCGTCGAAGGGACGTTCGAGCGGGCCGGGATGAAGATGACCTTCCACGGCTGGAGCTACCCGTTCGAGGACTACGCTCGCGCGTTCGAGTCGGCCGGCCTCCTAATCGAGTCGGTGCACGAGCCGGCGCAGCGAGACGAGGCTGTCGCCGAGGATCCGAGTGAGGCGCGCTGGCAGCGCGTCCCCGCGTTCCTCTTCCTCCGTTTGCTGAAGCCCTAGGCGGCGGCTCCCGTGAGCTCTCCGACCTTGTCCTTCAGGTACCGGAGGTACGGACCCGCATCGAGTGACGAGCCGGCGGCGCGCTCGAGCGTCTCCTGCGGCGTGAACTTGCGCCCATAGCGATGGACGTTGTCGCGGAGCCAGTCGCGGAGCGCGCCGAACTCGCCCTGCTCGAACTGGTCGTCCAGGTCTGGAATGGCCTCCCGAACCTTCTCCCAGATCTGGAGGGAGATGACGTTGCCGAGCGAGTAGGTCGGGAAGTACCCGATCGATCCGCCGGACCAGTGGACGTCCTGGAGCACGCCGCGCCGGTCGTCGGGCACGTCGATGCCCAGGTATTCCTTCATCCGCGCGTTCCAGGCCTCCGGCAGCTCCTTCAGAGCGACCGAGCCGGCGAGGATCTCCTGCTCGAGCTCGAAGCGGAGGATGATGTGCATGTTGTAGGTGACCTGGTCGGCATCCACCCTGATCAGCGAGGGCTGGATCTTGTTGACCGCCCGGTAGAAGTCGGCCAGCTCGACCGAGCCGAGCTGGTCGGGGAACGCCTGCTGCAACCGCGGGAACAGGAAGCGGAGGAACGGCAGGCTGCGGCCGACGAGGTTCTCCCACATCCGCGACTGCGATTCGTGGATGCCCAGCGAGACGCCCGTGCAGAGCGGCGTCCGCTCGAGCGCGGCGTCGATCTGACGCTCGTACAGGCCGTGGCCGAACTCGTGCATCGTCGAGAACAGCGACTCGAGCCCGGTGTCCGCGTACCGCGTGGTGATCCGGACGTCGGTCGTTCCGAGCCCGAATGCCGCGGGATGGACGATCTCGTCGAGACGCCACGTGTCGGTGTTCCAGCCGAACCGGTCGAGAACGAGGGTGTTGAGCTCGCGCTGCTTCTCGATCGGGAAGGTATTAGTGAGGAACGAGTCGTCGACCGGATGCGCCGCCGCCTCCTCGATCATGGGAACGAGCGCCCGCTTCAGCTCCGCGAAGATGGTTTGGACTTCGGCCGTCTTCATCCCCTGCTCGAAGTCGTCGAGCAGGATGTCGTAGGCCGAGCCGGCGCCGTCGAAGCACTCGATATAGCGATGCTTGAGCTCGACATTCCGCTCGAGGTGCGGCAGGAACGCGGCGAAGTCGGAGCTCTTACGCGCCTCGACCCACGCCTCCAGGCCGATTGCGGCCGCCCGCGCCATCTCGCCGCGCAGCTCGCCCGGAACCTTCCTCTCCTTCTCCCAGTCGCGGCGGGTGACCCGGATCAGGCTCGCCTCGTCGGAGTCGTGGTCGAGGCTCTCCTCGTACGGGCGAAGCTCCTCGAGGAGCCGCCCGATCTCGTCGGAGGTGAAGCGCTCATGCGTGACCTGGTCGAGCGTTGCCAGTTCCTCGGCTCGGAGCCCGGCCGCTCCTGAAGGCATGAGGACCTGCTGGTCCCATTCGAGCAGACCTCCGGCGCGGCCGAGGTCGACGACCTCCGCGAGCCGGCCCTTCAGCTCTTCGAACTTCTCGTTCACGATTCTCCTTTCAATCCGCGGGCCCGCAGGTCGGCGAGCCAGCCGGCGATCCGCAGCCCCAGCCAGATCGGGGTCAGGACGACGTAGAAGAGCGTAATGCCCGCGAGAAGCGCAATCGACCACGTCCCCCAGCGCCAGAGCGGCACCGGGCCCTTTGGTGCGGGGGTCAGGATGCCGCTGCCTCCGCCTTCCGCTGGGTGACCATGCGGATGATGCGGTGGGCCGTCTCCTCGATCGACAGCTCCGACACCTCCAGCACCGGGCAGCCGAGCCGCCGCTGGACGGCCGAAGCCTGCTCGAGCTCCTCGTAGATCTGGACGAGCTCGGCGTACTGGCGCTTGGAGCTGCCCATATGGCGCAGGCGCTCCTGGCGAATCTCCGCGAGCCGGCTAGCCTCGAGCGTGAGCCCGATGATCTTCTCCTGCTCGATCTCGAACAGCTCCTGGGGCGGGTCGATCCCCTTCACGATCGGGACGTTCGCGGTCTTGTACCCGAGATAGCCGAGGTACATCGAGAGCGGGGTCTTGGACGTGCGCGACACGCCGACGAGCACGATGTCCGCCTCCTCGAGCCCGCGGCCCATCCCGTCGTCGTACTTGACCGCGAACTCGATCGCCTCCATACGCTTGAAGTAGGCCGAGTCCAGCGGATGGCGGGCGCCGGGGGTCATGCGCGCCGCCGTTCCGGAGACCTTCGCGACCGCCTCGATCGGATGGCCGAGCAGGTCGCAGTAGTGGAGGCGAGCCCGCCGGCAAAGCGCGCGCATGGCTTCGCGCAGCTCGGGCTGGACGAGCGTGTAGACGACGACTGCGGGACGACCCCGTGCGCGGTTGACGGCCAGCTGAAGGTCGTCCACCGTCTCGACCCGCGGGTGGCGGATCTCCTCGAACAGCTGCTCGGGGAACTGCGCCTCCAGCGCGAGGACGAGGCGCGCGGCGGTCTCGCCCGTCGAATCCGAGACGACGTGGAGCTCGACCGGAACGGTGTCCGTCGGAGTCATGCGATCTGTGGAAGCAGGCGCGGACACGGGCATTCAGCGTATCTCGCTCCCTTGGTCACGCGCGCTCAGCGCTGGATCTGCGTGAAGTCGCCCACCAGCCCGAGCGTGTCGCGTACGTCGAGCAGCAGCCGCAGCCGGTTCGCGCGGACGGCGCTGTCCTCCGCCATCACGAGCACGTCCTCGAAGAACCTGTCCACCGGCTCGGCGAGCTCCGTCGCCGCTGCGAGCGCAGCTTTAGGCGCTCCACGCTGGAGGGCCGCCTGGATCTCGGGTGCGACGGCCTCGACGACGCGGGCCAGCTCGACCTCGGCCGGCTCGAGCAGCAGGTCCGCAGAGAGCGCCGGAGCCGCCTCTTCCTCGGCCTTGCCCGCCAGCCGGTCGGCGCGCGAATAGGCGGTGTGGAGTCGCTCGAGCATCGCGTCGTCGAGGCCCGCGAGCGCCCGCGCGAGCTCCGCGACCTGGCCGAGCTCGGTGACTCCCGACCGTCTCGCCGCGCGGACGAACTCGACCGGAAGCTCGAGCAATCCTTCGTAGCGCTCCTCGACGAAGTCCCCGGCGTCGCCCGGAAGGAGCGAGCGGGGAACGGTCAGCCCTCCCTCGCCCGCGAGCCGGCACAACCCGATGGCGGCGCGGCGCAGCCCGAAGGGATCGCGCGACCCGGTCGGCCGGTGGCCGAGCGCGAACGCCGTGGTGAGGTTGTCGATCTTGTCCGCGGCCGACAGGAGGCGGCCTCCCTCCGTGCCCGGCAACGGGCCTCCGGCGGTCTCGGGAAGATAGTGCTCGTCGATCGCAGCGCAGACGGCCTCGGGATATCCGGCCAGGCGGGCGTACTCGGCCCCGATGTGACCTTCGAGCTCCGGGAACTCGCGCACCAGCTCCGACGCCTGATCCGCTTTCGCGAGCCGGGCAGCCTCGAGCGTTGCCTCTCCGCCCCCGAGCACCTCGACGAGCTTCACGAGCCGCTCGGTCTTGTCTGCGAGCGTCCCGCCTCCTTCGAAGACGGTGACTCCGGCAAGCCTCGTGGCGAGCTCGTCGATTCCGACCTCGACGTCCCGCTCGAAGGTGAAAGCGGCGTCGTCCAGCCGGTTCTCGAGCACCTGCTCGTTCCCGGCACGAACCACGTCCGGGTCCCCCCCGTTCGCAACGAAGGCGAACCTGTTCCCACCGAGAGGGAAGTACCGCTGGTGCGACTGCATCGCAGTGATGACGACCCCGGCCGGAAGCTGGAGGAACCGCTCGTCGAAGCTCCCCTCGAGCACGAGCGGCTTCTCGACCAGGTGGACGACCTCCTCGAGGACGCCGTGTGGATCGGTCCAGCCTTTTGGGAGGCCCTCGACGATCTGCCGCCGCCGCTCCGCGGCCTCCGGCTCCACGTCTGCCGCCCGCAGCTCGTCGGCGTAGGCCTCGGCAGAAGAGATCTCGACCGGACCGTCGGTGAAGCGGTGGCCGAAGGAATGCTCGCCCAGAAGCGTCTCCGCATCGAGCTTGGCCAGGATCCAGCGGAGGGGGCGCGGATAGCGCAGCCCGCTGTCGTCCCAGCGCATCGTCTTCGAGAAGGTCAACCCCCGCACGATCGCGTCGACCCGCTCCGGGAGCGCGTCGCGCAGCTCCTGGCCCGGCAGCTCGATGCCGAGGAACCCGTCCCGAACCTCGAGCGCGGCCGGCTCGACGCCGTGCCGCCGTGCGAAGCCGGCCGCGGCCTGCTCCCGCACGGCTTCGGGCGGTCCCTTGACCCACGCCGGCTCTGTTCGCTCCGGGAGATCCCGTACCAGCACGGCGAGCCTGCGCGGCCCGACGAACAGGCGGTCGGGCTCTCTGCCCAGATGCTGCCGGCAGAGATCCGGCAGCTGGGCCTCGGCCTCGTAGCAGGCCGACGCAGGAAGCTCCTCGCAGCCGATCTCAAGCAGCAGGCTCGGCAACGTCCTCCATCTCCAGGTACAGCTGGGCCGTGACGCGCGCGAGGTTGCGGATGCGGGCGATCCGGGCGGTGCGCTCGGTCACCCCGATCGCGCCCCGCGACTCGAGCAGGTTGAACGCGTGCGACAGCTTCAGCACCTGGTCGTAGGCAGGCAGGGGAAGCCGGTGCTCGAGCAGCTGGCGGCACTCGGCCTCGTGCTCGTCGAAGCGCCGCAGCAGAATGTCGACGGGGGCCCGCTCGAAGTTGTAGATCGACCACTGCCGCTCGTTCTCCCGGAAGACCTCACCCCAGGTCACGCCCGGCGCCCACTCCAGATCGAAGGCCGTCCGCTTGCCCTGCACGGCCATCGCCAGCCGGTCGAGCCCGTAGGTGATCTCCGCCGGGACGAGCTCGACGTCCATCGTCGCCAGCTGCTGGAAGTACGTCCACTGGCTGATCTCGGTGCCGTCCAGCCACACCTCCCAGCCCAGCCCCCAGGCGCCGATAATGGGCGCCTCCCAGTCGTCCTCGACGAGGCGCATGTCGTGCCGCTCGAGGTCGACTCCGATCGCCTGCAGCGAAGCCCAGTACTGGTCGAGGACGTCCTCGGGCGCCGGCTTGAGGACGACCTGGTACTGCCAGAACTGCTGAAAGCGAAACGGGTTCTCGCCGTAGCGCCCGTCCATCGGGCGGATCGACGGCTCGACGTACGCGGTCCGCCACGGGCGCGGGCCGAGGCAGCGGAGGAACGTGGCCGGATTCAGCGTGCCGGCGCCGAGCTCGGTGTGGTAGGGCTGCATCAGGACGCAGCCGCGCTCGGCCCAGTAGTCCTCGAGCGCGCGGATCATGTCCTGGTAGCTGAGCGGCATTTCTAGGACGCCTTGAGCGTGCGCAGGCGAAAGCCGCCGTGGAACTCGTGCGAAGCGGTGACCACGCTCAGCGCCTCACGGGCGCTCCGATCGGTGAGACCGGCGTTGCCCGCCTCGGCGAGCGGGAATCCGAGCAGCGCCTCGATCCCCTTCAGGCCCTGCGGCGAGAGCCGCATCGAGCCCTCCGAGCACGAGGAGCAGAGCGCTCCCCCCGCCTTCGGCGAGTAGCCGTCGAGCGGCCCCTCGGCCCCGCATTCGGCGCAGCTCGTGAGGTGAGGGAGGTAACCCGACAGCCAGAGGAGCTTCAGCTGGAAGGAAAGCGCCAGCGGGTCGAGCGCGGGCGGTGACGGCGCGCGGCTCTCCACTTCGTCGACGAGATCGAGGAAGCGTGTCAGCGCACGGAACGCGCGCACGTTGGCTTCCTGCTCGGTGAACAGGCGGAGCATCGCTTCGGCGGCGACGAGCCCGATCCCGAGCCGGTAGGGATCCTCCCGCGCCGCGTGATGCGACCGGATCAGCTCGACGCCCGTGACCGTTTGCAGCTCTCCACGCCCTCGATGCAAGACCAGCTCGACGTGGCTGAGCGGCTCGAGACGGGCGCCGAATCGAGACTTGGTCTTGCGCACGCCCTTGGCGACGGCGCCGACACGCCCCTCCTCGAGCGTGTACAGATGAAGCACGCGGTCGGCCTCGCCGAAGCGGAACGAGCGCAGGACGACAGCCTCGGTCTTGTGGGTGCGCCCGGCCACCGGGCCAAGTCTAGTTCCGGGGCAGGCCGGTTCCCCGCCGGCTCCTCACAGGCGCTGGCAGGAAGGGCAGTACCAGGTTCCTCTCCCCGCCGCGCGGGTTTTCTCGATCGGAGTGCCGCAACGGGGGCACGGCTCGCCCGCCCGGCCGTAGACCTTGAACTCCTCCTGCATCGACCCTCGGCTGCCGTCCGGCGCGGAGTAGTCGCGAAGTGTCGCGCCCTGCCTGGCGATCCCCAGCTCGAGCGCGCGGCGGATCCCTCTGCGGATCGAACGGAGCTCGGCGCGCTCGACCGTCCCCGCGGGCTTCAGCGGATGAACTCGCGCCCTCCACAAAGCCTCGTCCGCGTAGATGTTGCCGAGGCCCGCGACCGTGCGCTGGTCGAGCAGCGCCGCCTTGACCGGCGCCCGCCGGTCGCTCAGGCGCTCGCCGAGGAAGCGGGTGGTGAAGCCGGGCTCGAGCGGCTCGGCGCCGAGCCTGACGGCGAGATAGGGCTCGAGCTCGCCGGGCTCGAGCAAGAGCCACGTCCCGAATCTCCTGACGTCCTTATATCCGACGTCCGATCCGTTGTCTAGAGTGACAACCGCGCGTCGATAGGGATCGTCCTGGAGGGTCCCGCTCGGCCCGTAGTGAAACGAACCCGTCATCCGGAGGTGAATCAGGAGAGACCGACCGCTGCGAAACCGGACAACTAGATACTTGCCACGGCGGGCCAGAGCTTCGATCTGCTCGCCTTCGAGCTCGGCCGCGACCTCGATTGGGTCGAGCGGTCTCGTCAGGCGCGGGTCGACGATCGCGACGCGCTCGAGGCGGCGGCCTTCGAGGACCGGAGCCAGCCGGGCGCGGATGGTCTCGACCTCGGGAAGCTCGGGCACAGACAGGCGGGAGAGGCGCTAGGCCGCCGTCTCTCGGCGGCGGGCGAGCTTGGGATCGTCGAACGGCCTCACGGCTCGACGATCGGCTGCCCGGGAGTGCGCTTGGGCGGCGACTTGCCTCCGAGCCAGGCATTCACGGTCGCGCCGACGTCGGCGAACTCGCCCTCGTGAATCTGGCCGGCGGCGTTCTTCCCCTGCACGTAGGCGAGCAGGAGCGCGTACTCGCGCGAATGGTCGGTCGACGGGGTGGTCGGGTCGCAGCCGTGGTCGGACGTAAGCACGAGCAGGTCGCCCTGCCGCAGCGCTTCGAGCAGGTCGGGCAGCCGCCGGTCGAAGTCCTGCAGGCAGCGGTGGAAGTTGACGGGATCGTTCCGGTGCCCCCAGAGCGTGTCGGTCTCGATCAGATTGGTGAAGACAAAGCCCTCGTCCAGCTCGCGCAGGAGGCGCTCGGTCTGCGAGATCCCCTCGAAGTTCGATTTCGTGGGATAGGACTCGTCGATGTCGCAGCCGGCGAAGATGTCACCGACCTTGCCCACGCTGTGGACCTTGGCGCCGGCGTCGCGCATCAGCGTCAGGTAGTTCGGCCGCTTCGGCTCCAGCGAGTAGTCGCGGCGCTGCTCCGTCCGCTCGTAGTTTCCGGGCTCGCCGGTGAACGGACGCGCGATCACCCGTCCGACGGCGTGGTTGCCGGTCAGGATCTCCCGGGCGACCTCGCAACCGTGGTAGAGCTCGTCGAGCGGGATCGTGTCCTCGTGCGCGGCAAGCTGGAAGACGGAGTCACCGGACGTGTAGACGATCCACTTGCCCGTTCGCTGGTGCTCCTCGCCGAGCTCCTGGATGACGTCCGTGCCCGACGCGGGCTTGTTCCCCAGCACCCCTCTGCCGGTCCGGTGCATGAACGGGTCGATCACCTCGAACGGAAACCCGTGCAGATATGTGGGAAGGGCCTGCGGCGTCACGACCCCCATCAGCTCCCAGTGGCCCGTGGTGGTGTCCTTGCCCTTCGAGCGTTCGAGCAGCCTCCCGGCGACCGCGGGTGCCCCCGGCTGGGGTGGACAGCCCTCGAGCGGCGCAACGTTGCCGAGACCCAGGGCCTCGAGGTTGGGCAGGTCGAGCCCGCCGACGGCGCGGGCGACGTTTCCGAGCGTGTCCGACCCCTCGTCTCCAAACCTGTCGGCGTCCGGTAGCGCCCCCGCCCCGACTGCGTCGAGCACGATGACGCACGCGCGCGGCATGGGGCTATTCTACGGTCGGCATGTCCACAGTCCTCAGCCTGCTCGGAGTCGCCGTCTTCATCGTGTGCACGATCTCGGTGGCCGCCGCGGTGACCTGGAGCGTGGTCAGGCTGAGCCCGCCCAAGGCACGCCAGAAGACGGGCGAGTCGAGCTCCTAGCTAGACCGGAGAGAGCGGAAGCACGTCCTCGAGCGGCGCGTACTCGACCGCATGCGCGTCGGCGACAGCCTCGTAGGTGACCTTGCCGTGGAGGACGTTGACGCCCCGGGCAAGAGCTGCATCGCGCGCGACGGCCTCGGCCAGCCCGTGGTCGGCGATCTGCTCGACATAGGCCAGGGTCGCATTCGTGAGCGCCTTCGTGGACGTGATCGGCACCGCACCCGGCATATTGGACACGCAGTAGTGCGTGACGCCGTCGACCACGTAGGTGGGATCGCTGTGGGTCGTCGGCCGCGAGGTCTCCGCGCATCCGCCCTGGTCGATCGCGACGTCGCAGAGGACTGACCCGTCCTTCATCCGGCGGACCGACTCGCGGCTGATCAGCTTGGGCGCGACAGCGCCGGGAATGAGCACGGCCCCGATCACGACGTCTGTCTCGGCAATCGACTCCTCGATCTGGAGGCTCGAGGACATCAGCAGGCTGACCCGGCCGGAGAGCGTCGCCTCGAGGTAGCGAAGCCGGTCGATCGAGCGATCGAGGATCGTGACATGGGCGCCGAACCCGAGCGCGATCAGGGCCGAGTTGTACCCGACCATCCCTCCGCCGATGACGAGCACCCGGCCCGCGGCCACGCCGGGAACGCCGCCGAGCAGCAGCCCGCGTCCACCGAGCGGCTTCTCGAGGAAGGTGGCGCCGGCCTGGGCGGCGAGCCTGCCGGCGATTTCGCTCATCGGGGCGAGGAGCGGCAGCGCGTGATTGTCGGTCTCGACGGTCTCGTAGGCGATGCACGCGGCGCCGCTCTCGACCAGCGCCCGGGTGAGGGGCTCGTTCGCCGCCAGATGGAGGTAGGTGAAGAGGATCAGATCCTCGCGCAGGAGCGGGTATTCCTCTCGCACCGGCTCCTTGACCTTGAGCAAGAGGTCGGCTTCGCCCCAGACGTCCTCGGCGCTCGGCGCCGTCTCCGCCCCCACGGCCTCGTAGGCCGTGTCGGGAAACGCGCTCCCCTCCCCGGCTCCCGTCTCGAGCAGGACCTCGTGACCGCGCTGGATCAGCTCGCGCGCGCCGGCGGGCGTCAGCGCGACGCGGTACTCATCGGGCTTGATCTCGCGGGGGACGCCGATCCTCACGGCGGGCGGAACGATATCTGCTTGGAGCCGAGCCGCCCCCTAGCTTTCTCCGCGCGAACCTTCCGGCTGCGAAGGCGGCTGCGAAGAAGGCGGGATCGTCGGCCGGTCCGCGCCCCATGTGCGAAAGCGGAAGCCCGGCGCACGCCTCCTCCCAGCCGGAGACGTCCACCTCCTCGCGCGGATCGAGCCACTCGGGCGCGGGGACCCCCGCGGGCCAGGCGGCCATGACGCGGCCGAGGCAGAGGGACAGCACCGCGCGGGAGTGGTGGGAGACGTCCCGGTGGCGCGACCGCGGATCGGCCGCCGAGGCCCTGACCGCCAGGATCGGAGAGCCTCGAAGGGCCGCGGCCGCGTTGGCCGCCTCGCTCGCCGCCACCCCGCCGTGCCCGAGCAGGGTCCCGGTTCCGACGATTCCGGGGCCGATCGAGCAGACCGCGACATCGAATCCACGTCCCGCCGCCCAGGCGAGAGCGGAGGCGACGTTCACACAGGCGACGTCCCCCTCGACGCAGGCACCGACCGCAACGGCAGCCTCGACGAGCCCGCGCTCCCTGAGCGCCCGGACCGCGTCCGACAGCGAGACGGGAAGCGCACCGCCCGGAAGCTGGAGATACGCCACGCGGATTCCGGGGCCGAGCCCCGCACACACGGGCGCGACCTGGCTGTGCAGGGAGCAGCAGACGACGGGCATCCTGCCGAGCGTCTCGGCGAGCTCGTCCCTCTCCTCCGCGTGCTCGACCGCTGCCTGCAACGGCGTGTAGGGGAGCTTCATCACGTGCGCACCGGGCTCATGGGCCAGGTCCAAGCCCCGCGTCAGGTTCGCGTATAGGACGTCGAAGCCGCCGGAGCCGAGCTCGAGCTCACGCGCCTGGACGTTGACGAGCACCTCGTCGTCGACCTCGACCGGGCCGGTCAGGCGTGGATAGGCGATGCAGGGCGTTCCGTCGACCTCGATCCGGGCCAGGCCCTCGAGCCGCTCGACGATCGCCGTGACGGTCCCGCGCCGGAGGCTAAGAACCATCCGCGGTCTCGCGGGCAGCGTCGACGAGCGCGAGCGTGACGTCGATCATCGCCTCGAGATCCGCCACGGAGATCTGCTCGTCGGGCGTGTGGATGTTCGCCATCCCGTTGGCGAGGTTGACGCAGCCGAGCCCCTCGTTGTTGAAGACATTGGCGTCCGCGGCGCCGCCGGAGAGGGCGAGCGTGGGCTCGTGGCCCGTCCGTCGCAGCGCCTCGCACGCGAGGCGGATCGGGAGATCGTCCCGGTGGAAGCGGTAGCCGCGGTAGGACTTCCTCAGCTCGGTCTCGACCTCGCACTCGCCGAGCTCGGCGGCGAACGTGATCGCCTCCAGCATCTCCTGGACGAGATCGGCGAGCTTGGCCTCGTCCTGGGAGCGCGCCTCCGCCAGGAACGTGCACCACTCCGGGACGATGTTCCCGGCCGTCCCGCCCTCGATCACGCCGACGTTGGCCGTCGTCTCCTCGTCCACCCGCCCGAGCCGGAAGTCCGCGATCGCCCGCGCCGCGGCGGCGATCGCCGAGCGGCCCTCCTCCGGGAACATGCCCGAGTGCGACGCGCGCCCGTGGAACCGCGCCTGGATCGCCTGCGCATGCGGGGCGCCGAGGATCACCTCCCCGATCGGAGCGGCTTGGTCGTAGACGTAGCCGATCCGGGCCTGGAGCCGGCCGGCGTCGAAGGCAGCCGCCCCGAGCAGGCCCACCTCCTCCTTCGGCGTGAACAGGAGCTCGATTCCCGGGTGCGGCCGCTGCTCGGCCAGCACGCGGCGCGTCGCCTCGAGCATGACCGCGACCGCCGCCTTGTTGTCGGCGCCGAGGATCGTTCCCGCGGCGTTCTTCAGCACTCCGTCCTCGAGCACGGGCTCGATCGCGCCATCCGGAGGAACCGTGTCCAGATGCGCGCAGAAGAAGATCGGCACTCCGGGGCCGGTCGGCTCGAGCCTCGTGAGCAGATTGCCGGCCGTGGAGCCGATCTTCGCCCCGGCGTCGTCCTCGTCTACCTCGAGCGCCAGATCGCGCAGGTACCCCGCGACCCGGTCTGCGACCTCGCGCTCCTCACCGGGCGGGCTTCGAAGAGCCGCGAGCTCGGTGAAGAGGGAGACGACCTCGGAGGCTTCGGCGCGCGCCACGCGCGCGATCTTAGTGCTACCGGGTCGCGGAGACGGCCGCGGGGCGGCTGCGCTCGCGGGCACGCTCGAGGGCGGCGCCGACGAACTCGCGGAAGAGCGGGGCCGGGCGCGTGGGCCGCGACTTGAACTCGGGATGGAACTGGCTCGCGACGAACCAGGGATGGTCGGGCAGCTCGATGATCTCGACGAGCCTCCCCTCCTGGAACGTCCCCGAGACGACGAGCCCGGCTTCGACGAGCCGGGGGCGATAGTGGTTGTTGACCTCGTAACGATGCCGGTGCCGCTCGTGCACCACGGCCTCGCCGCTATACGCCTCTTGGGCGCGCGTGTCCTCGGCGACCTCGACCGCCTGGGCGCCGAGTCGCATCGTGCCGCCGAGATCCTCGATCTCCTTCTGCTCCGGGAGCAGGTCGATCACCGGATGCGGCGTCTCTGGGTCCATCTCGGTCGAGTTCGCCCCCTCGAGCCCGACGACGTGGCGGGCGAACTCCGAGATGGCCACGTGCATACCGAGACAGATGCCGAGATACGGGATCCCACGCTCGCGGGCGACGCGGCAGGCGAGGATCTTGCCCTCCCAGCCGCGCGAGCCGAAGCCGCCCGGCACGAGGATCCCGTCCACCTGCTCCAGCTCCTCGGCCGCCTCCTCGAGCGACATCCCCTCGGCGTCGACCCAGCGCACGCGCACCGAGCACCCCTGATGCAGGCCGGAGTGCTTGAGCGCCTCGTGCACCGACAGGTAGGCGTCGTGGAGCTTGACGTACTTGCCGACGAGGCCGATCTCGACCTCTTCCTTCGGCTCCCTGATCCGCTCGGTCAGCGCGAGCCACTCACCCAGGTCGCAGCCGTCGATCGGCAGCCCGAGCTTCTCGCAGACGAGCCGGTCGAGCCCTTCCTCCTGGAGCACGGTCGGGACGAGGTAGACGTCCGGGACGTCCGGGCAGGCGATCACCTCGCTGCGCTCGACGTCGGCGAACAGGGCGATCTTGTCGCGGATGTCGGTCGAGATCTCCTCGTGGGAACGGCAGACGACGACGTCGGGATGGATGCCGATCCGCCGCAGCTCGTTGACCGAGTGCTGCGTCGGCTTCGTCTTCAGCTCGCCGGCGGCGTCGACGAACGGAATCAACGTCACGTGGACGTAGATGACGTTCTCCGGGCCGGCTTCCCGCCGGAACTGGCGGATCGCCTCGAGGAACGGCAGCGACTCGATATCTCCGACCGTCCCGCCGATCTCGCTGATGACGACATCGGTGTCGGTCGCCTCCGAGCCGCGCCGGATCCGCTCCTTGATCTCGTTGGTGATGTGCGGTATCACCTGCACGGTCGAGCCCAGGTACTCGCCCTTGCGCTCCTTGCGCAGCACGGAGTACCAGATCGAGCCGGACGTGTGGTTCGCGTTCCTGGACAGGTTCTCGTCCACGAACCGCTCGTAGTGGCCGATGTCGAGGTCGGTCTCGGCCCCGTCCTCGGTCACGAACACCTCGCCGTGCTGGAACGGGCTCATCGTCCCCGGATCGACGTTGAGGTAGGGATCGAACTTCTGCACCTGCACCTTGAATCCGCGCGCCTTCAGGAGCCGGCCGAGCGACGCGGCGGCGATCCCCTTGCCGAGGGACGAGACGACACCACCGGTTATGAAGATGTGCTTCGTCGGCCGTGCTTTCACGCGGGCCGTCCGAGCCGGTCGAGCTCACGGAGCACGGGGGTGCGCTCGATCAGACCGCCGAGAGAGACTTGCTCGCCGAGGAGGGTCAGGCCGGCCAGCGCTCCGATCGCGACTGCGCGGCCTCGTCCTGTGAGCCGACCCACGGACCTCAAGCCTAGCAGCGCACCCAGCGCATTCGAGCCCGCGTCCCCGAGCATGACCATCTCCCGAAGATCGTAGGGAAGCAGCAGGACGGCCAGACCCTTGGGCGCGTCGACCACGACCGACGCCGCGAGGTAGGCCTTGAGCGCGCGGCCCGGGGCGGTGTCGAGCTGGTTGAGCGCGTTGGCGGCGAGGGCCGTCAAGAGCGCTCCGGACAGCCGCCGCGTTGCCAGCAGCCCGACGGCCGGGATCGCCAGCAGCTTGAGCACGCCCGTCGTCCTTCCGCTCCCCAGGTGCTGGCGGAACCCGCGCTCGGGGCCGCTCCAGACGTCGTCGGTGAGCCCGACCGCGGCCACCGCGGCAACGGCAGGGTCGCGGCGGACGGCCGCCAGCCATCCGACGACCGGGAGCCGGAGGCCGCGACGGTTGACGGCGAGCGGCCCGCATGCGAGCAGCGCATCGAGCAGCTGCCTCCCCCGGTGGGCGAACCCGGCGAGGTCGCGCCCGGTCGCGCGGTGGCGGAGCGGCAGCTCGAGCTCGACGACGCGCAGCCGGGCCCGGACGGCGTCGATCGTCATCCGTGTCTCACAGCCGAAACCGGGCGCAACGGGAAAGCAGGCATCGCGAGCGGACTGGGAGAGCAGACGCTGACCGGAGAGCGGCTCGGTCGCCTCGAACCCCGACCGCAGGCGGATCAACGCCCCGGCGACGGCCTTCGCGATCCCGAAGCCGCCCCCCTCCCGCGCGGCAAAGCGGGCAACGGCGAGATCCGCCTCGGATGCGTCGAGCGGCGAAAGATCGCCCCGGAGGTCTGCATCGCAGAGGAGAAGCGGTCCGGGCGGCAGCCTGCGCTCGGCCATCGTCAGCGCCTGCCCCTTGCCGCGCCTGGGCAGGCGGACGACCCTTGCACCGGCCTGCTCCGCTAGAGCCACCGTCTCGTCCCGCGATCCGTCGTCCGCGACGACTACCGTTGCGCCCGGGAAGGCGGTGAGGAGCTCCCCGACAGTCGCTTCGATCCGGTCCGCCTCGTCGCGCGCGGCGACGAGGACGGTCAGCCGGTCAGCCACCCGCCGGCGATGTGGCCGGAATCAACGGAAGCACGTGGTCGGTCGCCGTTCGCCGGACGCCGTAATGGCCGGGCGGCGCGCCCTGGAGCAGCAGAACCAGCGCAAGCCGGCCGGCGGGAGTGTCGATCGAGTCGACCGTCGACAATCCGGTTCGCTCGAAGGCCGGGACCGCCGACGGCTTCACCCGTGAGGCCTCGACCCCGATCGCCGGTGACCCGGCGGCCGCAATGCCGGAGTAGAAGCCGTCGAGGAAGCGGGCCGTCCCGTCCTGCTGCGGCTTCACCGACCGCATCACGACCACGCCGTCCGCCGGCGGACGGCCTGGGCCCAAGCGCTCCTCGGCGAGCTGCGCGAAGAGCGCGTCCCACAACGGTGTCCTTCCGCCCCGCACGAGCTCCTCGCCGAGCGCGCGCCCGAGATCCGGCAGCCGGTCGGAACCTTTGTACTGCGCGAAGGCGGGGCGATCGCCCAGCGCGGCGTCGAGGGCTGCGTCGTCGACGGGCACCTTGATCGCGCGAAGGCGAAGCGGCGACGGCGCTCCCGAGTCGCCGAGAGCCTGCTGCACGCTGCGCCGAACGTGCCCGTCCATCGGCCCGACCGAGACGAGGACGATCCGCATGCCTGCGAGCCGGTCTCTGACCAGGGCCGGGTAGGTGTCGTTGACGTACTCGAGCGTCGCCCGCTGCTCCTGCTCGAGCTCGCTCACGCGTTGACGGGCGGCGTCGCGCTGGCTCTGCGCCTCCGCGATCTGGTCGTTCAGCACCTTTCGCTCGGCCTTCGAGACGAATCCGCCCCCGGCGATGCCGACGCCCACCAGGATCCCGATGATCAAGGCGAGGAAGACGGCCGCCAGCGAGGCGACGTGATAGCGGAGATCGAACACGTATTACGAATCGGCTGAAGTTTGGCAGAGCGCGTACAGACGGCTGAGCGCCTTCTGCGGGAGCGAGCGGCGAAAGGCGAGCAGGAACGGCCCCTCGACGGTGAGAGTGGCTTGCGTCCGCCTACCGGCTCGGGGCTCGAGCACGATCTCTGCGGCGATGCGCTGGTCGTTGAGGCGGAAGGCAAGCCTGCGCAGCGGCTCGACGGCGGTCACGAGCAGCAGATCATTCGTGCGAGGCTTCCTGAAGAGGCTTGGCCGGTTGCCGGTCGTGACTTGCCAGCGCGCGCCGGCAGCGGCCCCTCTCCGGTCCGGCTGCACGCCGGCGATCCCGGGCCACCAGTCGGAGAGGTGATACGGCTCGGCCACGAACGTCCACACGTCCTCCGGTGGAGCGAGCAGCTCCCTCGCCGCCTGGGCCCGCACTAGATGCCCAGCAGGTCGAACAGGCGTCCGGCGACGAGGCTGATCAGGCGCCGCAGCTCGGGCGAGGCGGCGACGGCGGCGACAACGGCTCCCAGCCCGGTGACGGCCAGGGCGACGAACGGCAGCATCCCGACCTGCCGGCTGACCAGGCGCGAGACGCCCTTCGCGTCGACGAGGATCTCCCCCACCCTGAGCCGGGCGAGGAAGGTCGACGACATCCCTGCCCGGTCCCGCTCGAGGAACTCGATCAAGTTGAAGTGCGTGCCCACGGCCACGATCAGGGCGGCGCCCTTTTCGTGCGCGAGCAGGAGGGCGACGTCCTCGCTGACCCCCGTGGCGGGAACGGTGTGGTAGCCCACCCCCAGAGCATCGAGCCGCCCGGCGGCAGGCGTCGTCCCGTCCGCGTAGGCGTGAACGAGGATCTCCGCACCGCAGCGCAGCGTGTCGTCCGAGACCGAGTCCATGTCGCCGACGATCACGTCGGGCTTCAGCCCGGCCTCGATCAGCGCGTCGGCCCCGCCGTCCACGCCGATCAGCACGGGCTTGAACTCACGCACGTACGGACGGACGATCCGGAGATCGCGCTTGTGCCCGGGCCCGCGGGCGACGACGAGAGCGTGCCGGTCTCGGAAGCGGGTCTCGAGCGCGGGGAAGTCGATCCCCTCCGCGAGCAGCCGTCCCTCCTCGCGCAGATAACGCATGGTGTTGTCGGCGAACTCCTCCAGCGCGTCGGTGACGCGGCTTCGCTGCTCGGCGAGCGCGCCCGCGAGCTCGTCGGCGGCAAGCACGTGGCCGGAGGCAAGACGGGTGCCGTTGCTGAACAGGCTGGCGCCGCGGATCGTCAGCAGATCGCCGTCGCTGACCTGGTCGAACAGCGACGCCCCGGGCGCGTCGATCAACCGGACGCCGCCGCGAACGAGCAGGAGAGGGCCGGGGTTCGGGAAGCGGCCGGTCTGGGACCGGGCGACGTTGACGACGACGCGGACGCCCGACTCGACGAGCTCCTCCGCCGAGACGCGATCGAGGTCGGCGTGGTCGATGATCGCGACGTCGTCGGGCCCGAGCCGGCGCACGAGATGCTTCGTCCGGCGGTCGAGCCGGGCCGTGCCTGTGAACTCGATGAAGCTGTTCATCTCAGGGTCGAGAGGAACTCCTGGCCGCCGAGCATACGCTCGAGCTCGTCCCGGCGCTGCGCGTCGCCCAGCTGCTCGATCCGGGTGTGGGTCGGATCGCCCTCGACCTTCTCCACGCGAAAGTGGCCGTCCGCGAGGCTCGCGATCTGCGGCAGGTGCGTGATCGTGATCACCTGCGCGCGCTCTGACAGCCGCCTGAGCGTCTCGCCGACCGCGTGTGCGGTCTGGCCGCCGATGCCCGCGTCGATCTCGTCGAAGATCATCGTGTGACCGCCGCCGACGGCGGCGATCGCGAGCGCGATCCGGGACAGCTCTCCGCCCGACGCGGTCTCCGCGACGGGCGCGAACGGGAGCCCCTGGTTCGGCCGGATCAGGAACGAGACCCTGTCCGTGCCCGTTGCGCCCGGACCTGCCGCCTCGAGCTCGGCCAGGAACTCGCCGTCGCCGAGCCCGATCCCGCGCAGCTCTGCGGCGACGGCGTCTGCGAACTCCTCTCTCGCCTCTGCGCGCGCGAACGCGAGCTCCTTCGCCAACTCTTCCACTCGCGCCTCGGCCGCTTGCAGCTCTTCGGCGGCGGCGGCAACGGGGTCGAGCCCCTCCTCGAGCGCAGCCAGCTCCGCCCTGGCGACCGCCGCACGCTCGAGCAGATCCTCGTACGAGGTGGAGCTGAAGCGCCGCTTCAGGTCGGCGATCCGCTCGAGCTCCGCCTCGACCTGCTCGAGCCGGTCCGGTTCCGCCTCGAGCGAGAGCAGGAACGCGCGCAGGTCGCTCCCCACCTCGCGCAACCTCAGCTCGGCGTCCCGAAGCTCCCTGCCCGCGCGCGCGAGCTCGGGCGCCAGCCGTTCGACCGGCGCGACGGCGCGCTCAGCGGCCGCGGCGAGGCCCGCTGCCCCCTCGCCCTCCTCGGGTGCGATCGCATCGGCCGCCCGCGCAGCCGCCTCGGCGAGCTCGGTCACGTGGCGAAGGCGCTCTCGCTCCCCCTGCCGCTCCTCTTCGGTTCCCGCCTCGAGCCCCTCGGTGTCCTCGGCCAGCGCGTGGAGCTCGCGGACGTGGGCCTCGTATGCAGCCGCGTCGCGTGTCAGCTCGTCATGGCGGCGGCGGGCCGCCTGGAGCTCGCGCCAGGCCCGGCGGGCCTCGTCCCGCCGGCCGAGCTGCTCCGGGCCGATGAACGCGTCTAGCACGTCGAGCTGATACGCGGGCCGGGCGAGGCGCCGCTGCTCGAACTGCCCGGACATGGCGATCAGGCGCTCGCCGACGGCGGCGAGATCCTCCCGGAGAACGGAGCGCCCCCACGCATAGGCACGCGTTCGTCCTTCGGCGGAGACGCGCCGCGCGAGCACGAGCCCGTCCTCGTCCGGCGGGCGCAGCTCGGCCAGCGTCTCCATTCCCTCGTCGTCGAGGAGCCCGTCCGGGAGGTCGAGCTCGGCCTCGACATATGCCTCCGAAGCGCCGGCCCCGACGAATGCGGCATCGCCCTTGGCGCCGAGAAGGAGGCCGACGGCCTGCGCCAGGATCGTCTTGCCGGCACCGGTCTCTCCGGTGATTGCGTTCAGCCCGGGCGCGAACGCCAGCTCGGCTTCGCGGATGAGGACGAGGTTTTCGATCCGGAGGCGGCGCAGCACTGGGAAGATCGTAGTGGCGGCTGGAGAGCGCGACTAGTGGCCGGACCGGACCCGTCCCAGCTTTCGACACGCGACGGTCAGCGGCCGTGTCTTCCCACGGGCGGCTCGGACGTTGCCGAGCCCGAGCGCAGAGCCCTTCGGCCCGCCCGCGAAGCGGAAGGTCGCGGTCGCACGGAGGAGGCTGGCTGCTCCGGTCCCGCCGATCATCTCGAAACGGCCTGTCGGGAGGCCAGAGGCCGGGATCGTGACCGAGATGCGCACGCACGCCTTCGATCCACGGCGGCCGGAGGCGACCGCGATCCCGGAAGCGGTTCCGTCATCGACGTTCTCCGTCAGCTTCGGCCGCAAGGGGGCCTTGAGGAAGCGTCGCAGCGTGCGCTCCGTCCAGGAGGCCGCGCCCGGCGGGTCGAGAAGAGTCGCCCGCAGCGATCTCCCTTCGATCCGAGCCGCGAACGGCAGGATCTTCCATTTGGACTTGCCCGCATTCGACCGCGCTCCCTGCGGCGATCCCGGACAGGAGGGCGGCGAGCAAGGTCCGCTCGTCGTCACGGTCTGGGTCACGCGCTTGCTGGGGAACCCGGCCGCGTCGATCACTCGAAGCGTGATGTCGTGCTTCCCAGCCCGGTCGAATGTCCACGTCGTCGTCGGCTCGCCGACATCGAGATCGAAGAAAGAGTCGTCGTCGAAATCCCACCGATAGAGGACGATTTGATCACCGTCGGGATCACTCGAGCCCGACGCGTCGAGGCGGACAGTTTGACCCGATACGGACGCAGTGAAGCTGGCTACAGGACGCTGGTTGCTCTGGGCTTCCTGCTCCGTGTAGATCCTGACGTCGACCGTGGCCGTAGCACTCCCCTCTCCTCCGCCGAGCCCGGGAAAGTCCGTGACGCGTACCGTCACGCGCCTGACCCCCGGCGTGCCGAAGATGCGTTCGACGTAGGGATGTCCGTTGATGGTTCCGTCCGACGCCGTCTCGAACCGGCCGTCCGCGTTGAGGTCCCACTCGTAAGACAAGACGTCGTGGTCCGGATCGGAACCCGCGGCGTAAAGCGAGACGTAATTGCCGACGATCGGGACCGCATAGAGGTGGGGAGGGATGCCCGCGTGCCCGACGTCGATCTGGACCTTCGGAGGATGGTTTAGCTCGACGCAGTCCCCCGCGGCACCGGCGAACTGGCCGCAGACCGGCGGGAGCTCACAGCCGCTCAACGTCGGGACGAGCGCGGCGAGGAAAACGGCCGGAGCTGCCCATGTGAATCGCTTATGGACTGCGCGTAGCACGATCGTCTCCGCTTATCGAGACGCCAGAGGCGCCCCAGATCTTCCTGCTCAGACCACGAACGTCTGCCGGTAACGGCTGAAGAACGTCGACTCGGGGAGCGTCGCCAGCAGTGTTCGCTGCGGGCCGAGGCGTACGCGCATGGATCCGCCGGGCGGGATCTCCGAGAAGACATGCCCGTCGGCAAGCGCAGTCACCCACACGTCGGGGGTCTCGTTCGTGACCACCAGATCGCTGCTCCTCGGAACCACCAGCGGTCGCGCCTGGAGCGAGTGCGGCGCCACGAAGGTCACCGCCATCGCGTCGAGCCCCCAGACCAGCACCGGACCTCCGTTCGAGAGGTTGTACGCGGTTGAGCCGGAGGGCGTCGCGCAGATGAGGCCGTCGCAGCGGAGGTTGCCGAGCTCCTCTCCGCCGACGCTCCACGAGAGCTCGATCATGCGTCCCAGCGTCGAGCTCGTCGCCACGACGTCGTTGACCGCATCGCGGCGGTCGTCGCCGGCCTGCGCCTCGAGGGTCGGAAGCTCGACGACCTCGTACTCGCCCGCGAGGATTCGCTTCAGCCCCTCCTCGAGCTCCTCGCCCGAGAGCGCCGTCAGGAAGCCGACGCTTCCGAAATTGACGCCGACCGCCGGAATCGTCGTGCCGAGAAAGCGCCGGAGGGCGCGCAGCATCGTTCCGTCGCCCCCGAGCACGACCACCAGGTCCGCCTGGGACAGATCGCTCTCGGCCTCGGCGAGATCGTGCTTCGCGACCTCGTCCTTCGGCAGCAGCAGCTCGACATTCGATTCGCGGGCAACTGCGCCGAGCCTGTCGAGCGCAGGCCCGATCACCTCCCGCTTGCCGTGCGTGATCACCGCGACCTTACGGACCGGGTCAGGCACCGACCGCCTCCTCGATCCAGTCCTCTAGCTCGGTGCGCGGGGACGGCTCTTCTCGCTGGACGAGGTGGAGGAAGAACTCCCTGTTTCCCTTCGGCCCGGGGAGCCCCGAATCCACCACAGCGCGCGGCTCCGCGCCCCAGCCTAGCGCCGCTGCGGCGACTTCCCGCAGGACACGGCGCTGCACCTCGGGGTCGCGGACGACGCCGCCCTTCGGGACGTCGGCGCGGCCGGCCTCGAACTGCGGCTTCACGAGCACGAGCGCCTGCCACCCGGGAGCGGCGAGCGCAAGCGCCGGTGGAAGTGCAGTCCGGACGGAGATGAACGACACGTCGCACGTCACGAGCCGGGGCGGGAACGGAAGCTCGGTCAGGTGCCGGACGTTGACGCGCTCGAGCACCGTCACGCGCGGGTCCTCCCGCACGCGTGGATGCAGCTGCCCGTAGCCGACGTCGAGAGCGATCACGCGGGCGGCGCCGCGCTGCAGGAGGCAGTCGGCAAAGCCCCCGGTCGACGCACCGACATCGAGACAGTCGAGCCCGGCGACGCTCAGGCCGAGCACCTCGAGCGCATGGTCGAGCTTCTCGCCTCCCCGCGAGACGAACCGTGCGGGCCGGTCGACCGCGACGTCGAGCGACTCCTCGACCTGCGTCCCGGGCTTCTCGAAGCCGGGAACGCGGCCCGCGAGGACGAGCGCCTCTGCCTGTGCCCTGCTGTCGGCAAGCCCGCGCTCGACGAGGAGGACGTCGAGCCGCTTCTTCATCCACCCTCCGTCTCGGCCTCGCGCCGTGCGCGAGTGAGCTCCGCCTCGACCTCCTTGGCGATCTCAGCGAGCTCCGTGAGCACCTCGATCGCCGCTTCGGGGTTCTCGCTCTCCGAGACCTTCTCGAGCTCGGCGCGCGTGCGCTCGAGCCGGTCGAGCAGCTCCTCGGCCCGCTTCAGCGACTCCTCAGCGCTCATGCAACCTTCTCCCGCTCGATCCGCCCGAGGATGCCGTTGACGAGCCGCGCGGCCTCGTCCGAGGCATAGCGCTTCGCGAGCTCGACGGCCTCGTTGATCGCGACCTCGTCGGGGACATCGTCCCCGTCCAGCTCCAGGACGGCGATCCTGAGCACGTTCCGCTCGACGGCGCCGAGGCGCTCGGCCGGCCACCCCTCCGCCGCGGCGCTGATTCGCTCATCGAGCTGCTCGACGCCGGCCACCACGCTCTCCGCTGTCTCGCGCGCGAACGGGTCGACCTCGCCCTCGTACAGGGACGCCAGCGGCTGCCCGGTCACGTCCCACTGATAGAGCAGGAACAGCGCCGTCCGGCGCGCGGCCCTCCGCCCCGCCACCTAGCTCGCCACCTCGATCGGAATCGGGCTCGCCTCGTCGAGGAAGCTCGTCGAGTAGCGGCCGGATCCGAACGCCTCTCCACGCAGGATCCCGATCGCGAGCTCTCGCGTGGTCGGGACTCCGGTCAGCTCGAGCTCCGAGAGGGCGCGAACCCCGCGCGCGATCGCGGACGGGCGGTCTTCGTCCCAGACGATCACCTTCGCGAGCAGCGAGTCGTAGTAGGGCGAGATGACCGTGCCCGCCTCCACGTGGGTGTCCATTCGCACGCCCGGCCCGAGCGGAGGGCGGAAGCGCTCGATCTGCCCCGGCGCCGGTGCGAAGTTGCGCGCAACGTCCTCCGCGTTGATCCGGGCCTCGATCGCGTGGCCCCTCCGCCCGGCCCGCCCGGTTTCGGCAAGGCGCTCGCCGGATGCGATCCGGACCTGCTCGCGGACGAGGTCGTGGCCGGTGACGACCTCGGTCACCGGATGCTCGACCTGGAGCCGCGCGTTCAGCTCCATGAAGTAGAAGCCGCCCTCGGGGCCGAGCAGGAACTCGAACGTGCCGGCGCTCTTGTACCCGAGCTCGAGGCAGGCGCGCTCGACCACCGCTTCCATCTGCTCGCGCACCGCCTCGCTCACGCCCGGCGAAGGCGACTCCTCGATCAGCTTCTGGTGCCGGCGCTGGATCGAGCACTCGCGCTCGCCGAGCGTCAGCACTCCGCCCTGGCCGTCCGCGAGCACCTGCACCTCGACGTGGCGGGCGGGGACGAGCGCCTTCTCGACGTACAGCCGGTCGTCGCCAAAGGCAGCGCCGGCCTCGGCGGCGGCCCCTCGAAAGACGTCCTCGAGCTGGGACGCCGACTCGACCAGGCGCATGCCGCGGCCACCGCCGCCGGCCGCCGCCTTCAACAGCACCGGATACCCGATCTCGTCGGCCGTCGCGCGAGCGTCGTCGAGCTCGACGGCCCCGCCGGTCCCGGGAATCAGCGGCATTCCGACGCGCGCCATCTCGGCCTTCGCCTCCACCTTGTCGCCCATGCGGGCCATCGTGTCCGGGGAGGGTCCGATGAAGACGAGGTCGTTCTCCTCGCAGGCGCGGACGAACGCGGGGTTCTCCGCCAGGAATCCCCACCCCGGATGAACGGCGTCGCAGCGGGTCGTCGTCGCCGCTGCGATTACCGAGGGGATGTTGAGATAGCTGTCACCGGCAGGCGCCGCCCCCACGCAGACCGCCCGGTCGGCCATGCGCACGTGCAGCCCGTCTCGGTCGGCAGTCGAATAGATCGCCACCGCCTCGATCCCGAGGTCGTGCAGCGTCCGGATCACCCGGACGGTGACCTCGCCGCGGTTCGCGATCAGGACCCGCGAGAACACTAGACCGCGTCGAGCGGGCGCCCGAGGCTGGGTTCGAGCTCGAACAGCAGCTGCCCGTACTCGACCGGGTCGGCGTTGCGGACGTGAATCGTGCGGACGATTCCCTCGATGTCGGACTTGATCTCGTTCATCAGCTTCATGGCTTCCAGGATGCAGAGCGTCTGGCCGGCCTGAACCGGATCTCCCTCCTCGACGAAGGCCGCCGCTCCGGGCTCCGGCCCACGGTAGAAGGTGCCCACCATCGGCGCCTCGACGCGAACCAAGCCGTCGCTCTCCGGAGCAGGCGCGGGAGCCGGCTCCTCCTCGGACCCGCCGCCTGCGGCCGGCGCCGCCGGAGGGCTCTCTTCGCTTCGCCGCACCGAGACGCGCATCCCCGCCTCCTCGATCGTCACCTCCGCGACCCCGGACTCCTGGACGACGCGGACGATGTCGCGAATTCGCTCGGCGCTCCGCTTGTCGACTCCACCGGTCGCGAGCGCGTCGTCTCCGCGGGCGCGACCGCGGATCGTCTCCAGGAGCGGCTCCGCCTCCTCGCCGAACAGAGCGAGCAGGAGCAGCTCCTCCTCGCTCGAGGCGAGCCCCTCGGCCTCCGCCCGCAGCCCCGCGAGATCGGCCGCCGGCTCATCCGGCGGCACCTCGCCGTAGACGAGCTCGACCGCGCGTTTGATGCCCGCTTCGATCGGAGCCGGAGGCGTGCCGTAGCGGCCCGCGATCAGCCCGCGGAGCTCATCCACGACGATCTGGTAGCGCGCGGCGGACAGGACGTGGATGAGGGCCTGAGAAGCCAGCACCTGGCCGATCGGCGCCGCGAGCGGTGGCCAGCCCGCCTCGGCGCGGATGCGGGCGAGCTCCTCCAGCACCTCGTCGATCCGGTCTCCCGCCGCCTGCGCGCGCAGCTGGGCGTCAAGCGCAGCCACGAGCCCGGCCGGAAGGTTGTGCTCGGCTGCGCGCACGGCGACGTGCGGAGCCAGCGGCGTGACCGGCTCGTCGCCGATGTGCTCGTCGACGATCTCGGACGCACGCCAGAGAGCCGCGATGTCAACTCCCGCGTCGAGCTCGAGCCCGGCCAGCGCGCTCGCGAGGCCCTCTCCCGAGACGCGGTGGAGGGTGAGCGCGACGGGATAGACGGCGCAGGCGATCCTGTCAGCCCCTGCGCGCACGGCCTCGAGCGTCGAGGCAAGCGCATTCCCGCCCGCGCCCTGGCAGTAGAGGCCGACCGGGAGCCCGGTCTGCTCGCGGATCGCCCGGACGAGCTCGAGCGCCCGGTGCGGCTGCAGCGACCCGGAGGGATCGTGGAGCAGCACGCGGGCCGCTCCGAGCTCGGGCAGCTTCCGTGCCTGCTCGACGAGCACATCCGTCTCGCCCGTCAGGCCGGAGCCGTAGACGAGGCCGGCGTCGAACTCACCGCCGGCGTCGGCGATCGCCTCCGCGGCCTCGCGCAGGTTCGAGACGTCGTTGAGCGGATCGTGCAGGCGGAAGACCTGAATCCCGTTCTCGGCAGCCGAGGCGACGAAGCGGCGCACGAAGTCCGGCCCGACCGGGCGCGATCCGACGAGGAACCGCCCCCGCAGAGCGATCCCGAGCGGGGTCTTCGTCCTCGCCTCGAGCGCGCGAATCCGCTCCCACGGGCTCTCGACCCCGCGATGGACGGCGCTGTCGAAGACGCCTCCGCCGGAGACCTCGAGACACGCAAATCCCGCGCCGTCGAGGATCTCCGCCACCTCGAAGAGCGCACCCGCCGGAAGCCGCCCCGCGAGCGGCTCCTGGCTCAGCAGCCGGATGGTTGTGTCGACGAGGGCAGGCATGACGTGGGGAGCCTAGCGCCCAAGGCGCCGCGCGCCGACCACGGCGCGGTTGCCGTGGACGTGCAGGACGGCGGGCTCGAAGTTGGCTTGTCGCAGCCATTCCAGCTGCCGCTCGAGCGGTACCGGCCTGTCGCCCTCCTCCTCCAGGGAGACAACGTGCTCGGCGTAGCTCGGCGGCTCGGGTGAGAACCCGCTCATCCGCTCCAGGCGCCTCCAGACCGGGAGGAAGAGCTCGTAGGCGGCCTCCGGGACCGCAACCTTGTCCACCAGGACGAACAGCGCACCGGCCGGCAGCGTCTCACTGAGCAGACGGATCGTTACGACCTGTCGGAGGTGGCTGAGATTGTGGAACGCCTGCACCGCGATCGCCGCGGCGTAGTCCCGCTCGGGCAGCTCGGCTTCCTCGGCCTCGAGATCGACGTGCGCGAGCTCGAACCTGTCGCCGAAGCGCTCGAGCCGGCGCCGCGCCAGCTCCAGCATCCGTTCCGAGAGGTCGACGCAGAGAACCCGCGACCCCGGCAGTCGCTCGAGCAGCTGCTCGGCCACGAGCCCTGAGCCGGCGCCGAGATCGAGGATCCACCCCTCCCTCGCGCTCTCCAGCTCCGCGATAGCGATGTCGAGCTGCTCGGCCCGCGTGGGCAGTCGCGGTCCGCTCTTGTCCCAGCTATCGGCGAGGGCCGGGTCGGCCCAATCGACCGTCATACCCGCGAGATGTAACGCCGCTCGCGCGGGTCGACCTTGATCCGGTCGCCCTCGTTCACGAACAGCGGCACCTGCACCACCGTTCCCGTCTCGAGCGTCGCCGGCTTGGTGACGTTCGAGACCGTGTCGCCCTTCACCCCCGGCTCCGTCTGCGTGACCTTCAGCTCGACGGCCGAAGGAAGCTGGACGCCGGCCGGACGGCCGTCCACCGTCAGCATCGGCACGCTGCTCGACGGCTGCAGGAACTCGAGCGCCTCGGCGACGGAATCGCGCGAGAGCGTGATCTGCTCGTAGCTCTCCTCGTCCATGAAGACGACGTCGTCTCCGGAGTCGTACAGGTACTGGACGTTCTTCGTCTCCGTGCGGACGCGTGAGAACTTCTCGCCCGCGCGGAAGGTGCGGTCGACGACGGCACCGCTCTCGAGGTTCTTCACCTTCGTGCGCACGAACGCACCGCCCTTGCCGGGCTTCACGTGCTGGAACTCGACGATCCGCCAGACGCCGCCGTCGAGCTCGATGTGCATCCCGTTCTTGAACTGGTTCGTGTTGACGGTCTCTGCCAT
>DASWEE010000010.1:0-41055 GCA_036394915.1 Gaiellaceae bacterium | reverse complement strand
GAACCGCTGGGGCCGCCGGGAGGTACGAGTTCCGGGCGACCTCGTGGTGATCGCCCGCAAGCCCTAGGCCAGCCGCTCGAGCGCCTCGTCGATCTCCGCCTCCGAGATCGTGAGTGGTGGTGTCGCCGAGATCATCGATCCGTCCGACCCGGCCGGCATGACGAGCACGCGTCGACGCCACGCCTCCTCCCAGTCTCCCGACTTCGCGCGGAGCAGGCCTGCGCCGTGCCAGCCGCCTGCTTCGAAGCGCTCGCCGAGCCCGAGAACGTGGTCGAGCAGTTTCGGCACCGCGTCGAGGACGATCAGCGCCGCCGCGCAGGCGAGTGGGCTCCCCACGTGCGTGTGCGTGAGCACGTCCTCCGGCCCGAGGTCCCAGGCGGCCGCGAGCTCCGGCCGCAGGAAGAGGGCCGCCGAGAGCGGTAGTCCGCCGCCGAGCGCCTTCCCCGTCAGGATCACGTCGGCGAGCGAGTCGGAGCGCCAGATCACGCCGGTCCGCCCCAGCCCGCAGTAGACCTCGTCGCAGACGAGCAGCGCGCCCGCCTCGTCGCAGCGCTGTCGCAGCGTCTCGAGGAATCCGGCCGGTGGAACCCGCGCACCCCCGCGCGCCTGCACGGGCTCCACGATCACACAGCCCGTGTCCTCGGGCAGCGGGCCCGGGTCCTCACCGTAGGCGAAACGGTGCACCGGGCCCGGCAGCCAGGCGGCGAACGGCTCGCGGAAGCGTTCGCGCGACGTGGCCGCGAGCGCCAGCAGCCCGGTGCCGTGGTAGGCGCCCTCGAAGGCGACGATTCCCGGCTTACCGGTCGCGAGAAGCGCCGTGCGGAGCCCGATCTCGACCGCGTCCTCGCCGGTGACGCCGAGCTTCGCCGGCCGGCCGAGGCGCTTGCGGAGACGGACGGTGACCTCGGCCTCGGCCAGGTCGCCGAGCGCGTGGACGACCTTCTGCCCGGCGATCGCAGCCTGGATCCTCGGATTCCGGTGCCCGAGCGCCGCAACGCCGAACCCACCGGAAAGGTCGATGTACTCGCGCCCGTCCGCATCGACGACGCGACAGCCCTCAGCCTCGCGCCAAATCACCGGCCGTTCGAGCCGAACAGCCGCCCGAGCGCGTCGGAGGCGACGTAGCCGGCGATCTTCGGGTTCTCCTGCAGCCGGCGCAGCGAGTACGAGTACCAGTGCTCGCCGTACGGGACGTAGATACGGAGACGTTGGCTCTCGCAGACGAGCCTGTCTCCACGGAGCTCGCGCACCCCGAGCAGCATCTGGAACTCGTATTCCGTCCGGTCGAGCCCGGCGACCCGTTCGAGCGCGCGCTGGATCAGCCACTCGTCGTGGGTCGCGATCCCGACATAGGAGCCCAAGCCGAGCAGCGTGTCGAGGAGCGCGACGTAGTTGTCCCGGACCTCCTGAAAGTCCTGGTAGGCGACGAGCGGCGACTCGAGGTAGATCCCCTTGCACAGACGGACGTTCGGGACGAGATCGGCGATCGACCGGAGGTCGCGCAGCGTGCGCCGCAGGCGCGACTGGAGCACGACGCCGACGTTGTCGTGGCCGGCCTCGCGCAGCTCGCGGTAGATGCGGAGCGTGCGCTCCGTCGTGCTCGAGTCCTCCATGTCGATCCGGACGAAATTGCCGCTCTCCGCGGCATGGCGGACGACCGCCTCGATGTTCTCGAGGCAGAGCCCGTGCGAGAGCTTGAGCCCGAGCGCGGTCAGCTTGACGCTCACGTTCGAGTCCATCCCCTCACGTTCGATCGTGTCGAACACCCGGTCGTATTCCTCGACGACCGCGCGGGTCTGATCGGCGTGCTCGTGCTCCTCGCCGAGAACGTCGATCGTCCCCATCTTCCCGGCGGCGTTGAGCTCCTCGACGACGCGGCAGGCGTCCTCGAGGGTCGCACCGGCGATGTAGCGGTCGGAGATCTTGCGGACGATCGGCTTCGGGACCGCCGGCAGCATGCGGACGATCGCGCGGTCGAGAAGGCTGGACACAGGCGGCGCGATTGTAGGGAACGCACGTGCTTCGGAGGCGCGATCCAGGAGTAGACTCGGGCCGCTTGACCGACTTTCCAACCGGCACCCTGACTCTTCTCTTCGCAGACGTCGAGGGGTCGACGTTGCTCGTACGGACACTCGGAGCCCGGTACAGCGACGCGTTGGCGACGTATCGCCGGATCGTCCGTGGGGCGATCGCGGACGCCGACGGCCAGGAGATCGACACTCAAGGAGATTCGTTCTTCGTGGTCTTCGAGCGCTCTGGGAGCGCACTGGAGGCGGCGATCGAGGTACAGCGCCGTCTCGCCAAGGAAGACTGGCCTGAGGGAGCCGAGCTTCGCGCGCGCATTGGAATCCACACCGGCGAGCCGGCCCTCGGGGACGAGGGTTACCTTGGGCTCGACGTGCACCGAGCGGCTCGGATCTGCTCGGCTGCGCACGGCGGTCAAGTCCTGCTCTCACAGACGACGCGGGATCTCTGCGGTGAAGGCGGCCCACCCGGCGCCTTCCTCGACGATCTCGGTGAGCATCAGCTCAAGGACCTCCCGCAACCCGAGCGGCTGTTTCAGCTCGCGGCGCCGGGCCTGGCCTCGTCGTTCCCATCCCCCAAGACTCTCGATCGGCAGGAGACCGATGCCAGCCCGTTCTTAGGCCGCGAGCGAGAGCTCGGCAGCTCGGCGCACGCTGCAGTTTCCGCTGCCAAGGGCCGTCTGGCGGCCAAGCTCGCGAGGCGCCTAAGGCCGACGCAGCGCGGATTCGCCGATCTCGGCTGGGACGTTCGGGCCCTGCTGGTTTCAGCGCCGGCGCCGATCAAGTCCGCGCTCGAGGAATTCGGGCGCGAGCTCTTCGTCCTCGGCCGGTCTGTGGTGGATTGTGACCGCTATCTCGGCCCGATCGACCGCAAGATGCTCGAGCGCCGTCTCGACGAGTACCGCGAAATGGGCGTCATTTCTCGACGCGCCACTGCCGAGGCCGAGGCTCAGGAGAATCGGTTGAAGCTCCTCGATGACCTCGTCGACGAGCGCGACCGAAGCACCGGCATGGCGAAGGAGGTCGAGCGGAAGATCGGCGAGCTTCGCGCGCGATTGGCAAATAGTCAGGCTGCGCCGTCCGCCGAGATCCTGGCGGACCTGGGGACTATCGTCGCGCGCACCCGGGCCGCCGAAACCGAGCTCCAACGTCGCCTGGCGAAGGCACAGGAAGCGTTGGGTGACGCAGGGATCGCCCTCAAGCACACCCGCCACCGGGGCGTCTTCCGGGCCGGGAACCGTTACGTCGTGCCGTTCTTCGACGAGCTCGGCATCGAGCAGCGCCGGACGTTCGGCACGCTGGGAGAAGCACACGCTTTCAGCCGAACGCTCCGCCTCGAGAAAACGCCGGCGGAGTTCACAGACTCCAGTGTGATGACGACGGACCGGTCGCCCTGGGGGGCGGAGCAGGGCATCGTCAAGCCTCGAGACGAGCGGCGGCGCTGACCCTTCCCCGGGTCCCGGGGTCAGCCGCTCTCGCGCATGAATCCCTGGCGGGCCGCTGAAACCAGCGCGACCGCCTCGGGAAAGAGAACGCGCATCGCGTCGCGAAGCGCTAGAGCCTGCTCGTCCGTCGTGCCCGCGACCTCCATTCGCCCCAGCGCAGCGCCGGTGAGCTCAACCGCTGTGTTCAGCGTCAACGTGGCGAACTGCTCGCGCTGGGCCTCTGCGACGGACTCCGCCTGTTGCGCTGCGAACTCGCGGAGGCCGCGCATCAGGTCTTCGGGGTCACCTCCGAACGGGAATCCGCCTTCCATGCCCTCAGCTTACGTGTCGGACCGCCCCCAGCTCGGGTCGAACATCCCCTTCTCGAGCCACGCGCCTCCGTCGATGGTCAGAACCGCCCCCGTGATGTACGAGGCGTAGTCGGAGACGAGATAGGCGCAGGCGTCGGCGATCTCGTCCGGCTCCCCGAACCGTCCCAGCGGGACCTTGGCGAGCAGCGCGTTCCGGATCTCATCCGTCGGCCAAAGGCGCTCGCGGCTCTGCGGCGTGTCGACCGGTCCCGGCGCGAGGGCGTTGACGCGGATCCCGTGCGGGCCCCATTCGACCGCGAGCGTGTGTGTGAGGTTGACGACGCCGGCCTTCGCTGCGGCCGAGTGAACTGTCCCAGGGCCGCCGGTCCAGGCGTAGGTGGCTACCAGGTTGACGATCTGCCCGCCGGAGCCGCGGTCGATCAGGCGGCGTCCGAGCTCGCGCGAGCACAGGAACGTCCCGTCGAGCACGATCCCGAGGACTGCCCGCCAGCCGTTCGGGGACAGGTCTTCGGCCCGGATCACGAAGTTCCCGGCGGCGTTGTTGACGAGCGTCGTGAGCGGTCCGAGCGCCGCCTCGGCCGCGTCGAATGCCGCCTCGATCTGCTCCGGGTCGCGGACATCACCCGCGACCGCGACCGCCCGGTCGCCGATCTCCGCCACGGTCTCGTCCAGCGGCTCCTGGCGCCGTCCCATGACCGCGACGGCGGCCCCGAGCCGCGCGAGCTCCAGCGCCATCGTCTTCCCGAGCCCCGTGCCGCCGCCTGTGACGAGCGCGACCCGGCCCTCGAGTGAGCCCTCGGGGAGCACTACGACAGCTCTCGCTTGTAGTGCGCCTCGACCTCGGCGGTGACCTCCTCGACGGATTGCATGGCGACCTTCATCGCCTCGGCGAACGGCGAGCCGCCCTCGCCGAGCGCCTGTTCGAGTCGCCTCGTCGCAAGCCCGACGCGATCGAGATAGCCCGTGGAAGCCACGCGGGGCGGGACACCGATAGCCCGCTGGAGCTCGCGTACCGCTTCCTCGGCCTCCTCGATCCCGGGCGGGCTCTCCGTCAGCCGGAGCGCGACCAGGCGGGAGCTGAGCTCGTCGAGGTCGCCGCCCCCCGCCGTCTCCTCCGCCACCTCGCACAGCGCCGCGATCGAGGCGGCGTCCCGGACGAGCCTCCGGCTCGTGACCGGGTTCGCGCGCTCGTCTAGAGCGACCCAGCTGCGCCGGTTCTCCGCACCCTCGAAGGCGCACAGATAGACGAGAGCGCCCTCCTGCGGCTCGGCGACGAGCACGCCTGAGAGCCGCTCGTCCGCTCCCGCATACCCTGCGGCCGCCCTCGCGATGCCCTCCAGGTCCTCGCTCAGGGACACGCCGCAAGCATAAACTCGCCCTCGATGGCCGAGGCCGTCTCGCCTCGCACCCGGGAGGCGCGGGCGCTGTTCGCACCGCTCGGGCCCACCTACGACCGCTACGCACGGCTGCTCTCGCTCGGCCAGGATCCGCACTGGCGGCGATTCCTGGTCGACCGGGTCGAGGCCGGGCCGGACGACGTCGTGCTGGACGTCGCGACCGGCACCGGCGCGGTCGCGGTGGAGCTCGTTCGCCGCAAGGGCTGCTCCGTCGTCGGCGTCGACCAGAGCCCGGAGATGCTCGCGGTCGCCCGCCGCCGGATCATGCTGGCGGCGGGAACGAAGCGCATCCGGCTGGTCGAGGCCCGTGCGGAGGCGCTCCCGTTCCAGGACGGCCAGTTCGACGCGCTCACCGTCACGTACCTCCTCCGCTACGTCGACGATCCCGCGGCGACCCTGAAGGAGCTCGCACGGGTCGTACGCCTAGGAGGAACGATCGCCTCGCTCGAGTTCGGCGTCCCCGAGGGGGCCGTGCCGCGGGCGCTCTGGGAGCTCTACACGGGCGTCGGTCTCCCGCTCGCCGGGCGGGCGATCGGGCCGGGCTGGCGCGAGGTCGGAGGCTTCCTACGAGACAGCATCCGGGACTTCTATGCCCGGCTCCCGCTCGACCGGCAGCTCGCGCTCTGGCGCGAGGCGGGTGTCGCAGACATCAGGGCCAGACGGCTGAGTCTCGGCGGCGGCATCGTCGTGTGGGGACGGCGCGGATGACGGCGGAGGCGAGACCGGCCTTCTACGCGCTCAGGTCCGGCGGCTGGCGCGACTACATCACGTTGCTCCATCCCCCCTACACGCTCTGGCACCTGAGCTACGTGGCGATCGGAGCCGGGCTCGCGCCCGAGTTTCGCTGGAGCCGGTTCGGTCTCGCGATCGCGGCCTTCTTCCTTGCGGTCGGGGTCGGCGCCCACGCGCTCGACGAGCTGATGGGGCGGCCGCTCCAGACCCGCATCCCGAGGCCCGTGCTCGCGGCCCTCGGCGCGCTCTCGATCGGCGCGGCGGTCGGGATGGGGATCGCAGGCGCGCTGCTCTACGACCTCTGGCTGCTCGCTTTCGTCGGCTTCGGCGCGTTCATCGTCGTCGTCTACAACCTCGAGCTGCTGGGAGGCCGCTTCCACGGGCCGATCTGGTTCGCGGTCGCTTGGGGAGCCTTCCCGGCGCTGACCGGCTATTTCGCGATGGCGGAGCGGATCCGGGTCGAAGCGGTCCTCGCCGCAGCCTATGCCTTCCTCCTGAGCCTCGCCCAGCAACGCCTTTCGACTCCGGTTCGGCTGGTCCGAAGACGCGTGACGCACGTGACCGGCACGATCGAGCTCAAGGACGGAACCCGGGAGCCGATCGATCCGGAGACGCTGATCCGTGCCCCCGAGAGCGCACTGCAGATCCTGGTGGGCGCGACAACGGCCCTGGGCCTCGCGCTCGTCCTTCTGCATACGTGACGAGTAGGCTGCTGTCGTGACGACCGAGACCGTTCTCGAAGCCGTCTTCGCGGCAGGAGCCGTCGTCGTGACGGCCTCGATCGCCGTCACGCTCTTCCGGCCGCTCCCGAGAATCATCCTGCTCGTGCTCGCCGCCGCCCTTGGTGCCGGCGCTGCCGGCGGGTGGGCGGTGTTCGCCTTCGATCCCGGCCTCGCCCTCGGGGCCGCCGCGGCGGGTCTCTCGCTGTGTGCGGTCGCCGAGATCGGAGCGCTCGTGCTGGCGGAGGCGCTCCAGCGGCGACGGCGCGTCGAGAAAGAGATCGAGCAGGCCGAGACCCGGTTGTCGGCATTGATCTCGGCCGAATCCGAGCGGCGGTCAGGGGAGCTCGCCCGGACGCTCGCGCGGGCTCGGGCCGACGCGAGCTCGATCCTCGTAGAGGAGGAGCGGAAGCTCGCCGCCGAGCGCCAGCGGCTGCTCGCCGAGCGTGAGCAGCAGACCCGAAGCGAGCTTGCCGAAGCCCTGGCCCAGGCCCAACAGCGAGTCGAGCAGCGGCTCGCCGCATGGTCGGGGGACCTGGACCAGATCCAGCAAACCTTGAAAAGCGAGGCCGACCGCCTGGCCGAGCGCCAGAAGCAGCTCATCTCCGACACTCAGAAGCGAATCGAAGCGGATGCGCGCCGGCTCGACGCGGCGAGCGAGGAGCAGCGGGCTGCGGTCGTCAAGCTTCGCGGTGAGCTGGCGCAGGCGGCCGACGACGCGGTCGCAGCCGCAAAGAACGAGCTCGAGGAGCACAACTCGGAGCGCAGGCGCGCGCTGCACGAGGTTTCCGAGCGCCTCCGCCGTCGCGAGCGCGAGCTGCGGGAGCAGATCGAGCGCGAGGAGGTCGAGGCGATCCAGCGGATCAAGGGGAGCTTCGGCGACATCGAGCGCCGGCAGATCGGCAAGCTCTCCCGGGTCGTCGAGCGTGCGGGCGAGCGCTATGCCGAAGCGGCCGAGCAGCAGTTCGAAGTCGCGATCAGGGCGGCGCGGGAAGATGCCGCGACGCGGCTGGCCCGCGAGCTGGAACGCGCCACCGCGATGTTCGTTCGGGAGGCGGAATCGGTGCTGGCGGAGCGGCTCGCCCGCGTCGCCGACACGGGCGCCCTGAGGCTCGAGAAGCGACTGGCCGACACCGAGACCGCGCTCAACCGCCGCCGCGAGGAGATCCTCTCGACACTCGAGCGGCGCGTGAGCGAGGCCGAGTCGGAGCTTCGCCGCCGCGTCGAGTCGCTCGAGGCCGATACGGAGGCCGAGCGCGGCGTGCTCGAGGCCCGGCTCCACGAGCTCTCACGGCGGATCGACGAGGCAATCTCGGCCGCCGAAGTGCGCCCTGGAAGTCCGCTCCGCACGCATTAATACGTTTTTGCTCCAACTTCTTCGGGGAGGGTTCGTCTACGAGAGAACGAACCAGGGCACCCATGAGCGAGATGACCGAGACCATCGACATCGAAATGCAGTACGAGACCGAAAGGTCGAAAGTCGAGAGCTGGCGGCTGCACGTGCTGATCCAGGCCGGTTATCCCCTTCCGCTCGCCGAGAAGCTGGCGGGAAGCGAGGCCGACCTCCATCGCGCCGTCGATCTCGTCTCTCGCGGATGCGATCACGCGGTCGCTGCGTCGATTCTTCTCTAGAGGTACGAACTTTTCACCGTCTCGTCACACCTTCGCGGTGCCGCGGCCGGTACGCTCGTAGCGGAGCGCGGGCGGAAACCTGAAGCCCCCAAGGGTTTTGGGTGGGGTGCGTCCTTGGGCGGCGCGCCGCCCCACGTGTACCCCCGTGGCATGCTCTGAAGATGAAGATCGAGGCGATCGACTACGGCGACCGGAAGGTCTACACCGTCGCGGCATTCAACCGCGGGATCGGTTCCTGGCTCGCGCGCCTTCCGACGGTCTGGGTCGAGGGAGAGGTCACCGAGCTGCGGCGCCAGGAGCGCTGGCAGAGCGTCTTCTTCACCCTCAAGGATCCAGACAGCAGGGCCTCCCTGGGCGTCACGATCGGCCGCGGCAAGTTCGACGGCCTCCGGCTCGACCTGTCCGACGGCGAGCGGGTGCACGTCTACGGCCGCGCCGAGCTGTTCGAGGCGCGCGGAGAGCTCCGGCTGCGCGCGCTCACGATCGAGCGCTTCGGGCTCGGAGCCCATCTCGCGGCGCTCGAGCGCCTGAAGAAGAAGCTCGCCGCCGAGGGCCTGTTCGCGGCCGAGCGCAAGCGGTCGCTTCCGCTGTTGCCCGAGAGAATCGGGCTCGTCACGGGCAACGACGCGGCGGCCAAGCGTGACGTGCTCACCGCGATCACGGCCCGCTTCCCGCCCGCGCGGTTGCTGGTCGCCGAAACCTACGTCCAGGGCCCTCGGGCCGCGCCCGCCATGATCGACGCGATCAGCCGCCTCTGCGCCTCGCCGGGGGTGGAGGTGATCGTGCTCGCCCGGGGCGGCGGCAGCTTCGAGGCGCTGCTGCCGTTCAGCGACGAACGGCTCGTCCGGGCGGTCGCCGACTGCCCGGTCCCTGTCGTCTCGGCGGTGGGTCACGAGCAGGACACTCCGCTCTGCGATCTCGCCGCCGACGTCCGCGCTTCGACGCCGACGGCCGCCGCCCGCCTCGTCGTTCCCGACCTCCGCGAGCTGCTCGCGGGGCTCGAGCGCCGCCGAAGCGCGCTCGGGCGCGGGACGCGCAGGATCCTCGACCGCGAGCAGCACCGGCTTGCGCTCGCCCACGGCCGGCTCCGCCGCGGCCCCGCGCTCCTCGTCGAGCGCAGGCGCGCCCGGCTCGAGCAGGTGGGGGGCCGGCTGCGCGCGCTTTCGCCGCGGGCGACCCTCGAGCGCGGGTACGCGATTGTCCGGGCGAAGGACGGGATCGTGCGCACGTCGAGCGCGCTCGCTGCCGGCGACGCGGTCGACGTCGAGCTGGCCGAGGGAGGATTCACGGCCGAGGTCGAGGAGACGCGCTGACGGAGCAGGAGCTCACGTTCGAGGCCGCTCAGCGGGAGCTGGAAGGGATCGTCGAGCGCCTCGAGAGCGGCGAAGCCAGCCTGGACGAGGCGATCGGGCTGTGGCAGCGCGGCGAGGAGCTCTATGCGTTCTGCCGCGGCAAGCTGGATGCCGCCGAAGGCGAGATCGAAGAGCTGGCGAAGCGCGCGGAGGCGGCAGCGCCCGTCGCCGACTCGGACGGAGACCCGCAGCTGTAGTTGGGGCGGAGCCGGGCTTCGCCCGAGCGCAGCCCGAGCTTCGCTGGACTATGGCAGGAGTGAAGGAGGGGGCTCACGGGGGAACCATGGGTTCCCCCGTGCTACTGGACGAGGCGATCGGGCTCTGGCAACGGGGAGAGGAGCTCTACGCGTTCTGCCGCGGCAAGCTGGACGCGGCCGAGGGCGAGATCGAGGAGCTGGCGAAGCGCGCGGAGGCGGCAGCGCCCGTCGCCGATTCGGACGGAAACCCGCAGCCGTAGGCGGGCGGAGCCGGGCTCCGCCCGAGCGCAGCCCAAGCGCTGCGGGACGCTGGCCAACTGAAGAAGGAAGGGGGCTCACGGGGGAACCATGGGGTTCCCTCGTGCTTATAGAATCCCGGCCGTGCCTGCCTCGATCGAACAGCTGATGCGCGTCCCGCTCTTCGACGGGCTCGGCCGCAAGGAGCTGCAATCGCTTGCGTCCTCGTTCAAGGAGCGGACGTTCAAGGCGGGAGAGACCCTGGTGAGCGAGGGCTCAGGCGGCATCGGTTTCTTCATCATCGACCAGGGAGAGGCCAAGGTCACGCTCGGCGGCGCGGAGCGCGCCCGCCTCAAGCCGGGGGACTACTTCGGCGAGCTGGCGCTGATCGACGAGGGCACGCGTACCGCCACGATCACCGCCGAGACCGACATGCGCTGCTACGGCCTGACCTCCTGGGAGTTCCGTCCCCTGGTGGAAAGCAACGCGTCGATCGCGTGGACGATGCTCCAGTCTCTCGCCAAGCAGCTGCGCCAGGCCCGCACCGACTCGGACTAGCGCCCGGCGCCGAGCCGCTCGCCGAGCGCGACGAGATCCACCCGCGCCCGAGCAGGATCTCCGCTGAGCTCGTACACCTCGGCGCCCTGAAGCTCCTCCTCGACGCGGCCGCCGAAAATGGCGCAACGGATGCCTTCCTCGCGGCAGATTCGAAGCACAACCCCGGGAGCCTTCCCTTCCGTCGTGCTCCGGTCGACCCTCCCCTCGCCGGTCACGACGAGCCCGGACGAGCGGGCCTGGGCGCGAAACCCGATCAACTCGAGCACCAGCTCGGCTCCCTGGACGAGCTCGGCTCCGAGCGCCGCCATCGCCGCGCCCAGCCCGCCGGCGGCGCCTGCCCCCGGGAGCGATGCGAACGGTCGCAAGCTGCCCATTGCCGCGAGCCTGGCCTCGAGCTCGACGACCTGCTCGGGCGTCGCACCCTTCTGCGGCCCGAACACGGCCGCGGCCCCACGCTCGCCGAGCAGCGGATTGCGGACGTCGCACACGGCGCGCGCCGGGACCGGGAACCCGCCCAGCACCTCCATCACCCCTGCCCCTCCGTCCACGGTCGCACTGTCGCCCAGGCAGACGAGCAGCGCGCCGGGGCCGACGTCGAGCGCGGCGGCGATCAGCTCGCCGAGCCCTCGGCTCGAGGCGCGCATCGGATCGAGCTCCCCGGTCTGCAGCCTGGCAAGTCCGATCGCCTCCGCCGACTCGACCACGGCCGTTCCGTCCGGCAGCAGCAGCCAGCGGGCGCGCACCCGACGGCCGAGCGGATCGGAGACGCTCGCCTCGTGCCACTGCCCGCCGAGGGAGGCCATGAGCACCTCCGCGGTGCCTGTCCCTCCGTCTGCGATCGGCAGCTCGATCGCCTCGGCGCCTGCGGCCCGGAACCCCTCGCCGAGCGCAGAGGCGGCGTCCCTCGCGGGCAGAACGCCCTTGAGGCTAGCCGGAGATGCGAGCGCGCTCACGCGACGTCTCGGCGGCCGGCTGCCCGTCGGTAGGGCGCGGCGGCTCGCCGGCATCGGCCTCCGTCACCTCGGGCATCCGGCGCAGCATCGCGAACGAGAGGCCTTCGCGGCCGAGGAAGATAAGGCCCACCCCCACTCCGACCGACGCCTCGATCGCCTGCAGCCCGATCCCGAACGCGAAGCCCCTCGCGTACGCGACGCCGTACTGCACAAGCGGCAGCGCGATCGCCGCCTGCGTGAGGCCGATGTTCCCCGGCCAGAGCGGGAAGATCGTGGCGACGTTCATCAGCACGAGCACGAGCCCGGCGGCGGGCAGCGGGGCGTGGATGTGGAAGGCCCGCATCGCCGTGTAGACGGCGAAGAACTGGCACAGCCACCCGAGGCACTGGAACATGCACGCGAGCAGTGCCGGCAGCGGCGCGTGCATGACGCCGAGCCCCTGCCGGGCCATCTCGACCACCCGTTTCAGCGTTCCCGCCTCCTCGAGCACCGACCGGTGATGCCGCCGGGCGCTCGCGAGCGCGAGCATGAAGAGGGCCGAGCCGACGGCGACGACCGCGATCAGGCTCGTGATCGCCCAGTCCGGGATCTTCGCCGTGACGAGGACGTAGACGATCAGCAACACCGCCGGGATCAGGTCGAAGACGCGGTGGGCGAAGACCGTTCCCACGAGCGTCGCCCAGGTCCCCGTACGAGGCGACGTCTTGCGAGTGAGGACGGCGACGCGCGCAAGCTCACCGATCCGGCCCGGCAGCACCGCATTCGCGAACAGGCCGACGCAAAAGGCCGAGAACACGAGCGGGAAGCGAGGCCGCGGCGGCGGCATCGCCTGCGAGATCACCGTTTGCCAGGACAGCGAGCGGACGACGATCGAGAGCAGGTTGAAGCCGATCGCGATCAGCACCCAGTGCCAGCGGACGGCCTGGAAGGCATCCGGAATCGCGTTCCAGTCCGGGCCGCGCCACCAGAGCAGGCCCGAGACTAGGGCGGCGATCGCGACGACGAGCGCGATGCGTACCCAGGCGCCCGTGGGGAATCGCATCTTCACGAGGCAGCCGCCGCGGCTCGCGCGCGGCCGGTCACCTGTTCGTAGATCTCGACGAGCCGCCGGGCGATCCGGTCCCAGGAGTACCGCTCGATCGCAAGCTCTCTGGCCGCGATCCCGATCGCGCGGCGCCGCTCCTCGTCCTCGAGCAGTGCGACGAGCGCGTCGGCCAGAGCTCCTGGGTCGCGCGGCGGGACGAGAACTCCGGTTCCGGGCTCGATCACCTCCCGATACCCACCGATGTCGGAGGCAACCACCGGCGTCGCGCACGCGAACGCGCGGGTCAGCACCATGCCGAAGCTCTCCCCGCCGAGCGAGGGGGCGGCCATCGCCTTGGCGGCGAGCAGCTCGCTCGTCAGGTCCTCCTGGCTGAGGAAGCCCGCGATGTCGATCCCGTCGTCGGACACGCCCACACGCGCCAGGAGCAGCCGGACCGCCAGCGGATCGGCGCCGATCACGCGCAGCCGGGCCCCGGTCCGCCGGCGAATCTCCGGCCAGGCGCGCAACAGGACCTGGAGGCCCTTGCGCGGCTCGTGACGGCCGATGAACAGGATCCGGTGGTCGCGTTCGCCCGGATCGGCGTGGTCCGGGATCAGCGTCCCGTTCGGGACGATCTCCCACTCGCCCGGGATCCACCTCGCGATCGTCTGGCGTGCAGGCTCCGAGACTGCGATTCGGTAGTCGATCCGGTCCATCAGGAACCCCCACAGCGGGAGCCCGGCCTTCATCCAGCCGATCGGCCCCGACGCGTGCCAGGTCGCCACGACCGGCGTTCGGGCGAAAGCGAGCGTGGCCACGCAGATCGCCGGCGTCATCGGCTCGTGCAGGTGGAGGATGTCGAACTGCTCCTGCTCGAGCACGCGCCGGATGCGCGGGACCGCGGTCGGGCTGAGGATGATATTCGGCAGTGAGTCGTTCGCAGGGACGATCACCGACCGGCCCACCGGGATGACGTCCGGAGGCGGATGCCCGTGTCGGCCGAGCCGCGGGTGGAGGATGCGGGTGAAGCTGCCCGGGGGGTCGTTGCCCATGATCGTCCGGGTCTCGATCCCGAGTCGCTGCAGCGCCTGGGCCTGGAGCTCGGCATGCTCGATCACGGCTCCCCAGAAGGACCAGGAGTAGGGGACGACGATCCCGACCTTCACGGTCGGGAGGATACGTGCCGACCTACGTCGGAATGCTCTGCTCGAAATGGAAGAAGTTGTTGGGGTCGTACTTCTTCTTGACTTGCACGAGCCGGTCGAAGTTCCCGCCGTAGTAGGCCTCGTGCCAGTCCGGCTGCGAGCGGTCGATGAAGTTCTGGTACGCCTGCTGGGAGACGTGCGGCCTGATCGCGTCCGCCAGCCCGTGGAGCCAATCGACGTTTGCCGACACCAGCGCCGGTGGATCGTCGACCGTCCAGTCGGTGTCGTAAGCCATCAGGAACATCGCTTCTCGGTGCACGAAGGCGGTCGCATCGGGAGGGACACGGCTGATGGCGCCGCCCCAAGCGAACAAAGCGACTCCGGCCCCGAGAGGGTTCGAGCTACCGGGCCACTGCTCGACCCTCTCGACGATGGTGTGGATAGCCTCCTCGGAGAGCGGCTTGACGACGTAGTTGGACTTGACCGCGAAGCGTCGGAAAGGTGTCGTGTCGTAGAAGTACGTCTTCGCCTGCCAGAAGGTCCGTTTCGCGATCAGTTTCTTGATCGGTCGCGCAGCGCTCAGGACAGGATCGAGAATCGTGACCAGATGACGCTTCGGGCCGAAGAACTGGCCCAGGCACTCGATCGTGGTCTCGGTCGCGCCGGGCCTGCCGGTACTGCCCAATCCGACGCGGAGCGACCACTCGTCCGGCGCCTGACTGACGACCTGTTGAAGCGCGGCCAGTACCGTTCGCGCATCTCTCCAAGCCCAGCTGAGGTCGTAGAGCGTGACGTCGTCGACCGGAAACGTCTTGAACTTGAAGCGCGTGTTGATCCCGAAGTTGCCGCCCCCGCCGCCGCGGCAGGCCCAGAACAGGTCGGAATTCACCCGCTCGCTGCACGTGATGGTCTCGCCGGACGCCGTGACGACGTCGGTCTCGAGGAGGGCGTCGGCACTCAAGCCGAGCCTGCGCGAGCTGAAGCCGAAGCCGCCACCGAGCGTCAGTCCGCTGATTGCAACCGACGGGCAGCGTCCGGCCGAGAACGCGACCCCGTGCGGCTGCAAGCCGTCGTAGACGTCCGTGTTGCGTGCCCCCGGGCCGATCGTCACCGTCCCGCCGCGCTCGTTCACCTCGACACTTCTCAGGCGACCCATGTCGACGACGAGTCCGTCGCTGACCGAGTAGCCCGCGTAGCTGTGACCCCCCGACCTCACCGCTACCGGAACCTCGTGCTCCCGCGCCCACAGGATCGACTTACTTACATCTTCCGGGGCGGCGCACACCACGATGCCCTGCGGATGGACGTAGTCGTAACGCCTGTTGAAGGGAAGCCGCAGCGAGGCGTAGCGTGCATCGTCCGGACGCACGAGCGTGCCCTTGAGGCGCGCGCCGAGCCGAGCCCAGTCCGCCTGGCTCGGGGCCTTCTTCACGGTACCACCGCAGGCGCTCAGCCACTCGAGCTGCGAAGCAAGAGCGGCCGCCGCTCCAAGCCTGGCGGATCTGCGGACGAACTCGCGGCGGGTGAAGGTCGCCATGAGAGCAAGCGAGCATAAACAGGACGCGCAATCCTTTGCCCGTGTCTGAACTACCCACCGGCACCGTCACCTTTCTCTTCACCGACATCGAGGGGTCGACGACCCTGCTGCAGGAGCTCGGCGACGCATACGCCAACGTCCTCGCCGAACACCGGCGCGTGCTCGAGGACGCGATCGCCGGGCACGGCGGTGCCGTCGTCGACACACAGGGCGATGCGTTCTTCGCGGCGTTCGAGCGGGCATCCGATGCATTAGCAGCGGCCGCGGAGGCCCAGCGCACACTGGCAGTTCCGGTCCGGATGGGGATCCATACCGGGGAGCCGAGCGAGACCGGCCGGGGATACGTGGGCCTCGACGTGCATCGCGCAGCTCGGATCTGCTCGGCTGCCCACGGCGGGCAAGTGGTGATCTCCGAGGCGACCCAGCGCCTTGTCGACGGCATGAGCCTCCTCGATCTCGGCGAGCACCGGCTGAAGGATCTCGGTGAACCGGTCCGCCTCTACCAGCTGGGCGAGCGCGAGTTTCCGCCGCTCAGAACGCTCAACCAGACGAATCTCCCCGTCCAGCCGACGCCGCTCGTTGGCCGTGAGCGAGAGCTCGATGACGTGATCGGGCTCGTCCGCCGCACGGACATACGCATCGTCACACTTACCGGTCCCGGCGGCGCGGGCAAGACCCGGCTTGCGCTGCAGGCCGGCGCCGAGCTCGCGGAAGAGTTCGCGGAAGGCGTCTTCTTCGTCGCGCTCGCGCCGATCGATGACTCGGCGCTCGTCGTCTCGACAATCGCCAAGACTCTCGGCCTGAGAGAAACCGAAGGCGAGACGCTGGACGAGGGTCTTGCCCGCTATCTCGCCGACAAGGAGCTCCTGCTGCTCCTCGACAACTTGGAGCGCCTGCTCGATGCGATGCCGGCGGTCGCAGAACTGCTGCGGGCGGCATCCGGGCTCGAGGTCGTGGCGACGAGCCGCGCGCCGCTTCGCATCTCCGGGGAGCTGGAGTACCCGGTCCCACCGCTCGAGACCGGCGACGCGGTCGCGCTCTTCCGCGACCGTGCCCAGCGTGTCAAAGGAGATTTCCAGCTGACGGAGGAGAACGCAGACACGGTCGCCGAGGTTTGTACGCGCCTTGACGGCCTTCCGCTCGCGATCGAGCTCGCGGCCGCGCGCGCCAAGCTTCTGCCTCCGGAGGCACTGCTCGCGCGGCTGGAGCAGCGGTTGCCGCTCCTCACCGGTGGGCCGCGCGATGCACCCGAGCGCCAGCAGACGCTGCGCGCGACGATCGACTGGAGCTACGGCCTGCTCGACGAGACCGAGCAGGAGCTGTTCGCGCGACTGGGCGTCTTCGTCGGAGGCTGCACGGTAGAGACCGCTGAGAAAGTCTGCGCGGCGACGCTCGACAGTCTGACCTCTCTCGTGGACAAGAGCCTTCTCCGCAACGTCGGAGGAGGCGCCGGCGAACCGCGAGTGTCGATGTTGCAGACGATCCGCGAGTACGCGGTCGAGCAGCTCGAGGCGCACGGGGAAGCGGACGACGTGCGGCTCCTGCATGCGCGCCACTACCGGGACCTCGCCGAGGCCTCGGAGCCGGAGATCCTCCGTGCCGACCAGGTCACCTGGCTCAACCGGCTCGAGGACGAGCTCGACAACTTCCGGGCTGCTCTCGACTGGTCGACTCCACGCGATTCCGAGCTCGCCCTGCGCCTGATCGGTGCGCTACGGCGTGCGTGGGTGGCCCGCGGCTACCTGATCGAGACGCGCACTCGCCTGGAGGCGGCGCTCGAGCAAGGAACAGACGTCGCGGCTCCCATCAGGGCAAAGGCCCTCTACGGGCTCGGTCGCGTCGCGCTCAACCAGAGCGACTACGACTACGCGATCAGCCGGCTCGAGGAGAGCGCGGCGCTCTTCCGGGAGCTCGGCGACACCGAGGGCATCGTCTACTCGCTTGCCGACCTCGCGTGGATCGCGACCGACCAAGAGGACATGGACCGGGCGCATCGCCTGGCGACGGAAAGCCTGGCCGTCGCTCGGCCTACCGAGGACGAGACACTGATTGCGGCGGCGGTTCACAGCCTGGCCGTCGCGGCGCTCCGGAAGGGCGATTACGAGCAGGCCCGACGCCTGTTCGAGGAGAGCATCACTCGGCGGCGGTCTGTCGGCGACAAGCGAAATGTCGCGAGCTCGCTCGAGGGCCTCGCACTCGTGGCGCTGCTCGTGGGTGACTATGGCGCGGCGGTGGCGGCGTTGGAGGAGGCCCTTTCCCTCGGTCGCAAGCTCGGGAACCTGCTCGTCGTCTCGGATGCGATCTCCAACCTCGCTCTCGTCTCCCTGTTTCGAGGTGATGTCCAAGGCGCCGAATCGCTTGCCGTGGAGAGTCTGGAGCTCTCTCGCGACCTCGGCTACACGCGCACTGTGATCCAGTGCTTGCACACGCTCGCAGCCGTTGCGGCAACGAACGGACAGCTGTCCCGCGCAGCGACTCTGTCGGCCGCGGCTGAGGCTCTCCACGAGGCGACCCACTCCCGCCCGTGGGCAGCGGAGCAGCTAATCGAAGAGCGGTTCCTGCACGTGGCTCGCGAGCAGCCGTTCGACCACGAGCTCCAGCAGGCGTCGGCGCTCGGACGCGCGATGGCGCTCGACGAGGCAATCGCGTTCGCGCTAGAGCCGGCAGACGGCGACTAGACTCGGTTCATGGACGCGCCGGGCGGACTCGCCGAGCTCCACACTCACCTCGGCGGTTCGGTCGCCTCCGAGATCCTCTGGACGCTCGCGCACGAGCAGGGGATCGCGCTTCCCGTCAAGGACTTCTGGGAGTTCGACCGCCTCGTGACGATCGCCGATCCCCGGCGCGTGGACTCACTCGACGCGCTCGACCAGATCTACCACTGGACGGAGCTGATCCAGTCGAGCCCGCTTGCGGTCGAGCGGTCGGTCCACACCGCGATCGGGGGCGCGTACCGCTCCCAGAGGATCACAACCTTCGAGCTTCGCTTCAACCCGATGAAGCGCAACCGGGGCGGCGAGCGCGACCTCGACCACATCATCATGGCCGCGCTCCGCGGCGTCGACCGGGCGAGCCTCGAGTACCCGCTCGTCCGGGCGGGCCTGATCCTGATGATGGACCGGACGTTCACCCGCGCGCAGAACGGGGTGATCGTGGAGAAGGCGATCCGCTATGCGCCGCGTGGAATCGTCGGCATCGACATCGCGGGGCCTCGGCCGGGCGGCGCCCGCTATCCGTATCGCGATCTAGCCCCGCTCGTCGAGGACGCGCGGACGGCCGGGCTCGGTGTCACGATCCACGTCGGCGAGGAGGGTGAGGAGCACGCCGCCGCGGAGATCGCCGAGGTTGTCGAGACGCTCGCGCCCGACCGGATCGGCCACGGGATCCTCGCCGCGCGGGATCGCGGACTCACGGCGGCGCTGGCCGAGACCGGGATCGTGCTCGAGATCTGCCCGACGTCGAACCTATTGACGAGGTCGCTGCCGGACGACGCGGCCCTGCGCGACACGATCCGAGCGTTCGTCGAGGGCGGCGTCCGGTTCACAATCGCCACCGACGGCCCCGAGATGATGCGGACGCATCTGCGCGACGAGCTCGAGCTCCTGCTCCGGATCGGCGCGCTCGACGAGGCGGAGCTGGCGGAGGCAAACCGCCGAGGCCACGAGGCGAGCTTCATCCGCGACCGTCCGCTCGTCCCGGCCTGACGCAACCCTCAACCACCCTCAAGGGGGTCTGACCCCTTAGAGGCGGATGTAGCGATGAAAGCGCGGACGGAGCTCAGACGGCTCGTCCTCCTCCACGACGCCGTCGACACCCTCCCGCTGCGTCGCGTGCAGGATGCGGCCGCCGCCGAGCCAGAACGCGATATGGCCCTCGTAGCAGACGAGATCGCCGGGACGGAGGTCGGCCTCCGCCACCTCTTCGCCGGCCGCCTCTTGCTGGTCGGCGTCCCGCGGGACGAGCCGGCCGGTCCGGCGATACGCCATGTGTACGAGCCCGGAGCAGTCGATCCCGCGCTCGGTCATCCCGCCCCACTCGTACGGCGAGCCGAGGTACGAGCGCGCCTCCTCCACAGGATCGCCGTCCGTTTCGGCCGGCAGCCATGTGGATGAGGGGTCAGACCCCAGAGCGTCCTCGCGAACCCAGCCGGGATAGTCATACGCGGTCCGCACACGAGCCCAGCCGTCCCGTCGTTCCTCGACGACCAGGGGCTCCCCGCGCAAGGCCTGCGTCACCTGCTCGGCGTCGTCCCGGGGCTCCGCCCGCACGGAAGCGACCTCGAGCTCGCAGCTACTAGACGGGCGGCGGCTCAAAGGCGGCGGGCTGGACCCCGGAATCGAAGACAGTCTCGACCTCGTGCGGGGTGATCGCCCCCTCCCGAATCTGCTCCGCCCAGTGGCAGGCAACCAGGTGCCCAGACGCAAGCGTCCGAAGCGGGGGCACGTCGTCTCGGCACCGCGTCGGCTGCACGTAGGGGCAGCGGGTGTGGAAGCGGCAGGCCCCCGGCGGGTTGGCCGGGCTCGGCAGGTCGCCGGGCAGGAGGATCGGGACGCGCTTCTTCTCGACCTCCGGGTCGGGGATGGGGACGGCCGAGAGCAGCGAGATCGTGTACGGATGAAGCGGCATCGTGTACAGCTCGTCGGCAGGCGAGACCTCGACGATCGTCCCCAGATACATGACCGCGATCCGGTCGGAGATGTGGCGGACGACCGCGAGGTCGTGGGCGATGAACAGATAGGTGAGGTCGAACTCGTCCTGGAGCGTCTCCAGCAGGTTGATGATCTGCGCCTGGATCGAGACGTCGAGCGCCGAGACGGGCTCGTCGGCGACGATGAAGTCCGGATTGACCGAGAGCGCCCGCGCGACACCGATCCGCTGCCGCTGGCCTCCGGAGAACTCGTGCGGATAACGGGTCGCCGCGTCGGCGGGAAGCCCGACGATCTGGAGCAGCTCCCGCACGCGCATTCCCGCCTCGCGCCTCGTCGCCAGCCCGTGGGCCCGCAAGGGCTCGCCCACGATGCGTCCGACGCTGTGCCGCGGGTTGAGCGAAGCGAACGGATCCTGGAACACCATCTGCATGCGGCGGCGAAGTGGGCGAAGCTCCCCCTCCTTCAGCTTCGTGATGTCCTGGCCGTCGAACCGGATCGCTCCTCCGGTCGGCTCGTACAAGCGCAGGATCGCGCGGCCCACGGTGGACTTCCCGCAACCCGACTCGCCGACGAGCCCGAGCGTCTCCCCGCGGCCGATGTCGAGCGAGACCCCGTCCACGGCCTTGATGTCGCCGATGTGACGGTCGAGGACGATCCCGCTCTTGATCGGGAACCAGACCTTGAGGTCGTCGAGCTGGACGAGCGAGCCGTTCTGCGTCATGCGGTCGCCGCGGCTCTCGTCTGCTGCCACTCTTCAGCACGGACCGGGTTGAAGCACGCCACGTAGTGGCCACGCTCGATCTCGACGAGCGGCGGCACCTGCTCGCGCGACAGCTCGACCTCGTAGCGGCAGCGAGGCTGGAAGGGGCACGCGGAAGGCGCGCTCAGCATGTCCCGCGGCTGCCCCTCGATCGGGTGCAGCTTCGCCTGGCGTGAGGCGTCGAGCCGCGGCACGCTCTGCAGCAGGCCGAGCGTGTAGGGGTGACGCGGTTGGGCGAACACCTGGTCGGCGGCCCCGGTCTCCACGAACAGGCCCGAGTACATGACGTTCACCCGCTCGCACATTCCGGCGACGACACCCAGGTCGTGCGTGATCAGGATCAGGGCTGCGTCCTCCTCGGCGACCAGCTCGCGCAGCAGGTCGAGGATCTGGGCCTGGATGGTGACGTCGAGGGCAGTCGTCGGCTCGTCGGCGATCATCAGCTTCGGCTTGCAGGCGAGCGCCATCGCGATCATCGCGCGCTGGCGCATCCCGCCCGAGAACTGGTGCGGATAGTCGCGCACGCGCTTGCTCGCGCTCGGGATCCCAACGCGGTCGAGCAGCTCCGCCGCGCGAGCCTCGGCCTCCTTCTTCTTCATTCCGAAGTGCGTGTGCAAGGCCTCGCGGATCTGCTTCCCGATCGTGAGCACCGGGTTCAGGCTCGTCATCGGATCCTGGAAGATCATCGCGATGTCCTTGCCGCGAATCCCCCGGAGCTGGCGGTCCGAGAGCCCGAGCAGGTCGCGGCCCTCGAAGATCGCCTTCCCGGTCGGCACGCGACCCGCGCGGGCCAGGATTCCGAGGATCGCCAGAGCGGTGACGCTCTTTCCGCAGCCTGACTCGCCGACGATCCCGAGCGTCTCCCCCTTTGCGATGTCGAACGAGATCCCGTTGACCGCGTGCACGATGCCACGGCTCGTCCAGAACTGGACGCTGAGGTCCTCGACCGAGAGCAGAGGCTCGCGCTTCACGCACGCCCTCGCAGCTTGGGATCGAGGGCTTCTCGCAAGCCGTCGCCGATCAGGTTGAAGCCGAGCACCGAGATCACGATCGCGATCCCGGGGAAGATCGCGAGCAGCGGTTGTGCAGCGAGATAGTCCTGCGCATCAGCAAGCATCGTGCCCCACTCGGCCGTGGACGGATCCTGCGGTCCGAGCCCGAGGAACCCAAGGCCGGCGACGTCGATGATCGCGGTCGCAAGCGCGAGCGTCCCTTGCACGATCACCGGCGAGATCGAGTTCGGGAGGATGTGGGAGAACAGGATCGCGGGCCGGCGCACTCCGACCGCCCGGGCCGCGAGCACGAAGTCGTTCTCCCGCTGCGAGAGGATCGACCCGCGTAAGAGCCGGGCGAAGATTGGGATGTTGGTCACGCCGACCGCGATCATGATCTGGTAGAGGCCCTGACCGAGCATCGCCACGATCCCGATCGCGAGCAGCAGGCCCGGAATCGAGAGCATCACGTCCATCAGCCTCATGATCACGGAGTCAACGATCCCACCGAGGTAGCCCGCAATCGCCCCCAGCACCATCCCGATGGAGAGCCCCACGGCGACCGAGACAACACCGACGGTGAGCGAGAAGCGCGCGCCGTACATGACCCGCGAGAGGGTGTCGCGTCCGACCACGTCGACTCCGAGCAAGTGCTGGGCGGACGGGCCGGGACAGCAGGAGCTCGGGAGGGTGGATGGGAAGTAGTCCGGTTTGAACGGAGCGATCACCGGCGCGAACAGGGCGATCACGACGAAAGACATCACGAAGAACGCTCCGACGATCGCACCTGGGTTTCGGCGCAGTCGCTGCCAGGCTTCTCTCCAGAGTCCCCCGGTCGACTCGAGCCCTAGCTCGGCGGATTCGAGCTCGGCAATGCTCATCTACGACCGCCCATAGCGGATGCGCGGGTTGAGAATCGCGTAGGAGATGTCCACGAGTAGGTTCACCAGCACGAACACGATCGCCAGAAAGAGAATGCCTCCCTGGATCACCGGGTAGTCACGGTTGAAGATCGCATTCGCGAGCCAGCTTCCGATCCCCGGGTATGCAAAGACCGTCTCGGTCAGCACGGCCCCGGAGAGCAGCAACCCCGTTTGCAGGCCGATGATGGTCGAGACTGGGAGCATCGCGTTCCTGAGCACGTGCCGCCGGTCGACGGTCAGCGGCGGCAGCCCCTTCGCGCGCGCGGTGCGGACATAGTCCTCGTTCTGGACGTCGAGCACCGCCGCACGCGTGATGCGGGTGACGATCGCCAGCGGAATCGAGCCGAGCGCGATCGCAGGCAGGATCAGATGCTTGATCACGTCCCACAACGCTCCCCAGTTGCCGGCGATGATCGCGTCGAGGATGTAGAAGTTGGTCGGATGCTTCAGGTCGATCAGGACGGAGATCTGGCCGATGCTCGGTAGCCACCCCAACCTCACCGAGAAGATGTATTTGAGGATGATCGCCAGGAAGAAGATCGGGATCGAGATCCCCAGCAGGGAAGCCACGAGACTTAAGTGGTCGAACCAGCTCCCGTACCACTTGGCGGCGAGGAAGCCAAGCGGTATCCCAAGGCCGATCGCGAAGATCATCGCCGCCAGCGCAAGCTCGACCGTCGCCGGGAAGCGCTGCTCGATCTCGCTCAGTACCGGGCGACGCGAGGCGATGCTGATCCCGAGATCCCCACTGGCGGTCTGCCTGACGTAGGCCCAGTACTGGGTCGTGATCGGCTTGTCGAGCCCGTAGCGGTGCTTGACCGCTCTCACGGCCGCAGGGGTCGCCCGCTCGCCGAGCAGGGCCTCCGCTGGGCTCCCGGGCAGAGCCCGAATCCAGAGGAAGACGAGAATCGAAAGCCCGATCAGGATCGGGACGATCAGCAGCAACCGGCGGACGACGAAACGCAGCATCTACGTCGTCCGCCGGTTGCTCACTCGCTACAGACTAAACGCCTCCGACCGAAACGAGGGCGAACGGCTCGAGCGACACGGGGCTCGGCTTATAGCCCTTTACGGTCTTCTTGAATCCGAGCGCGGGGCTCGTGTGGGCGTAGGGAACGCCCGGGAGGTACTGCATGATGATCCTGTTCACCTTCTGGTAGATCTTGATCCGCTTGGCCTGGTTGGGCTCAGCCCGGCCCTGAGCCAGCAGCTTGAAGATCGTGTTGTTCCGGAACCCGAACTGGTCGCTGTAGGTCCCGAAGAAGACGCCGACGAAGTTGTCGGGGTCTCCGTAGTCGCCGGTCCAGCCGATGAGGTTCAGGTCTCCGGCCGTCCCGTTCCCGACCTTCTTGACGTAGTCAGGCCTCCAGTTCGCCGTATGCGGCGTGACCGAGAAGCCCGAGAGCTGGAGACTCGCCTGGAAGACCTCGAAGTTGCGCTTCGGGTCTGGCATGTACGGCCGCGACACCGACGACGGATACCAGAAGTCGATCTTGCACGGCACGTGACAGCTCGACGAGTTCAAGAGGTCCTTGGCCTTTTGCGAGTTGTACGAGTACGTGGTCACGCCGGTCTTGGCGTAGCCGAAGAGCTGCGGCGGCATGAACTCCTTGGCCACCACGGCGCCCGGCGGGTACGCGGACGAGTTGATCAGGCCCTTGCGGTTCAGGCCGTAGGCGACCGCCCGTCGGACCTTGATGTCATTCATCGGTGAGCCTTGACCTTGGTGAATCGTCACGTACGCGACGTTGAACGCGGGCCGCCTGATCAGCTTGAGACCGGACGAACCCTTGATCGCAGAGAAGTCCTGCGGAGCGACGAGGTCGTACCCCATGATCTCGCCCGTCTGCAGTGCCTGCAGGCGCGCGGTATTGTTGCCGATCGGACGGAAGACGACCTTGCCGAGGATCGCCTTCTTGCCCCAGTAGCCCGGGAACTTGACGATCTCGAGCTTCTCGCCGACCGTCCAGGACTTGAACTTGAACGGACCCGTGCCGGACGGGTGCTTGAAGCCGTAGGACCCCGTCGGCTGGAACGTTCCGTTCCGGATCTCGGCCTGGTTGGCGCCCCACTTCTTCATCGCCGTCGGGCTTTGCATCGACAGCGACCCGATCGTCAGCGACGCGAGCAGCGGACCAAAGGGCTTGGTCAGCGTGATGATGACCTTGTACTGCCCTGAGGTCTTGCAGCTCTTGTACGTGGGCGCAGAGAGATCGGCGCTCTCGTTGTGCTTGAACCCTTGGAAGATCGCCTGGTAGTAGTAGGTCGCGTCAGGCGACTGGAACGGCCCGCTGAAGTTGTACCAGCGGTTGAAGTTCGCGCAGACGGCTGCGGCGTTGAACTTCGTGCCGTCGTGGAACTTGACGCCGTGCCTCAAGAAGAAGGTCCAGACCTTGGCTCCTTTGCTCGTCCAGTGTGTGGCGAGCGACGGGATCACCTTCGTCGTTCCGGGCTTCAAGGCCGTCAGGCCCTCGAAGATCTGGTCGGTGACCCGGAGCGACTCGCCGTCCGAGACGAGTGCCGGGTCGAGCACGACCGGGTCGGACGCGGCGCCGAAGACGAGCGTCTTGCCCGCCGACGACTTGTGCGACGCCTTCTGGGCGCCGCTGCTCGCTCCTACCGTCACCAGCGCGACAGAGCACACGCCGGCGAGGAGGACGAGCCTGAGTGTTCTCCTCACAGTGACTCCTTTCCGCTACAGCGCTCCCAAGCTATTAGACGCGGAAGTATCCCAGTTGATTGGACCCTGGGGCAAGCGGATCGCTGGAGAAGCGCTCTTCTAGGCGGCTGCGACCGACGAGAGGTCGCGAATCGCCGCCAGGCGCGCGAGCGCCTGGCCTTCGAGCTGCCGGACGCGCTCGCGGGTTAGATCGAGCTCGTGCCCAATTGCTTCGAGTGTCCACGGCTCACCCTCGAAGCCGAACCGCAGCTCGAGGATGCGCCGCTCGCGCTCGGGAAGAGCGTCGAGCGCCCGGCGGACACCCTGGCGCCGGAGCGACTCCTCCGCCTCGTCGAACGGGTCAGCCGCCTCGCGGTCTGCGAACAGGTCGCCGAGCTCGCCCTCGTCGTCGGCGCCGACGCTCTGGTTGAGCGAGACGGACGCCTGCGCGGCGCCGAGCGCCTCGTCGACGTGCTGGATCGGAAGGCCCGTCGCCTCCGCGAGCTCCTGCTTCGTCGCCTCGCGCCCGAGCTCGACCTCGAGCCGGCGGGCCGCACGCGACAGCTTCTGCTGGCGCTCGACGACGTGCACGGGGACGCGGATGGTGCGCGCGTGATTGGCGACGGCGCGCTGCACCGACTGGCGGATCCACCAGGTCGCATACGTGGAGAACTTGTAGCCGCGGCGCCAGTCGAACTTCTCGACGGCGCGGTTGAGGCCGAGCGTGCCCTCCTGGATCAGGTCGAGAAATGGAACGCCGAGCCCTCGATAGCCCTTTGCAATGGAGACGACGAGCCGCAGGTTCGACTCGATCATCCGGCGCTTGGCGACGGGGTCGCCGCGCTCGATCGCCTTCGCGAGCGTGACCTCCTCGGCGGCGGTCAGCAGCTTGTGCCGGCCGACGTCCGCGAGAAAGAGCTGCAGGCTGTCGGCCGAGCCCGAGAGCACTTCCGCCTCGATCGGCAGCGGCTCCCGCGTACGCGCCTCAGGAGCGGCCGGCTGGCCGATCTCGAGGCCGATCGCCTCGAGCTCGCGGCTCAGCTGCTCGACCTCTTCCTCGTTGAGGTCGTGCTCGAGCGCGAACGCCTCGAGCTCGGCGGGCAGGATGAACCCGCGCTCCTCGGCGCCCTCGACGAGCGAGCGCGCCTGCTCTGTCTCCATCAGGTCGTGCATCTGGTTCTGGGTCAAGTGGGTCAGCGTCCTTTCCGTCTATCTACCTGGTTTTCGTCCCTGCTGGTCCCTCGTCGTTGAACCTTTCGCACTCTAGGCGCACTCTCCTGGACATTCACGGGGAACTGTCCCCGTGCAGGAGCCACTCCACACATCGCAACGTGACCCCTTGCCTAGTTATTCCGTCTGGAGGGGCAGACTGGATTGCTCGAGCTGGTGCCTCTCACTCTTACAAGACGTGCGGGAAGAGAAAAGGTTTGCCGCCGACGGGTTAAGCCGCAGCGCCTTCCTTGGGCTTCGCGGCCCACTCCTCGTCGAACTCGACGCGCCACTTGCCCTCGTCGTCCTGGATCAACTTGAGCTTGGCGCTGAAGCTGCGGCCCGAGCGGCCGCGGAAGCCGCTGACCGGCTTGGCCGTGCGGCCGGTCTCCATCAGCTCCTTGACGATGGACTCCGTCAGCGTCTTTCCGGCCTTCTTCTTCCAGATCACGAACCCGCAGCCCGGATCGTCCTTCGTCCAGCAGGAGTAGCCCTTGCGGTTCTCGATCACGTCCTTGCCACAGACGGGGCACGGCCCGAGGTTCGCCCGCTCGATCTTGACGCCCTTGAGCTTGTCGAGCTCGGCAACGGTGTCGGTCGTGAACTTGACGATGTCGGACATGAACGCCGGCCGGCTGTCGGTGCCCTCTTCGATCAGGCCGAGCCGGTGCTCCCAGCCCCCCGTCAGCTCGGGCGAGGTGAGCGGGTGCTCGCCGAGCAGCCGGATCACCTGGACTCCCTTCTCGGTCGCCCGCAGCGCCCGGCCTTCGCGCTCGAGATAGCCGACGTCGATCAGGCGCTCGATGATGGCCGCCCGGGTCGCCGGCGTGCCGATCCCGGAGTCCTTCATCGCCTCGCGCAGCTCCGCGTCCTCGATCTCCTTGCCCGCGGTCTCCATTGCGGCGAGCAGCGATGCGTCGGTGAACCGGCGCGGGGGCTTCGTCTCCTTGTGCAGCGCCTCGACCGAGCGCGTCTCGACGCTCTCGCCCTGCTCGAGCCTCGGCAGCAGCTGGTCGCCGCCCGTGTCGTCGTCCTCGGCGCTCTTCGGGGTCGCCACCTCGCCATAGACCGCCCGCCAGCCCGCCTCGACGAGCACGCGGCCGCTCGTGCGGAAGACGTGCTCGGCGACCGTCGTCTCGACCCGCGTGCGCTCGAAGACCGCGTCGGGGTGGAACACGGCCAGGAACCGCTTCGCGACGAGGTCGTAGATCTTGCGCTCGTCCTCGCCCATCTTGGACAGGTCGTGCTCGGAGCGCGTCGGGATGATCGCGTGGTGGTCGGTGACCTTGGCGTCGCTGACGACGCGGCCGAGCGGGAGCTCGTCGAGCCGGACGACGTAGGAGGCCGCGGCCTTGTACTGCGGGTTGTGCCCGACCAGCTCCGCCGTCGGCCGGATCTCGTCGATCAGGTCGGACGAGAGGAAGCGCGAGCTCGTCCTCGGATACGTGATCGCCTTCCGCTCCTCGTACAGCTTCTGTGCCGCCCCGAGCGTCCGTCGAGCGGAGAAGCCGTAGAGGGTGTTCGCGTTCCGCTGGAGCGAGGTCAGGTCGTACAGGAGCTGCGGGCGCTCGCGCTCCGTCTTCTTCTCCAGCTTGGTGATCTCGCCGGGCTGGTCCTTGACGGCGTCCACGATCCCGGTCGCCTCGTCCTCGGGCAGCCGCTTGCCGCCGAGATAGCGGCCGCTGTAGAGCCGTTCCTCGGTGGCGGCGAAGAGCGCCTCGACGAGCCAGTACGGCTCGGGCTTGAAGGCGCGGATCTCCTCCTCGCGCCGCGCGACGAGTGCGAGCGTCGGCGTCTGGACGCGACCGAGCGAGACGGCGCCGTCGAAGGCGGAGCGCAGCCTGATCGTCGCGGCGCGGGTCGCGTTCATGCCGACGAGCCAGTCGGCCTCGGAGCGGGAGCGGGCCGCTTCCTGGAGCTGCTCCATCTCCTCGCCCGGCCTGAGGCGGTCGAAGGCCTCGACGATCGCCTTCTTCGTCATCGAGTTCAGCCACAGCCGCTGAACCGGCTTGGTCGCCTTCGCGGCCTCGTAGGTGTAGGCGAAGATCAGCTCGCCCTCGCGGCCGGCGTCGCAGGCGTTGACGACGAGATCGACGTCCTCTCGGTTCAGCTGCTTGCGGATGACGTCGAACTGCTTCTTCGACCTCGCGTCCCGGGGCTTGAGCTTGAACGCGTCGGGAACGATCGGCAGGTCGGCCATCCGCCACTTCTTCCAGCGCTCGTCGTATTCCTCCGGCTGGACGAGCTCGACCAGGTGCCCGACGGCCCACGTGATCACGTAGTCGTCGGACTCCAGAAAGCCCTCATTCTTCACGAATTTGCCGGGCAGCGCGGACGCGAGATCGCGCCCGACGGACGGTTTCTCGGCGATAACGAGTGTCTTGCTCATACGCGTTCAACAGTAGCGGAGCGCGCTGAGGACACCATTTCGGCCGCGCGGCCCCGAAACGGACCCCTCCCTAACCCTGGGGAGCTACCCGCCTCGCTCCGCTGCGAGCGTAACCGCGGGACGAGCAGGCGCGGGCAACGACAACGTGCCGACTTGGTGTCGATTCAGTCCGGCGAGGGGTGACCCGAAGCGAACATACTCCGCGCAATGGCCGACGACCCGATGTGGACTCGCTTCTACCAGCTCATTGGCCTCGTTAGCTGGCCGGCCGTCTACCTCCTCTTCCGGCTGCGGGCGTTCGGCCGGGAGCACATCCCACCCAGTGGAGGCTTCGTCCTGGCCGCGAACCACACCTCGAACTTCGACCCGTGGCCGCTCGGCTTTCCGCTCTGGCCCAAACGACGCCTGCGCTGGATGGCGAAGTCGGAGCTGTTCAACTTCGCCCTCGGACCCATACTCCGCCACGGCGGCGCCTTCCCCGTCCGGCGCGGCATGAACGACGCGGCCGCGATCAGGACTGCGATCGAGCTTGCGAAGGCAGGCGACGTCGTGGTCATGTTCCCCGAGGGGACGCGCAGGAAGAAGGGGCTGCGGAAGAAGTTCCGGCCCCAGGCGCACACCGGCTCGGCTCGGATCGCGCTCGCCGCCGGCGTTGCCCTCATTCCCGCGGCAATCAAGGGCACGGACCGGCTCGCGCGGCTCGGCCCGCTGCGCGTCGCGTACGGCCCGCCGGTCCCGCTCGACGACCTCGCCGGGCAGCCACACGCGGAGGCGGCCGAGGTCGCGACGGAACGGCTGATGGCGAGGATCGGCGAGCTCGAGGCGAGCCTCGAATGACGGCGCCGCTCCTCGCCGTCGACGGCGACTCTTTCGCACACCGCGCCTACCACGCGCTGCCGAAGTCGATCCGGCGCGCGGAAGGACGTCCGGCCGGCGCGCTCGTCGGCTTCGCCAACATGCTGCTTCGCCTCTGGGAGGCCGAGCAGCCGCGGGCGGTGCTGGTCGCGTGGGACAGCCTAGACGTCCCGACGTACCGCCACGAGGCTTTCGACGCGTACCAGTCGGGGCGCGTGTTCGACGAGGAGCTCCTGGAGCAGCTCGCGCTCCTGCCCGAGCTCGTCGAGTCGTTCGGGTTCGCCTATGCGAAGGCGCCGGGCTACGAGGCGGACGACTTCCTGGCGGCGGTCGCGGAGACCGAGGCCGCGCGGGGCGGAAAGACGCTCGTCGCGACATCCGACCGCGACGCGTTCCAGCTCGCCGGCGAGCACACGACGATCCTGCAGCCGACCAGGGGCGTCTCGGAGCTCGCGCGGATCGGGCCTGCCGAGGTACGCGAGCGCTACGGCGTCGACCCTGCCCAGGTGCCCGACTTCATCGCCCTGCGCGGCGATCCCTCCGACAAGCTGCCGGGCGCGCGCGGCGTCGGGCCGAAGAAGGCCGCCGAGATTCTCTCCCAGTTCGGATCGCTCGAGGAAGCGCTCGCGGCCGGACGCTTCGCCGCCGAGGCCGACGACCTGCGCCTCTATCGGCGGATCGCGCTGCTCGACCGCTCGGCGCCGCTGCCGCCGCTTCCCGACCAGGAGCCCGATTGGGCCCGCGCGGCCGCGCTCGCCTCGGCCTGGGGGCTCGGGAATCTCGCCGGCCGGCTCGAGGAGAAGGACAAGGCATCGAGGTCGTAAGCAACTCGGCGCTGAAGGGGCTCCACCCGACCGGGCCGCATCCGGAGTCGCCGGCGCGGCTCGAGGTCCTGCTCGACTCGGTCGGCGACTGGGTCGAGGCCGACTCCGGCACCCGCGCCGACGTCGAGCGCTGCCACACGCCCGGCTACGTCGAGAGGATCCGGACGATCGCCGGCCCGACCTGGCTCGACCCGGACACCGTCGGCTCTGAGACGAGCTACGAGGCGGCCCTGCTCGCCGCCGGCGCAGCGATCGAAGCGGCCCGGCAGAGCGGGTTCGCCCTCGTCCGACCGCCCGGCCACCATGCGCTGCCCGACCGGGCGATGGGGTTCTGCCTCTTCGACAACGTCGCGATCGCCGCGCGCCATGCCCAGGCGGAGCTCGGCCTCGAACGCGTGGCGATCGTCGACTGGGACGTCCACCACGGCAACGGGACGCAGGACATCTTCTGGGACGACCCGTCCGTGCTCTTCGTCTCCCTCCACCAGTGGCCGTTCTATCCCGGGAGCGGCGGGCCCGACGAGCAGGACGAGACGACCCTGAACATCCCGCTCGCCGCCGGCGGCGGGGATGCGGAGTACGCCGCCGCGTTCACCGACAAGGTGGAGCCCGCCGTCCGCCGCTTCGATCCGCAGCTCGTGCTGGTGTCGGCCGGCTTCGACGCACATCGCCAGGATCCACTCGCGATGATGGAGCTGACCGACGAGGGATTTCGAGACCTCGCCCGCCGCTCAGCTGCACTCGCCCCGCGCGTCGCGGCCGTGCTCGAGGGTGGATACAACCTCGAGACGCTCCCCCGGCTGGTCGATGCCGCCCTCGAGGGTTTTTCCGACCGATAGCCTGGAGCTCTGATGAGGGACACGCACGGCATCCAGGCCGAGGGTCTTGCGCGCGAATTCAAAGGCGGGATCCGCGCGGTCGACGGCATCGACCTGCAGGTGTCGCCCGGGGAGATCTACGGCTTCCTCGGTCCGAACGGGGCCGGCAAGTCGACGACCGTGCACATGCTGACGACGCTGCTTCCGCCGACCGCCGGCTGGGCGCGCGTGGCCGGCTTCGACGTCAAGAAGCACGGCCCGCAGGTCCGCGGCGCGATCGGCGCCGCCCTTCAGGAAGCCGCGCTCGACCCATTCCTAACCGGGCGCGAACACTTGCGGCTGCAGAGCTCGCTGCACGGGCTCTCCCGGCAGGAGCGGCTCAGGCGCACCGCCGATCTGCTCGAGCGCGTCGGCCTGACGCAGGCCGCCGACCGGAAGATCAAGGGGTACTCGGGCGGGATGAAGCGGCGGCTCGACATCGCGCTCGCGCTCGTCCACGAGCCGAGCATCCTGTTCCTCGACGAGCCGACGACCGGTCTCGACGTGCAGAGCCGGAGCGCGCTCTGGGGCGAGGTCGGCCGCCTCGCCAAGGGGGAGGGCGTGACCGTGTTCCTGACCACGCAGTATCTCGAGGAGGCGGACGTGCTCGCCGACCGCGTGGGGATCATCCACCGCGGCAACATCGTCGCCGAGGGGACGCCGGAGGCGCTCAAGGCCGAGATCGGGCGGCCGACGGTCGAGGTCGTCCCGCACGAGCAGGGCGACCGGCCGCGGATCGAGGAGACGCTGCGCGCGTTCGGGCCACCGACCGCCGGCTCACCGGACGCCGTCAGCGTGCGGATCGAGGAGGAGGCCGATCTCGCGAACATCGTCCGCGCCCTCGACGCGGCCGGAATCCATGTCGCACGCATTCAGCTGCACGAGCCGACCCTCGACGACGTCTTCCTCGCCAAGACCGGCACCTCGCTCGAGGGGGCGGCAGAAGACGAGGAGGAGGAGCAGCTGGAGACGGTCACTGCATGAATGTCGCCGGCCAGGTGCTGAGCATCGCGGGCCGCTCGGTGACGAGGACGTTTCGGCAGCCGGCGATGATCATCCCGAACGTCACCTTTCCGCTGCTGCTGCTCGCGATCAACTCGAACGGCCTGCGGGCGGCGACGCACCTCCCAGGCTTCCCGACCAACTCGTTCCTCGACTTCTTCATCCCGATCAGCTTCATGCAGGGAGCGCTGTTCGCCTCGGGGACGGCCGGGGTCGACCTCGCGCGCGACATCGACAGCGGCTTCCTCAATCGGCTGGCGCTGACGCCGATGCGCGGCGTGGCGCTCCTGCTCGGGCAGCTCGGCGGTGCGGTCGCGATCGGGACGATCCAGGCCGTCGTCTACCTCGGCGTCGGGATCGCCGCGGGGGTGCGCTTCGAGACGGGCGTCGCCGGAGCGCTCGTGCTGTTCGTGCTGGCCGTGCTGATCGCACTCGGCTTCGGCGCCGTCGGGATTCTGATCGCCTTGCGCACCGGCTCGGGCGAGGCGGTCCAGTCGGTGTTCCCCCTGCTCTTCTTCCTCCTGTTCGTGTCGTCGATGAACCTGCCTCGCAACCTGATCGAGGTCAACTGGTTCCGCGACCTGGCGACCGTGAACCCGGTCAGCTACATGATCGAGGCGATGCGAACCCTGGTGATCTCGGGCTGGAACGCCCAAGCGCTCGGGCTCGGCTTCCTGTTCACGTTCCTGATGATCGGCCTCGCACTGGCCGCGTCGGCGGCCTCGCTCCGCTCGAGGATGGCGCGCACGTGACCCCGCGCTGGAAGATCGCGCTTGCCTTGGCCTACCGGCAGTCCACGGTCCTGATCAAGAACCCGTCCCTGTTCGTGCCGCCGCTGCTGTTCCCGCTGATGTCGTTCCTGGCGTTCGCGGGCGGCCTCTCGGCCCTCAAACACATCCCCGGATTCAACTTCCGCGGCGGCTACACGGCCTTCCAGTTCGTGTTCGTCCTGCTCCAGTCGGCGGCCTTCAGCGGCGTCTTCATGGGCTTCAACGTCGCGCGCGACTTCGAGTACGGATTCGCGCGGCGGCTGCTGATCGCGGCCTCCCACCGCACGGGGCTGATCATGGGCTATGCGCTCTCGGCGCTCCTACGGTGGTCGGTGGTGGCCATCGTTCTCACCACCGTCGCGCTGATCGCTCACATGAAGGTGGGCGGCAACGGTGTCGATCTCGTCGGCTTGTACACGCTCGCCGTGATCCTCAACTTCGCCGGCGTCCTCTGGGCCTCTGGGATCGCGCTGCGAATCCGCTCCACCCAAGGGGCTCCGCTGATGCAGACCCCGGTCTTCCTCACGCTCTTCCTGGCTCCCGTGTACGTGCCCCTTCACCTGCTTCAGGGCTGGATCCACGCGGTCGCGAAGATCAATCCCGTCACGTACCTGCTGACCGCCGGCCGGGGATTCATCTCGGGGAGCCCCGTCGACGTCGGGCTCGCCTTCGGCTCCGGGGTCGCCGTCTCCGGCGCGTTCTTGCTCTGGGCTCTGCTCGGGCTACGCCGCGCCGAGCGCGCCGCCAGCTAGTCGAGCGGCGGCCCGACGACGTCGAAGGCGTACTTCTTCGACAATTGCTCGAGCAGCCCGTTGTCGTACTCCTCTTGCGGCGGGCCCTCGGAGGCGGACCCGGGAACGCCGCCTTCGACGAACATCTCCTCGAAGCCGCCCGGCGTCACCAGCACGAGCGCGCGGGCGCCCCGCTCGCCGGTCCTGAACGTATGCGGGACCTCTCGTGGCGTGAAGACGAGCTCGCCCGGACCGGCGACGAACTCGTCGTCGCCCCGCCGAAAGCGAATTTCCTCCTCCAGCACATAGAACGCCTCGTCCTCCCGGTGGTGCACATGGAGCGGCGGTCCGAAGTGGGCTGGGAACCGCGCTTCGACGAGGCCGATCGAGCCCGCCGTCTCATCTGCCGAGGCCTTCATCGTCATCAGGGCCCCTTGCCACCAGAACGTGCGCTCCGTGCCGTTCACGCTCGCGCCGACGCTTTCCATCTCGTCCCTCCCAGCTTGCGGTCCCATACCTTCGTGAGACTATAGTACCATGATGGTCATGTCAATCCCATATGAGCGCACCGGGCGGACGAGGCAGAAGGCGCGTACGCGCGAGGCGCTCGTCGTCGCCGCACGCCTGCTGCTCGGACAGGGAATCGCTCCCACCGTGGAGCAAGCGGCAGCGGCAGCGGAGATCTCGCGAACCACCGCCTACCGCTACTTCCCGAATCAGCGCGCGCTCCTCGTCGCGGCCTACCCGGAGCTGGACACGGATTCACTGCTCGACGGCGACGCGCCGGCGGACCCCGAAGCACGGCTCGACGTCGTCGTCCGCAAGCTCGGAGACATGATCGTCGACGGCGAGCCGGCCTACCGCGCGATGCTGCGGATGTCGCTCGAGGCGGAGCCCCGCAGGGAAGAGCTCGTGCTCCGCAGAGGGCGCGCGATCCGCTGGATCGAGGACGCCCTCGCTCCGCTTCGCGTCGAGCTGACCACGGAGGAGCTGCACCGGCTGACACTCGCGATCAGGTCGGCCGTCGGCATCGAGGCGCTCGTCTGGCTCACGGACATCGGCGGGCTGTCCCGAGACGCAGCCCGCAAGGTCATGCGCTGGTCGGCCCGGGCGCTGCTTCGATCCGCGCTCGCGGACCGAGCTCCAGCCTGTAACGGATCGGCGCACGCGCGAGACTAGGCGCCAACTGCAACGGGGCGAAAGGAGTCTTCAATGGCAGCAACTTCAACCACCACGGGCGCGATCGCGGAAGAGGCGCTCGCCGAGCTCAGAATACAACTGAGGGGCCAGGCGCTCACGCCGGCGGATCCAGGCTACGAGCAGATCCGCCCACCGTTCAGCGCCATGTACACCGACCGGCCGAGCCTGGCCGTCCTCTGCTCGGGCACCGCCGACGTCGTCGACGCCGTCAACTTCGCGCGCGAGCACGGGCTCGAAGTGACCGTCCGCGGAGGCGGCCACTCGATCGCCGGACTCTCGAGCTCGGACGGCGGCATGGTCATCGACCTCGCGCAGATGAACGGCGTGCACATCGATCGCGAGGCGATGCTCGCGCACGTCCAGGGAGGCGCGCTCTGGGGCGACGTCGACCGGGAGGCTCAGCTGTTCGGCCTCGCGACGCCCGGCGGCGTCGTCTCGGATACCGGCGTCGCCGGGCTCACGCTCGGCGGAGGCTACGGCTGGCTCCGCCGCAAGTACGGGCTCGCCTGCGACAACCTCGTCGCCGCGGAGGTCGTCTGCGTCGACGGGGAGATCCGCACGGCCTCCGAGGACACGAACCCGGATCTGCTGTGGGCCCTCAGGGGCGGCGGCGGAAACTTCGGAGTGGTCACGACCTTCACCTTCAAGCTCCACCCGGTCGGGCCGATTGTGGCCTTCGCCGGCGTCTTCTATCCGGTCGAGGACGCCGCGACCGTCCTGCGCGGGTTCCGGGAGTTCGGAGATTCCGCTCCCGACGAGGTGAGCGCCCTGGCTGTCACGCTCACCATGCCCGCCGATCCCCATCTGCCGGAGCCGATCCACGACCAGAACTGCCTCGTCGTCGGCGCCACGTACTCCGGCGACATGGAGGAGGGCATGGGAGTGCTCCAGCCGCTCCGCGAGCTGGCCACACCGCTGGCCGACATCTCGCAGCCGATGCCGTACCGGTTCGTCCAGTCCGCGTTCGATCCGTTCTTCCCGCGCGGCGAGCTCCAGGCCTACTGGAAGTCGACCTACTTGAACGAGCTGTCGGACGAGGTCGTCGACCTGATAGCCGCGAAGGCCCCGAACCGGCCCGCGCCGCTCTCGTCCATGGTCGTCTGGCTCTCGGGTGGACAGGTGAACAGGGTCGGAGAGGACGAGTCGGCGTTCGGCGAGCGCTCGGCCTCGTACATGGTGAGCGTGGAAGGGACCTGGCCCGATCCGAGCGAGAACGACGCGAACATCGCCTGGGTTCGCGAGACGTGGAGCGAGATCGCCGAGTTCGGCACCGGCTCGACCTACCTGAACTTCACCGGCATCGCCGACGAGGACAACCAGGTCGGCGTCGGCGACGCCTTCGGGGCGAAGCTCGAGCGGCTGGGGAAAATCAAGGCGACCTACGACCCGGACAACTTCTTCCACCGCAACAACAACATCGTTCCTGCTGCATGAGCCCGGGGGACCGGCGGGGCGCGCGACTAGCGCCCCGCCGGCCTTCGGCACGACCGCCAAACCAAAACCCACGGCCGGGCGAAAAGGCGTCAGAGTACGTTCGTCAGAATCCGTTACCTAGGCTCGAGGACGATCGGCGCCGCCGCGCTCGTCGCGGCGGCCGTCGCGCTCGCCGGGGCGAGCGCGTCGCGCCCCGCCGGCCCTCCTTCCTTTCAGGGCAGGATCGCAGTGATCGGACCCTCGCTACGCGCGAGGATGACGTCCTGGCACCGCGGCTGCCCCGTTCCCGTCTCCTCGCTGAGGCTGCTGCGGATGACCTACGTGGGCTTCGACGGGCAACCCCACGAAGGGGAGATGATCGTGCACCGCGGCTGGGCGCGGCCCGTGCTCGGGGTGTTCCGGATGCTCTACGACGCCCGCTTCCCAATCCGGCGGATGAGGCTCGTGGAGGCCTACGGGTCGGACGACGACCGGGTCGGCCTCGCCGACGACACATCCGGCTTCAACTGCCGCTACGTCGGCGGGACCACTACGTGGTCGGAGCACGCGTATGGCCGCGCGGTCGACGTCAACCCGCTGGAGAACCCTTACGTGGTGAACGGGAGGGTGTCGAATCGCGCCTACCGTCCGTTCGTCGATCGTTCGCACTGGCGGCCGGGAATGGTCCATGCGCGGGACAAGGTCGTCCGCGCCTTCGCCGCGATCGGCTGGCGCTGGGGCGGCTACTGGCACTCGGCCGTCGACTACATGCACTTCTCGGCCACCGGCCGCTAGCCCAGGCGTCCCTCGATCGCGTCCCGGTAGCGGTGCGCCGAGCGGCGGACCGCCTCCTTGCCGTCGTAGACGACGCGGCCCCACCACGCGCCGACGATCGAGTCGAAGTCCCACGGCTCCAGCCGCCGCGTAATCTCGTCGACCGTGTCGGGCGGGAGCGGGATCAGGTTCGGATAGCTGTACATGAAGGAGACGAACTTCCGGTCGGGGATGACCTGGACGATGTCCCCGCTCAGCAGCAGCTTCCGCTCCGCCCAGTGGAGCACCTGCCCGCCCGCGAAGTGGCCGCCGAGCCGGAGCAGGGTCGCGCCCGGCGCCAGCTCGTTGACCTCCCCCGACCACGGCTCGACGGACGGGTCGGGCCGCATCACCCACTTCCGGTCGTCTTCGTGGATCAGGATCGGGCAGTCGAAGGTCCGGGCCCACTCGACCATCGTCGAGTAGTAGTGCGGGTGCGAGATTGCGATCGCCTCTAGCCCGCCTCGCTCCTCGACGGCGGAGACGATCTCGTCGTCGAGCAGCGCCTGGCAGTCCCAGAGCACGTTGCCGCCCCCGGTCGGAACGAGCAGCGCGCGCTGCCCGATCGCGAACTCGGGCTTGCAGCCGATCCCGAGCAGGCCGGGCAGCTCGTCCCGGATCTCGGCTCGGTGGGACGAGCGCAGCGCCTCCATGGTCGTCCACCGCTGGCCCTCGACCGGAACGTACTGGCGCGCGTCCTGGCAGATCGGGCACTCAGCCGGTGGGGATTCGCTCGCCGGGAACTGCGTGCTACAGCTCGCGCACAACCAGGTCTGCATCCCTCGAGGCTAACCTGCCCGAACATGACCGAGCTGCCCCTCACCGGCGGCTGCCTCTGCGGCGGCGTCCGCTTCGAGGTGAGCGAACGTCCGGTCTCGGCGGGCTACTGCCACTGCACCCGCTGCCGGCGGCGGACGGGAACCGCGGCCTCGCTGTCCGCACGGATCGTCCCAGGCTCGCTCCGCATCCTGTCGGGCGAGGAACTGATCCGATCCTACGATCCGCCGGACGGCTTCTCGAAGGTCTTCTGCTCGGGATGTGGATCGCAGCTCTGGAGCCAGAGCCAGGAAGATCCGGACGTGATCAGCGTCCGCTTCGGCTCATTCGACGACGATCCTGGGATCAGGCCGTCTTATCGCCAGTTCGTCTCGTACTCCGCGCCCTGGGAGCCGATCCCGGACGACGGGCTGCCCCTCTTTCCCGAGCACCGATCCACAGACGCCTGAGCCCGACTACTGCGTATCCGGTCCCGGCCACGTGTCGCTGAGCAGGTAGCCCTCCGGAAACGGGTCGCTCGGGTCGACGATCACCTGCGTGATGCCCGTGATCCAGGCGCTGCCGCGGATCGCCGGGACGATCGCGAGCCGCTCGCCGACGCTCGTCTCGGAGACGATGCGGCCCTCGAAGGTCGAGCCGAGCACGGACGCGTGGGTCATCCCATCGCCCGCCTGCATGAGCCCGCGGGCATGCAATGCCGCCATGCGGGCGCAGAGGCCGGTGCCCGTGGCCGAGCGGTCGAGCCGGCCCGGCGCGACGACGACGGCGTTCTTCGACACTCGCCCGGCGCCCTGCCACGGCTCCGCGATCTGGACGATGCTGACGCCGGCGATCTCGGGGTTCTCCGGATGAACGCAGGGAAGCTGCTCGCGCGCGGCGGCGCGGATGCGCTCTCCGGCCAGCGAGAGCTCCCGTGCCTCCGACGGCTCGAGCGAGAACCGGAGCTCCGCGGCGTCGGCGATCGCGTACCACATGCCTCCGAAGGCGACGTCGACGGTCAGAGAGCCGAGCCCTTCGACCTCGAGCGCCGCGTCGAGCCGGTCGGCGAAGCAGGGGACGTTCGTGAGCTCGACCAACTCGCACTTACCGTCGCGGCAGGCCGCGGTGATCTCGACGACCCCCGCCGGGGCCTCGAGTCGCAGCGTCGTCTCCGGCTCGCGCAGCTCGACCATGCCCGTCTCGAGCAGCACCGTGGCGACGCAGATCGTGTTCGAGCCCGACATCGCGGGGTACTCGGTGGGCTCCATGATGATGTAGCCGGCGTCGCAGTCGGGCCGCGTCGGGGGAACGATCAGGTTCGCGTGGACGGCGACGCTGCCGCGCGGCTCGCGCAGGAGCAGGCGTCGGAGCGAGTCGTCCCGCTCGAGCGCTTGGCGCTGCTCGAAGACGGTCTCGCCGGGCGGGGGCAGCACCCCGCCGACGACGACGTTCCCGATCTCGCCGCCCGCGTGACAGCCGACGACGGTCAGTGTTCGGGCAACGCGCATGCCGACGCGACCCTAATCGAGCCGGCGCCCGCCCTGAATACTCCACCGAATACTGGGTGCCAGGCACGTGCCAGGCAAAGGATTCCGCACCCTCAACGAACTCGCGCTGGCCGCGCGTCAGCGAGACGTCGGACCGCATCGCCGAAGCCGTCCGTATCTCTAGCGGTGCAGTTCAATCCAAGGTATCTGCGCGTACGTGGTCTGCGACCCGCCGCCGTTCTTGCTATCGGTGTCGGCGCCGCTGCGCTACTCGCGAGCGCGGCGATCTCCGAGGCGACCGACCATACTCTCTCTTCCAGCTCGCGACGGACGTGCGTCTGGCAGGCGACTCAGACTTCGGATCCTCATCGCGTTCTGTATGACCGGTTCGATTCGGTCGCTGCGGTCTCACCGCGCGAAGCGTGGACCGTGGGCGACTATTTCACGGGCACTGAGGGGGGTCCGCACGGCGCCTTCGTCGAGCGCTGGGTTGGCAGGCGCTGGCGAGTCGTAGCGGCGCCGATTCCTCGTGGCGCGATCCTCTGGTCGGTGTCCGCGTCCAACGCACGGGACGTATGGGCTGTCGGCCAGACGGACGACGGCGGACAGCTGATCGAGCACTGGGACGGTGCGCGCTGGCGCGTAGCACCCGCGCCCCATCCACCGGCACATATCCTCTATGCAGTCGCCGCGCGCACGCCGCGCGATGCTTGGGCTGTCGGCGTGCGCAATCGTGGCAGCGGCGGCAAGACCCTGATCGAGCACTGGAACGGCACGCGCTGGACGATCGTCCCGAATCCCAACCCGCCCGCCGCGCCCGGCCGCCGCCCCTACGCGATCCTCCGCGCCGTCACCGCGATCTCGCCGACCGACGTCTGGGCGGCCGGCTACTTCGGCGGAGTGCGTTCACCGGTTACACGCACGTTGATCGAGCACTGGGACGGGCGGCACTGGACGATCGTCCCGAGCCCCAACGTGCGCTCGGCGCGCGACGTCACCAACGACATCCTGTTCTCGATCGCAGGCGGCGAAGCCGATGACGTGTGGGCAGTCGGCTCGTGGGGCAGCGTGCCAGGCGGTTACGGCGGTCGAGGCGACCACGCTCTGACGCTGCACTGGGACGGTCGTCGCTGGTCGCGCGTCGCGACGCCCGCGGTCGCCCAACGCGCCCTGCTCTCCGGCGTGGTCGCGCGCGCCGGGCAAGCCTGGGCCGTGGGCGACCGCGGACTCCAACCGCACCAGCAGACGCTGGTGGAGCGCTGGAATGGAGCCCGCTGGTCGATCGTCCCCAGTCCTGCCGGCTTCTCGTTCGCTGCCGTAGCCATATCGTCGAGCGGAACCGCGTGGGCGGTCGGCGCAAACGGCCACCAGCCTCTCGCGGCTCGTGCTGACCCTGACGGTCAAGTCGGCCCGCCTCAATCTCTTGCATATTTTGTGCCGCCGTTCGGACCATAGAAAAAGCCCCTTCCAGGGCTTTTTCCGTAGCAGGCCTGTAAGCCGGAT
>DASWEE010000009.1:0-6084 GCA_036394915.1 Gaiellaceae bacterium | reverse complement strand
GGCCCTCTTAGCGCGATCGAAGGTCGCGGGTTCGACTCCAGTCGCTCCGGCGAAAGCGAAGACCGACCTCGCGGACCCTCCATATGGTCGCCCTCCGCGGACGCGTGCAGGTGTTGATCTACGCCTACGAGAGCGGACTCCTCAGCCCTGGGGAACCTGAGTTGCGGCCGCCGGCGCGGAGACGGCCGCGAACCCCGTGATGATTGCGCCGAGCGCGTCGCGCCAGACTCGTTCTGCCTGATTCGCGTGGAGGAGGCCGCGTAGCTCCACGGCTGCGAGTCCTTCGCAGAGGGCGTGGAACTGGCAGACGGCGTCGCGGATCGTGCGATCACCGAGCAGGCCGGCGGCAGCGAGCCGCGCGACTCGTGCCTCGAGTCCGGCGAGGGCGTCCGCCGCGGCCGCGTCGAACTGGGCGGCGAGCTCCGGTGAGGTGAGCGTCCGTTGCACCGCGAGTCGGAACAGCGATGGGTGTTCGACGGCGAAGCGACGGAAGACGGTGACGCCGGCCTCGACCAGGTCGGCGGCAGGATCGGGTGTCGTCGGGAGCGCAGCGATCGCGGCCCCGAGGAGCTCGAAGGCCCGCGTCCCGAGCGCGATGACGAGGCCCTGCTTCGACCCGAAGAGGCTGTAGACGGCGCGGGTCGTTGTCCCGGCCTCGTCCGCGACTCGCCGCACCGAGAGAGCCTGGAGCCCCTCGCTCTCGACGATCCGCTCCGCCGCGTCGAGCAGCGCGCGGGCGGTTCGTTCTGCGTGTCTCGGACGGCCCACTTGACCCGGGAGCGTAACAGCGTTACGTTACTTCGGGGATAGCGTAACGCCGTATCGAAAAAAGGAGGCGTGGAGTTGACGACCGTAGATTGGAGCCTCGGGCACTACGAGCACTCGGCGTCACAGCTGCTCCCGGCGGCGGAGGTCGTGGTCGAACGGGCGATGCCGGTCGCCGGCGAGCGGGTCGTCGACGTCGGCTGCGGCACAGGCAACGCGGCGTTGATGGCGGCGGCGCGCGGCGCGCGCGTGACCGGCGTCGATCCGGCAGGTCGGCTGCTCGAGGTCGCCCGCGACGAGGCCGACGCGCGAGGCCTCGAGGTCATGTTTCTGCCCGGGGAGGCGGCGGCGCTGCCGCTTCCGGAGGCGAGTGCCGACGTGGTGCTGTCGGTCTTCGGCGTCATCTTCGCCCCGAACGCGCAGGCGGCGACGGCGGAGCTGGCGCGTGTGACGGCCCCGCGAGGACGGATCGTCCTGAGCGCCTGGATCCCGACCGGCGCGATCTCCGAGACAAACCGGCTCGGACGCGAGGCGGTGATGCGCGCGCTCGGCGCGCCCGCGGCCCCGCCGCCGTTTCCCTGGCACGACCACGACGCGCTCGCCGACCTCTTCGCCCCGCACGGGTTCTCCGTCACCGCCGACGAACACAGCCTCTCCTTCACCGCGGCGTCGGCGAGTGACTACCTCGACGCCGAATACGAGAATCACCCCCTCGTAGTGGCCGGCCGCGCCGTCCTCGAGCCGCGAGGCGAAGCCGAGGCCTTGCGCGCACAGGCCCTCGAGATCCTCGAGGCGGCGAACGAAGATCCGGCTGGCTTCCGCGTGACCAACCGCTACGTGGTCGCGAGCGCAAAGCGCACGTAAGGGCGCTCGCGGAAGGACGCTCTCACTCCACGTCGGAACGACAGTTCCGCTCGCGGAGGCGGCTACCGCGCTTCAGGGCGCCGTCGCGACCGCGCCGCACGCGCGACCGTGCTCGCGCTCGAAGCATCACCGCACAACCGCCACATCCGTGAAGACGGCGCCGATCGCTAGAGCCGGACCTCGATTTCGTGAGGTGTAAAGCCAGGGCTCAAAACCCCGTCGCTCCCGCTCTTTTCTCGCCCGATTCGCCTCTGGAATGTATATGGTCGCCGCGCCGGCCTCTCCGCCGGCCGAGAGAAAGGAACCACTGTGGCCGACTACACCATCGTTCCCGTATCGGATGTTCCCGACATGGCGGCCGAGGTCGGTATGGATCCGAATCACTTCGAGATTCGCTTCATGCGCGAAGCGCTCGGCCTGACGAACTTCGCCGTCACCTACGAGCGTTTCGGCGGCAGCTGGCGAGCCCCGGAAGGGCACGCTCACCGGCGCGGACACCGGCACACAGTCCAGGAGGAGGTGTACTTCCTCATCTCTGGGCGAGCCCAGGGCAAGTTCGACGACGAGGTCGTCGACATCGAGCCCTGGACGGCCGTGCGCGTCCCGCCGGAGACGGCGAGGTCGTTCCGCGCCGCCGGCGAGGAGGACGCAGTCTTCGTCTCGATCGCCGCGCCACAGGCCGGTCTCGACGACGTCGAGTTCCTGCCGGACTACTGGGACGACTAGAGAAGTGCCCGCGTGCGGGCGGCGTGCCAGTCGAGGCCGAACGTCTCGAAGCGATCCGCGGCACCCGCAACGAGCGTTTCGTCCTGACGCACGATCCCGAGCGCCCGGAGAGCGAAGGGCTCGAGATACGTCTGCGGCTGGAGCGCCCTGCTCGCCTCCTGCTCGACCCGCTCGCGCTTGCCGAGCGCGGCAAGCCCGTCCAGGTGGGCGGCCGTCGAGCTGAGGTAGAACCAGTTCGTCGTCCGAACGGCCGGCTCGCCCAAGAGCGACTCCACGGCCGAGACGTCGCCGCGGTGGAGCGCGCGCAGCAGGCGCGGCGTGTCGAGCACGGTGCCGTAGCCGGTCATCGCGTGCGCCTCGGCTTCCTGCTCGAGCCGGTCCGCCTCCTCCTCGTCCCCGAGATACGCATGAGCGAGCGCGCACACGAGCAGGGAGCGCGCGTTGCGCACGCACGGGGTCGCCAGGTTCTCGGCGACGGCGCGCTCCACCTTCCGCTGAAGCTCGATGGCAGCCTCCCAGTTGCCGAGAAGTTCCTCAAGCTCGAGGACCCCCGAGATGCCGTGCAACCGATGATGAGGCGAGAGGGGGCGCGTGACCTCGTCCTGCAGCGCGGCGTACCTCCGCGCCTCGTCGAGTTCGCCGCAGGCGACCGCCGGGTTCACCGCGGCGGCGTAGGAATAGGCCGCGGTGTCCGGGTCGCCGAGGTCGCCGGCGATGGAGACGCGGCGGCGGCACCAATCGAGCGCCTCCTGGTAGTCGCCTCGAACGAAAGCCACCAGCGCGCGGACGTCGTAGCCGAGTGAGCGCAGGACGGGCTCTTGGAGGCGGTCGGCGATCCGGCTCGCCTCCGCGGCGTCCTCCGGAGACTTGTCGTAGTCCGAGTAGCACCGGGCGATGAGGGCCTTTGCCCGATTCACCCCTTCTTCCGGCGCGAGCTCGAGCGTGCGCTGGATCCAGCCTCCCACGAGGTCCGAGGGAGGCGGCGTCCCCCACATGCCCGCCCGCGCCATCGTCTGGAAGGCGAGCTCGGCGTAGAGGTCCGCGGTGGCCGCATCGCCGTCGGAGAGAGCGATCGCTTCTTGCAGCGCGGCCGCGAACGCCCTGCCGTCGAAGTAGAGCACGTGCGCATGTGCGATCTCCTGCCAGATCGCCGCCCGTACCGGCGGGTTGGACTCCAGATCGACCGCGCGCTCCAGAAGGCTGACCGCGTCCTTCATCTCGTAGCGCCCCACGGCAAGACCGGCGGCTCGCCGCAGCCACGAGACGGCGCGGCCGCGCAGGCGGCCGACCTCATCGTCGTCGTCCGGCCACGCCAGGTCGACGTCCTCGGGGCGAACGGCCTCCGCGTAGTGGTGCGCCAGCATCGGTGCGTGCTCGTCCCGCCCCCCTCCGGCGGCCTCGAGCCAGCTGGCGAAGCGCGCGTGCAGCCGAAGGCGGCTCGCCTTGGTCAGGCTCGCGTAGGCGACCTCGCGGGTCAGGGCGTGTTTGAAGGCGAATTCGTCCTCCCCTAGCGTCGAGGACGCGGCCTGGCGCCCGATGAAATCGCGCTCGACGAGGACGCTCAGGTCCGGGTCGCCACCCTCAACGAGCTGCTGCACAGGCCGGGCCCAGAACGTGCGGCCGATCACCGAGGCCGCCTGGAGGGCAGCCTTGCCGGCCGGGTCGAGCAGGTCGATGCGGGCGGCAAGCAGCGCCTGCACGGTGTCCGGAATGCGAAAGTCGTCCGGAAGATCGCCCGCGACCCAGCCGCCGTCGTCAGGCCGGAGCACGCCCTCGTCCATCAGCGTCCGGATCAGCTCCTCGACGAAAAAGGGATTCCCCTCGGCCCGCTCGACGACGACGGCGCGCACGGCTTCAGGCAGGACGGCGGGCACGAGCTCGTCCACGAGCAGGCCGGACTGCGACGCTGAGAGCGCCTCGAGATGGAGTACGGGCGCATCGCCGCCCCAGGCGGGGTGTTCTTCGACGAACTCCGGCCGGGTGGAGACGAGGAGAAGCAGCGGCCCCGAGACGGCCTCGAGCCCGCGTGCGAGAACATCGAGAAGGTCCTCGTCCGCCCAGTGCAGATCCTCAACGAGGAGAACGGCCGGCTGCCCCGCGACGAGCTCTGCGAGGAACTCGCCCCAGGCGGTCTGAAGGCGGTTGCGCGCCGCGAGCGGGTGCAGGTCCGGCGGGGCTTCGAGGCCGAGGGCCAGGCCGAGGATCGAGCGTCGGCCAAGCCGTCGCTTGACTGTCTCGGGCGGATCGCTGTCCAGCAGCCCCAGATGCTCGCGCACGATCTCGCCCAGCGGGCGGTACGCATTCCCCCGGCCGTAGGAGAGGCAGCGTCCGACCCGGTCGAGCGGCTCGGGCGACTGTGTCCGGAGCCAGTCGCGGAACTCGCGGACGAGCCTGCTCTTGCCGATCCCCGGCTCACCGACGATCATCACGAGAGCCGGCCTACCCTCGCCGGCAACGCGTACGTACGTCTTGTGAAGGACTGCCAGCTCCGCCTCGCGCCCGACGAAGCTGGGCTGTAGCCCGGGAGAGACACGCGGTGCAGCGCCCAAGCCGACCCGGAGCAGGCGGCGGCACTCAACCCCCGCGGCCTTTCCCTTCGCGTCGATCGTTGCCGCCGGGCCGAACTCGAATTCGGCGCGGGCGGCAGCAACGGTGCGCTGGCCCACGAGAATCTCGCCCGGCTTCGCCGCCTGCTCGAGCCGGGCTGCGACGTTGACTGCGTCGCCGGTGACGAACGAGCTGCCTACGCGCGGCTTGCCGACAACGACGTCACCCGTGTTGACGCCGATCCTGAGGTGGAGCGCGTCGCTGAACATCCGCTCGAGGGTGCTCTGCATGGCGAGGGCCGCGTAGAGCGCGCGATCGGCATGATCCTCTTGGGCTGCAGGGGCGCCGAAGGCTGCCACAACCGCATCGCCGATGAATTTCTCGACGGTTCCGCCGGCGTCGGCGATCTCGTTCGCCATCGCGTCGTAAAAACGGTTGAGCAAAGTGCGCGTCCGCTCCGCGTCCTGGGCATCCGCAAGCTCGGTTGATCCCACAAGGTCGGCGAACAGAACGGTCGCGAGCTTCCGCTCCTCGCTCGGCCCCTCCTCGGAGACCGGAGCGGCGCAACTCGGGCAAAACCGGGCACCGCCGGGAAGTGATGCGCCACAGTTCGAGCAGGACGCCATGCTGCGATTGTTTCACTCCGCGGAGTGGGTTCAGGCCCGAGCAGCGGTCGGATCCATCGGACGCTTCTGGGCTATAGCCGCAGGTCCATGGGCGACCAGTTGAATTCACGTCATCGGATCTGGATGTCGTGGTGTGTAAAGTCCGGGCTCGACCCCCGTCGCTCCCGTCCTTTACACACCGCTCTCCGCCGGTCTGTTCGCGCTCGAGGAAGAGCGGCGGATTCCTCAGCCGGCAGCGGTGCAGTGGTCGACGAACCGGCGTAGCCGAGGAAATGGGCAGGCGACGGCCACTTCGTCCACCTCGTCAACTCCGACCGCTTCGCCACCCGTGCCATCGTCCGGCGACCGGGCGCGAGCCGGTCACGCGCGAGCGGGACGGCTGAGTCAGGCGAGCGCGCGCTCGAGCGCGGCCCGGTCGGTCGGCCCGCCGTGCGTCGCGAGCACGTGCTCGACCGGCAGTGCGAGTAGCGGGCGCAGCCCCTCGGCAATCTCCTCGCGCGTCACGCCAGGGCGGAGCCACCTCTCGTTGATCTCGAGGCCCCGGCCGAAGTCGACG
>DASWEE010000008.1:0-13596 GCA_036394915.1 Gaiellaceae bacterium | reverse complement strand
ACGCGCAACTCGATGCTCGTCGGCGGCGTGATCGGCCTCCTGATCGGGCTGTTCGCGGCGCTGCTCTGGGAGCCGGTCGCTCGGCGGGTCTCCCGCGCCACCTGAACCGTGTTGGAAGGAAAGACCGTCGCGGTCGTGGTTCCCGCCTACAACGAGGAGCCGCTGATCGAGACGACCGTCTCGGGCATCCCCGACTTCGTCGACAGGGTGATCGTGGTCGACGACGCCTCGAGTGACGGGACGCGGGAGCGCGTTCGCGCGCTCGCGGACGGACGGGTCGAGCTGATCGAGCACAGCAGCAACCAGGGCGTCGGCGCCGCGATCGTCTCGGGGTACCGGCGCGCGCGCGACGAGCGGATCGACGTCACGTGCGTGATGGCGGCCGACAACCAGATGGATCCCGAGGACCTCGCCGCGCTCGTGACGCCGGTCGCGCGCGGAGAGGTCGAGTATGCAAAGGCCAACCGGCTCTTCACCGGCCGCGCCTGGGAGCTGATCCCGCGCCACCGCTATCTCGGGAACGCCGCGCTCTCGCTGTTGACGAAGGTCGCCTCCGGGTACTGGCACGTCGCCGACTCGCAGTCCGGCTACACGGCGATCTCCCTGCTCGCCCTCGAGGAGCTCGACCTCGGGCGGATCTACCCCCGCTACGGCTTCCCCAACGACATGCTCGTCCACTTGAACGTCGTCGGCGCCCGTGTCCGCGACGTCCCTTCCAGGCCCGTCTACGGCGTCGGAGAGCGGTCCGGGATGCGCCTCTGGAGGGTCGTGCCGACGATCTCGTTGCTGCTGCTGAAGGCGTTTTTCTGGCGACTGAAGGAGAAGTACGTGATCCGGGACTTCCACCCGCTCGTCTTCTTCTACGTGCTCGGGATCGTGCTCACGCTGGCCGGCCTCGGGCTCGGAATCGCGGTGACGGTGCTGCGCATCCTCGGCAACGGGATCACGCCGGCGACGGTCGTCCTCGTCGCGCTGCTCCTGATCTCGGGGATTCAGTTCACGCTGTTCGCGATGCTGTTCGACATGGAATCGAACAGGGACCTGCGCTAGCGCAGGTCCTTGCAGGAGTGGGAATTGGAACCTCGAATCGACGCCGCTGAAGCGAACCGGCGCTTCTACCGCACGGTCGCTGAGACCTACGACGAGAAGGAGCTCGCCGTCGCGAACCCTCGCGCTCGGGCGTTACTCCAAGGAGCTCTTCAGCGCGCGCTATCGCTCGTGTCGCCGAGTCCAGCGGTGCTCGACGCTTGCGGCGGATCGGGTAACGCCTCCGAGCTGATTGTTCGAATGGGCGCCCACCCGGTGCTAGTCGACGTCTCGCCCGAGATGCTCGCCCTCTGGCAAGAGAAAGCCAAGTATCTGGACGTCGAGCCCGAGATGGTCGAGGCGGAGATCCTCGACTTCCTGCGAAACGATCGCCGGATGTGGGACGTGGTCGTGTTCTCTTCCGCGCTTCACCACCTCGATGACTACGAGCGAGTCGTCGAGGCGGCTCTCGCCCGGATTCGGCCCGGCGGCGTGCTGGTTACCGCGTTCGATCCCCCTTTAGCCGGCCGCGGCGACCGGCTGCTGCGCAGGCTCGATTGGGTCCTGTTCCAGGCGATTCACGAGCCTCGCGATTTTCTCACGACAGTACGCGGCCGGCTCCACCGGAGCAGGCTGGACGAAGCGCCGGTCGGTCGGCTTGCGGAGCGCTATGCGCTCGACGGCGTCGACGATCTCGCGCTCTGCCGGCTGCTCGAGTCCCGAGGCTTCGAGGTCCTCGTTCACGAGCGCAGCCCCGAGGCGAGGCTGGGGATTGTCCGCGCGCTCCTTAGAATTATGCGCAGAAGTGGTGCCTTCCACCTCCTCGCCCGCCGCCGATTAGCGACTTGAAAGCCGCCGGAATCCGGGCCCGCCGCCTCCGAAGGGCAGCACGTACCGGTCCCGCGGGATCTGGAGCGAGAACGGCAGCGAAGCGATTCTCGAGCGCTGCTCGACGGCGCGCAGGACGCCTGAAGGGATGGCAGGCGGAATGCTCCGTCCGCTAGCGACGTAGTGGCTTCGCACCTGGTCGAGCGAGAGCACGTAGGGGTAGACGGCGACCTCGTCGATCTGACCCTTGAAGTAGGTCCTGAGCGACGCGTCGTAGCCGATGCTCGCATCCGCGCCGCCCTCGCGGCGCGGGTAGACGGCGAAGCTGGAGAGCTGCCCGTCGACGTAGACCTTCCCGGTCGAGGTCGCCGAGTCGTACGTGTAGACGACGTGGTGCCAGCGCCCGTTCGAGATCGGCGCTGCGAAGATCGAGTAGTCGTCGTAGGAGAACGCGAGGCCGCCGTTGCCGCCGAGGAACGTATACGCATGTACGCCGTTGCGGTTGCTGAAGGCCGCGCCGTTGATCAGGGAGGTGCTCTTCGCCCAGAGCTCAATCGAATGGGCGTTGGCGACGCGGCCGAGCCGCACCCGCCCGGTCTTCCCGTCCAGCCCGATCGCCGTGCCCCCCGGGACCGCTCCTCGCTGGCCCAGCTTCACGTTGCCGGCATAGGTTCCGTTGTCCGCCTTCATCGTGTCCTCGGCCGTCGTTCCGCCTTTCTCGTCGAGCGGCCAGTACGACGTGGGGGATGCCGAGACGACGAGGTCGCGGTAGCTCGTTGCGCGCGTCACCAGCCGCGCGGGGCGCGAGCTCTTCGGCCCCGGCCGGTATCGGACGGAGCCCTTGAAGATGCCGTCACGGCCTGCCTTGAACGTCCCGAGCCAGCGCCAACGCGAGCCGCTTCGCTGCTGGACGGCGACTCGGCCCGGCCGGCCGTACGGCGTCCTTCCCCAGACGGACACCTGTCGGCCGTGCCGGTAGGCGACGAACGGAAAGCGAAAGGCCGAGAAGGTGGGCTTCGGGACCGCGTACCGGAAGTCATCGCCGTTCAACGAGTACAACCCGCTCTGGAGGGCGGAAGCGGGATATGGGCGGTCCCACAAGACGAGCCAGGTGAACAGGCTGATGCCCTCCTTCCATGCGCGGTAGAGGCCCTCAGCGACCCAGCGCGACTGCAGCGCGATCGGCGCCGCCTCCGGGTGCGGGTCAGGCGGCCTCGTGTCCCAGCCGAACTCGGTGATCCAGAACTGGACCGGCCCATCCGAGCGGACATGTCCGGCGCGAACCGCCGCGTTGAGCAGACGGTGCATCCTGTGCAGGTCGCCGAGGGAGGCGTCGTCTTTCTCTGAGGCGTGGTGTGTCGGGCCACCGGACGTCCACGGATGGTGCGACCAGGCGTCGAAGCTCACCGGCTTGTTACACGTCGGCTTCGGATTCGCTCCGGCGGACATGCACAAGAGCCTGCGCATGAACAGCATCGGGGCAATGCCCAGCCGCCCGTAGGGCGTGAGGAAGCTGAACGCCGAGAGGGAGCCGGCCGCGACGACGTTGTCCTCGTGGACGGCGTGGACCTCGTTGGCAAAGGCATTCACCAGGCCGCGATATGTGTCCGGCGAGACGACCTGGTCGTTCTCCAGCTGTGGGCTCAGGTACTGGCTCAGGTTGGGCTCGTCCCACACTTCCCAGTACCGCACGCGCGGCAGCCCGGCGAACGTGCCGCTGTACCGGGTAGCCGCCGCATGCGCGAAGGAGGCGAGGTTGGGAGGGCTTGGCTTCCAGGAGTTGACCGGGTAGGGCCCCAGGTGGGTGGGGTGCGGCTCGTCCTTCTGCGCCCAGAGCGGAGCAGCGATCACCGTGAGCAACGGTTGCAGTCCGTTGGCGACGGCGAGCTCGACTTGTCGGTCGACCTCCGTCCAGTCGTAGTGGGGATCGGCGGGATCCGTCGGGCGAAAGTCCCCCGGTGCCCGGCTGCCATTGGGAGCGACCTGATCCCAGGCTAGGTTGATCCGGACGACGGTCGCTCCCGACTGGTGAATTCGCTCGAAGCTGAGCGGTGAGCTGTCGGACACGACCACGGCCGTTCGAAGCGGTCCGGTACCCGCTGCGGTCGAGGCCAGGGCGGCCACGGCGGCGGCCAGGGCCACTATCACGAGGCCGCTCCTCACGACCCGACCGTAGCAGCAGGAATCGGCAACTTCGTTAGGAGACCGTAAGCGTGGGAGGGAGGTGGCGGCGCCGTCAGTATCATCAGCCGGAGCCATGCCCACGACTCTCGTCACCGGCGGTGCCGGCTTTCTCGGCTCGCACCTGTGCGACTACCTGCTCGAGCAGGGGCACAGTGTCATCTGCATCGACAATCTCGACACGGGCAACCTCCAGAACATCGCGCACATTCGCGACGACGGCTTCACGTTCAGCAATCACGACCTGCTCCACCACCTGGAGCTTCCCGATCCGATCGACTTCGTGTTCCATCTCGCCAGCCCTGCCAGTCCGATCGACTACCAGCGCCTGCCGCTGCACACACTCAAGGTCGGCTCCTACGGAACGCACAACATGCTCGGACTGGCGAAGTTCAAGCGGGCGCGGTTCCTGCTCGCGTCGTCGAGCGAGGTCTACGGGGACCCACAGGTGCATCCGCAGCCCGAGCACTACTGGGGGAACGTCAATCCGATCGGCCCGCGCGGCGTCTACGACGAGGCGAAGCGGTACGCCGAGGCGATGACGATGGCCTACCACCGCCAGCAGGGAGTGGACACCTCGATCGCTCGCATCTTCAACACCTACGGGCCACGGATGAGGCCCCACGACGGGCGCGCGATTCCGACGTTTATGAGGCAGGCGTTCGAGAACAAGCCTCTGACGGTGTTCGGGGAAGGCTCACAGACCAGAAGCTTTTGCTACGTCGACGATCTCGTCCGCGGCCTGCACCTGCTGGCCGAGAGCGGCGAGCACGATCCCGTCAACCTCGGGAATCCGGGGGAGTTCAGCGTTCTCGAGCTGGCGGAGACCGTGCTACGGGTTACCGGCTCGAAGAGCGAGATCGTGTTCGAGGCGCTCCCCGTCGACGATCCGCGCGTGCGTCAGCCCGACATCAGTCGCGCGCGCGAGGTGCTCGGCTGGGAGCCGGAAATCGATCTCGAAGGGGGTCTACGACGGATGTTGGTGTCACTCGGCCGTGAACCGGTCGCTGTTTAAGCTCGTCGCGCTTCTCTCCGGCCTCCTCTTCGTCGCAGCGGCGGTCGGAGCGGCTACGGCGCCGAACTCGACCTCGGCGAAGGCTTCGCGCAGCCTGCAGCTCGGCATCTACGACGACTCCGAGGCCTTCGGCCACCCGAGTCGGGGCTTCGCCCTGTTCAAGCAGCTCCACGTTCCGGTTCTTCGCACCACGCTGTGGTGGGGCGGCCCGCGCGCCGTTGCCGAGCGGCGACCCGGGGACGGCACCGATCCAAACGATCCGGCTTACAGCTGGGGCCCCTTCGACCAGATGATGATCAGGGCCGCCGACGCGAACATCAAGGTGATGGCGACGATCGTCGGGACCCCCCGGTGGGCGAACGGTGGAAAGTCGATCAACGTTCCTCCCAAGAACATGGCCGACCTGCGCAAGTTCGCGACCGCGGTCGCCAAGCGCTACAGCGGCGACTTCGTACCGGAGGGGGCTGAGGAATCCCTTCCTGCGCTCCGGCTCTTCCTCGCCTGGAACGAGCCGAACAACCCCGTGTTCCTGAAGCCGCAGTTCAAGAAGGTCGGAAAGCGCTTCGTCGTCCAGAGCGCCACCGCGTATGCCCGTATCTGTAACGCCATCTACACGGGCGTGCACTCGACGAAGATCAATGGGGAGAAGGTGGGATGCGGAGTGACTTCGCCGAGGGGGAACAACTGCGCGCGCTGCGCCCGCTCCTCGACGTCGCCGCTCGTCTTCCTCCAGGCTCTGCACAAGCGTGGGGCGCACTTCGACGTCTACGCGCACAACCCGTATTACGGCAACCCGAGCGAGACGCCGGCGACGCCGCCGCCCGCGAAGACCGCGGTCACCCTCGGAAACCTCAAGGTGTTGCTCGATGCCTTGAAGCGCTTCTACGGCGGCTCCAAGCACCTCTGGATCACCGAGTACGGCTACCAGACGAAGCCGCCCGATTCCAGCTTCGGGGTCTCGTGGGCGAAACAGTCGCGCTACCTCGCGCAGGCGTTTCAGATCGCCAAGCGAAACCCGCGAATCGACATGCTGATCTGGTTCCTCGTGCGAGACGAGCCGCAGGTCAAGCGCTGGCAATCGGGGCTGATGACCACGAAAGGGAAGAAGAAGCCGTCCTTCAAGACCTACGCCCGGCTCGAAAGGTAAGCCCATACACTGGGCCGCTGAATGAGCCGGCTCGAGACCAAACCGCCGACGGTCCCGGACCCGCAGGCTCCCGCGGTGGAGCGCCCTTCGAGCGTGACCGATCGCTTGGCCTCCCGCGACATTCGCTCGGCACATCCCTACCTGCTCACGCGTAGCCCGGTCCGGGCGTTCGTCAGGCGATTCGCGAGCATCGCCGCCCTCGTCCTACTCGACCTGTCCGGGCTTGCGATTGCGGTTTACTCCGCTCTCGTCCTTCGCGACCTCTACCGGGGCAACAACCCGCCGCTGTGGGGAGTGCTCTGGCAGCAAGAGACCGAGTGGTTGCCGTTCCTGACCGTCGTGACCGCGCTCGTCTTCTGGCAGGCGGGCCTGTATGCGCCTCGCGAGCGGCGGTCCGGGCTCGGCCGGATCGTCTGGGCGCTCGTGATCGTCCTGCTGATCACGATGGCCTTCGGGCTCGGAACGGATCAGCTCGAGTTCAGCACCTTCGGCTTCTTCCCGACCGCGCTCGTGCTCTCGATCGTGCTGATCGGGCTGCTGCGCGCGAGCTACGAGGCGATCACGGCCGACGTGCTGCGGCTCGCCGGCGTCCGGCGCCACGCGATTCTCGTCGGGGACGGCGAGAGCGTCGGCGAGCTGCACCGCGCTGTCGGCGCGCGCCGCGGGGGGATCGATTACGACTTCGTCGGTATCGTCTCCGACGCGCCTGGAGCGGACCCCCCGCTTCCTGTGCTCGGTGGAACGACCGATCTCGCGAGAGTCCTCGAAGATTCGGGCATCGACGAGCTGATCGTCGCCGATCAGGGTTTCGACGAAGCCTCCTTGATGAACGTGGCCGACGAGGCCCACAGGCGCGGAATCAAGGTGAAGCTCGCGCCCAAGACGACCGAGCTCCTGATCCAGCGTGCCGATTACGTTCCCGGCCAGGGTGTGCCGCTGTTCGAGCTCAGGCCTCCGATCCTGGAGGGGACAGACTGGATGGTGAAGCGAGCTTTCGACCTCGTCGTCAGCATCGCCTTCGTCACGGTCGGCATGCCCATCTGGCTCGCTCTTGGGGCGGCGATCAAGCTCACGTCGCCCGGCCCGATCTTCTACCGCGACCGGAGAGTCGGGCTCCACCAGCGTGAGTTCACGATGTTGAAGTTCCGGACGATGGTGGCCGGCGCCGACGAGCAGCAGGCGGAGCTCGAATGGGCGAACGAGGCAGACGGGCCGTTGTTCAAGATCCGCGACGATCCTCGCGTTACCCCGGTCGGCGCGCTGCTCCGGCATCTTTCGATCGACGAGATCCCGCAGGTCCTGAACGTCCTGCGCGGCGAGATGAGCCTCGTCGGCCCGCGGCCGCTCCGGATCCGCGACTACCGCCGGCTCGAGGACTGGCACCGCAAGCGCGACCTCGTGCTGCCCGGAATGACGGGCCTCTGGCAGATCTCGGGGCGCTCGACGCTCGGGTTCGACGATCTCGTCCGGCTCGACTTCTACTACATCGAGAACTGGTCGATCTGGCTCGACATCTCGATTCTCGCCAAGACCGTGCCGGCGGTGCTAATGCGTCGCGGCGCCTTTTAACAGGGGGAAACCAGGTTTCCCTCTGAGCCCCCTTCTTAAGCAGCCCGTGAACTCGCCCAACTGCCTGGGCTGCGCTCGGGCCAAGCCCGGCTCCGCCCTCTGACAGCTGATCGCAGACGGGCTAGTGCGTACTAGCGACGGGCATCGCGGGCCGCGTCTCGCGATACCAGGCGACGGTCTTCTCCAGACCTTCGCGCAGGGGCGTCTTCGCCCGAAAGCCGAACAGCTCCTCCGCGCGTGAGACGTCGAGGTGGCGCCGCGGCTGGCCGTTCGGTCTCGACGTGTCCCAGACGATCTCGCCCTCGAACCCGACGACGTCGGCGATCAGCTCGGCCAGCTCCCGGATCGAGATCTCTTGTCCGGAGCCGAGGTTGACTGGATCTCCGCCGTCGTAGTGCTGCGCGGCGAGCCAGATGCCCTCGGCCGCGTCCTCGACGTAGAGGAACTCGCGCGTCGGCGTGCCGTCGCCCCAGAGCACGACCTCGTTGCCCGAGTCGACCATCTTGCGGATCAGGGCGGGGATGACGTGCGACCGCTCCAGGTCGAAGTCGTCGCCGGGGCCGTAGAGGTTCACTTGGAGGAGGTGGATCGTGTTCAAGCCGTACTGCTCGCGGTAGGCCTGACCCCCCACGAGCAGTGACTTCTTTGCCACTCCGTACGGCGCATTCGTCTCCTCCGGATAGCCGTTCCAGAGACTGTCCTCCCTGAACGGCAGCGGCGCAAACTTCGGATACGAGCAGATCGTTCCGACCACGACGAGCTTCCCGACACCGTGCACCCGGCTTTGCTCCAGAACGTGGGCGCCCATCATCGTGTTCGCGTACCAGTACCGACCGGGGTCGGCCAGGTTGGCCCCGATCCCCCCGACCTCTGAGGCGAGGTGGAAGACGAGCTCCGGCTCGGCGTCGCTGAAGAGGCGCTCCGTGTCGCCCGGCCGGGTGAGATCGTAATCCCGCCGTCGGGCCACGAACGGCTCGATCCCGTCGGCTTGGAGGCGCCGGACGAGGTGGCTGCCGAGGAACCCTCCGCCGCCGGTTACAAGCACGCGCCTCATCGCGTCGCCCGCGCCACGGCCGAGTCCGCGGCCGGTTGCAGCCAGTCGACGCGACCGATCCAGCTCTCTCGATTCGCGGCGTACCAGTCGATCGTTCGCGAGAGCCCTTCCTCCCACGAGACCCGCGGTTCCCAGCCGGTCTCGCGGTTGAGCTTGTCGTACCCGACTCGCAGCTTCATCACCTCGCTCACCCCCGGGCGGAACCGCTCGGCCACGCTCACTAGCTCGCGTCCGTGCCAGTGGCCCTTCTCCTCGCCGATCCCGAGGATCAGCTCGGCCCAGTCGCGCATCGAGATGTTCTTGCCTTGCCCGTAGACGTACACGTCGCCGGGGATGCCGTGCGCAGTGACGGTCAGATGGCCGCGGACGCCGTCCGAGCAGAAGCAGAAGTCACGCATCGGCTCGAGCTGGCCGAGCTCGACCTGCTCGCGTTCGAGTGCTTGCGTGATGATCGTGCCCGTGATGTAGCGCGGGTTCTGGCGTGGACCGTAGTTGTTGAACATTCGGGTGACGAGCGCCGGCAGGCCGAACGCGTCGTGGTAGTTCATGGTCAGGAAGTCGGCGGCCACCTTCGTGGTCGCGTAGATCGACTTGGGGTTGAGCGGTGAGCGCTCGTGGAGGATCAGGTCGCCCGCCTCGTCGAAATCGTGGTGGTGGCGGACCAGCTCGCGGACGTTGCCGTACTCCTCCGAGGTCCCGGCGGTGTCGAACTTCTCGAGCTCGAGCCCGTTGTCGACGATCGACTGCAGCAGGTTCAGCGTCCCGACCGTGTTCGCCATCACCGTCTCGTATGGGCGATGCCAGGACTCGCCGACATGCGCCTGGGCGCCCAGGTGGAAGACGAACGGCCTATCGCCCGCATGGGCGAGCTCCCTGACCATGTAGTCGACCGACGTCCGGTCGGTCAGGTCGGCGAAGTGCACCTTCAGCCGTTGACGCAGATGGCCGATGTTGTTGAGCGCGCCGCTCGAGGTGGCGCGGACGAAGGCGTGGACGCGGGCTCCGAGCAGTACGAGCGCCTCGGTGAGGTGCGATCCCATGAACCCGTCCGCGCCCGTGACGAGGACGGTCCGGTCTCCGTAGACCGGCTCGAACTCGCGCTGCAGCTCCTCCAGCGCCTGCTCGCTCCAGATGGTGTCGGTCATGGGCCGAAGCCTAGCCGGGGTCGGGAGACGGAGCGGGATAGAATGCCGCGATGCCTGCCGAGGAAGAGAAAACTGCTGTATCTGCAGGGATTTCTTCGGCCGATGCCGCGCCGCTGTTCGAGCGCTTGAAGGAGGAGGTTCGGAGGAGTCCGTACCAGCCTTCGGGCGGCCGGAGGGCCTCGACCCCGCTGAGCGCCCGCGACGAGGCGGAGCGGCTGTGGTCGGTCGCGGTCGATCGTCCAATCCGGCACCGCCCGGGGATCCGGGGGCTGCTCCTCCATCCGATCAAGCGCGTTCTCCGCAAGCTGATGAGCTGGTACGTCGGGCCTTTCGCCGCGGAGCAGCGGTCCTTCAACGCGGCCTTGCTGCGGCTAGCCGACCAGGTGAGCGAGGCGACGGACGAGCTTCGGGCGGGGCTGACCGTCGAGGCGGCAGAGCGCGCCTCGGACGCGGCAGAGCTCGAGAGCAGGCTCAAGGGCGAGCTGGTCTCCCCGCTGCTGAGCGCGCTGGCCGAGTCAACGCGCCTCGTCGCGGAGCTCGAGCAGCGGCTGCTTCGGCTCGAGCGGCGCGAACGCTCCCCCGGGACGGTCGCCGCTCAGCCTCGCGCAGACGCCGTGCCCGACTACTTCGCCTTCGAGGTGCGGATGCGCGGCGACAGCGCGGAGATCCGCGACCGGCAGCAGGTCTACGTCGACGACTTCCGCCGGTCGGCTCCGGTGCTCGACCTCGGCTGCGGCCGGGGTGAATTCCTGTCACTGCTCCGCGAAGCAGGCGTCGAGGCCCGCGGAGTCGACGCCGACGCTGACATGGTCGCCTACGCACGCGGAGAGGGCCTCGACGTCGAGCAGGCCGATGCGGTCGCCGCGCTCGAAGCGCTCGTGGACGAATCGCTCGGCGGGATCTTCGCCGCACAGCTGCTGGAGCACCTGCCGCCGCCGACGCTGCTGCGGCTGCTCGAGCTGTCGGCGGCCAAGCTTCGACCGGGCGGCCTCTTCGTCGCCGAGACGATCAACCCGCTCTCGCCGCTCGCGCTGCGGAACTACTTCGCCGACCTGACCCATGCGCAGCCGCTCGTCGCGGAAACGCTCGAGCTGCTCCTCCGGCAGGCGGGCTTCTCCTCGGTCGAGAAGCGGTTCCTGAACGAGCCCGATCGGAAGCTGAGCGCGCCCGACGACCCCGTCCTGGCCGCGAACGTCGCCCGCCTGAACGAGGTTCTCTTCGCCCCGCTCGACTACGCCGTGCTCGCGCGGGCATGAGTCCTGCGGGCCCCTCGCCGGCGACCCCTCTAGGCCGGCGGAGCCGGCCCCCGGGGTCGCCTGACGCCGCTGACGGCTCGGTGCTCTCCGGGCCCGTATTACTCATACTGTGCCCTCCGGCCCCGCACCGCCAGCGGCGCCCGAGGAACCCGCAGGAGGCGCGAGCTCGATGCACGCCATGAGAATCGCCGTCTGCTCGGCTCAGGTGCCCTTCGCGCGGGGGGGCGCAGAGATCTTTGCCGACGACCTCGTCTCCGAGCTGGCCGCACGCGGACACGAGGCGACTGTCGTCACCGTCCCGTTCAAGTGGTATCCCGGCACACGGGTGCTGACGCAGGCGTTCCTCTGGCGCCTGGTCGACCTGAGCGAGGCGGATGGAAGACCGATCGACCTCGTGATCGCGACCAAGTTCCCTTCCTATGCCGTTCGCCATCCGAACAAGGTCGTCTGGCTGCTGCACCAGTTTCGACAGGCGTACGAGCTCGACCGTACGGACCTCGGTCAGTTCGGCGAGTCGGCGGAGGAGCGTGCCCTTCGCCGGTCGGTCCAGGCCCTGGACCGGCGCGTGCTCGGGGAGGCCCGGAAGCTGTTCACCACCTCCCGCAACCTGCAGCAGCGACTCGAGCAGTCGACAGGGCTTGCCGCAGAGGTCTTGCCGCACCCCCCTCAGGCCCTCCCGTACCACTGCGAGGACTACGGCGACTTCGTGCTCTCGGTCGGACGGCTCGATCGGGCCAAGCGGGTCGATCTGCTGCTCGAAGCCGCTGCGGCCGACGGGTCGCTGCGCCTCGTGGTCGCCGGGGAAGGGCCGGATCGCTCCCGGCTCGAGCAGCTGGCCCACGAGCGGGGACTCGACGGCCGCGTCGAATTCGCGGGCCGCGTCGGCGAGGACGAGCTTGCCGACCTGTACGCGCGCTGCCTCGCCGTCTACTACGCGCCGGTGGACGAGGACTTCGGCATGGTGCCGTACGAGGCGTTCCTGTCCGAGAAGCCGGTTGTAACCACGAACGACGCAGGCGGTCCGCTCGAAATCGTGTCCGACCGCCAGACCGGGATCGTCTGCGAGCCGCGGGCGGCAGCCGTCGCCGAGGCCTGCTCCTGGTTGCGAGAGCACGTGGACGACGCGCGCTCCTGGGGTCGGGCCGGGAAGGCCGTCGCCGCGGACGTATCCTGGGACAGGGCGATCGAGCGCCTGCTGTCGTGAGAGTCGCTTACTACTCTCCCTTGCCGCCGTTGCGCTCGGGCATCGCCGACTACAGCGCGCTCCTCCTCCCGGCGCTTCGCCGCAGGGTCGACGTCACGGTCGCTCGGCGCCGGAGGCCTCTCTTCCGGAACACCGACGTCGCTCTGTACCACATCGGCAACGATCCTAATGCCCACGGATGGATCGTCGAGGCGCTTCGCCGCCGGCCCGGGGTCGTCGTCCTTCACGAGCTCGTCCTCCACCATCTGGTCGTCGGACTGACACTCGGCCGCGGCGACGCAGCCGGTTACCTCGCTGCCATGGAGCGTGAAGCGGGCCCGTCCGGCCGTCTGCTCGCGCACCAAGTCGTCGAGGGCAAGGTTGCTCCTCCCTGGGAGACAGGCCCAGAGGAGTTCCCGCTGGCCGGCGAGATTCTCGAGCTTGCCACCGGCCTGATCGTGCACTCGCACTTCGTCGAGCGCTGGGCCCGCGAGCTCGGTTACGCGCGGCCGATCTGGCGGATTGCGATGCCGGCCTGGCCCGGGGTCGACGTCGAACCGGCTTCGCTCGAGGGAGCGCCCTTGATCGGCAGCTTCGGGCACCTCAATGCGGCCAAGCGGATTCCCCAGCTCCTGGAGGCGTTCGCGCGGTTCCACCGCTCCCATCCGAAGGCACGCCTGCTCCTGGTCGGCCCTGCCGCGCCCGGGCTCGACCTGAGGCGGCGGATCGAGCACCTCGGGCTCGAGGACGCGGTCGCGTGGGAGGACTACGTGGAGGAGTCGAGGCTGTGGTCGCTGTTGCGCGCCTTCGACGTCTTCGTCGGCCTGAGGGCGCCGACGATGGGGGAGACGTCGGCCGGCGCGATCCGCGCCCTTTCGGTCGGGCTTCCGCTCGTCGTCAGCGACGTCGGGTGGTTCTCGGAGCTGCCCGACGAGGTCGCGCTACGCATCTCCGTCGACGAGCACGAGGTGGACACGCTGGTCGCCGCGCTCGATCTGCTCGCCTCGAGCGAGCCGACGCGCGCGGCCATGAGTGAAGCCGCCCGCGACTACGTCCGCCGTGAGCACGACCTCGAGCGAAGCGCCGAGGCCTACACGGCGGCGCTCGAGCGGGCGGCGGGGGGCGGGGCGGTGACGGACAGCGTGCTCGCCGAGATCGCGCAGGCCGCGGCCGACGTCGGGATCGGCGCCGA
>DASWEE010000007.1:0-1731 GCA_036394915.1 Gaiellaceae bacterium | reverse complement strand
GTAGCCGGGGAAATCGGCCGCCATCTCCTGCGGGGACTTGAAGTAGAAGTGGTCGGTGTCGAACTTCCAGCGCTGCGGGTTCTTGAGCGAGTCGCCGGACTGGATGCAGAGCAGCGCCTCGTGCGCGCGCGCATCTTCGTGCCGGAGATAGTGGACGTCGCCGGTCGCGACAAGCGGCAGCCCGGTACCTTCGGCGAGCTTGGCGAGCAACGGGTTGATCCGCTGCTGCGGCTCGAGGTGCGCGTTCTGGATCTCGACGTAGGTCGAGTCCTTGCCGAAGATCTGGACGAGCCGGTCGAGGTCTGCCGCCGCGTCGGCGGGCCGCGCCTCTTCGAGCGCCTTGCAGACGCGTCCGGAGAGGCAGCCGGAGAGGGCGATCAGCCCCTGAGCGTGGGTGTCGAGGAGCTCCCAGTCGACGCGCGGCTTGTAGTAGTAGCCCTCGAGGAAGCCCGCGGAGGCGAGCTTGATCAGGTTGCCGTAGCCGGTGTTGTCGGCCGCCAGCAGCGTGAGGTGGGCGTTCCCCTTGGTCTGCGCGCGGCGGTCGTCGGCGACGTAGACCTCGCAGCCGAGAATCGGCTTGACGCCGGCCTTGCCGGCCTCGCGGTAGAGCTCGATTGCCCCGGCCATGGAGCCGTGGTCGGTGAGCCCGACGGCGGGCATCCCGAACTCGGCGGCCCGAGCGGCAAGCGCCGGGATCCGGCAGGCCCCATCGAGGATGGAGTACTCGGAGTGGACGTGAAGGTGGACGAACTGCGCCTCGGACACGGGAAGCCCATCCTAGTGGGGCGGTCCGCTGGCACCCGACGGCGCTAGAAGAGCCCGAGGACTACCTTCAAGGCGTCGTCCACGGCACGAAGATCGGTCTGTGCAAGCGTTCCGACGCGCCGACCGAGACGCGATCGGTCGAGAGCCCGGATCTGCTCCGTCAGGACCTGCGTTCGCCGACCCGCGACCTCGACCTCGGGACGGTAAACCGTCGGCAGAGCGCTCGACGAGGTCGGTGCAACGACGACCGTCGAGAGCTCCTTCAGGAAATCCGTCTGCACTACAACCGCGTACCGCCGGCCTCGCTGCTCGTGCCCTCTCGAGCGAGAAGGCGGAGCGAGCGCGTGGACGTCACCTCTCCTCACTCAGCTCTTCCATTAGCGCTTGGATCTGAGCGACCTCTCGGCGATCATCCTCGTCGGCGGAGACTCGGGCAGCATCGACGGCAGCGATCTCATACAGACGCCGGCGCGCCGTGTCGACGACCGCCTCTCGGATTGCCTCGGACCGGCTCTTCCCATCGCGCATTAGGAGCTCCAGGGCCCGCGCAGCCTCCTCGTCTAGCCGAAGCGAGATCGCACGCTCTGCCACCGCAAGGATTGTATCACATCTGTCATACAGGATGTAGCTCGCGGGCGGACCTCGGCCGCGATCGCGCGCGCAAGCTTCCGCGTCCCGCGACCGGCTCTCGGCGGAGCCACGAACACATGGGGGCAAGTAATCCGTGACAGATCTGTGCCGAGTCCGTCTCTAAGCGCTGCCTCTCAGTAGGCGGTGGCCGTCGCGCAAAAAGGGCGTGCGCTCGATCAACGACTTCACGTCCTCCGGGATCACAGGACCTTCCTCGGTGACGATCTCGTCGATGAGCTCCGGCGAGGTCGTGTCGCGCAGCTCCGGCTCGTCTTCCACACTCGGTGCAGGAACGGGTCCGAGCTTCAGCAGCTCGCACGCGACGACGGTCCGGAC
>DASWEE010000006.1:0-14779 GCA_036394915.1 Gaiellaceae bacterium | reverse complement strand
CATCGACCCCGGACCGAGATCCTGGATCCCTCCGGCGGACGTCCAGCGAAAGGTGTGGTCGCCGGGGAACAGGCTCCCGACCACGTTGCCCGACTCGTCGATGTCGTTGCCGAAGCTCTGCTGGGCCGGGCCTGCGCCGAGGTCTCGCATCCCCACGCCCGGCGTGTAGACGAAGGCGTGCACCTTGTTCGCCGTTCCGATCTCGGACGAGCCCGTGATCGCGCCATGGTCGTTGATCCGCTCGGCAAACGTGTTGGCGCCGCCGAGCGATCCGATGTCGACGAGCCCCGTTCGGGGGTCGTAGAAGAAGCCGCGATAGAACGTGCTGCCGGCGGTTTCCATCGTCATCACCCCGGTCGCCTGGCCGGCGAGATTGACGTCGAACGCGAAGGCGACGCTGCCCTTCAGCGGCTTCAGCTCGGTGACGGTGTAGGGGCCTGGGGCGAACCTAGGCAGAGCGCTCGCCGGTCCTGCCGGTAGGCACACGGCCAATGCACACAGGAGAAACAGCCGCAGCTTCGACCCCATGTCGGAAGAATTGAAGCCTAAGGCCGCGTCCAACACAAGCGGGCCGAAGCGGGGGCCGTTGCCGCCGCGCTCTTAGAGCTCAGCGCCGCGTCGGGCTTTGCCCGGCGCGGCTAACCGCCGTCGGAGCTCAAGCGCCGTGGCACTTCTTGAACTTCTTGCCGGAGCCGCACCAGCATGGATCGTTACGGCCGATCTTCTCGTGCTCCGAGACGACGCGCTGCCCTGTGATCACCGAAGTGCCCGCTGCCGGCGCCAGCGCAGTGCTGACCGAGCCGCCGGCCGCCCCGCCGCCGCCCGCCGCCGCGATCGCCTCCGCGCCCGCCAGAGACTGGTGCTCGTACTCGAGCCCGCCGCCGTTGACGTTGCCGTCCTGCATCGCGAGCAGCTCCGCGTCCTCGACCGCGAGCTCGGCGTGGAAGAGCGTGAAGACGACCTCCTCGCGGATGGCCGCGTTCAACTCCTCGAACATCGCATGCCCCTCGGCCGTGTACTCGACCAGCGGGTCCTTCTGCGCCATCGCGCGCAGGTGGACGCCTTCGCGCAGGTAGTCCATGTTCTCGAGGTGCTCGCGCCAGCGGGTGTCTACGACCTGGAGGATCACGAACCGCTCCAGCTCGCGCATCAGCGGCTGCGAGGTCTCCGGGTTCTCTCCGAAGCTCTCCTCCTTCGCCGTGTACTCGTCGAGCGCGTCCTCGACGAACTCGTCGATCAGAGCCTCGTGGTCGACTCCGACCTCCTCGCGCAACTCGTCGACGGTGATCTCGGTCTCGTACAGGTCCTTCATCGCCTGGACGAGCGCGTCGAGGTCGATGTCCTTGTCCTCCGTCGAGGTGTGCTGGTCGATGACCCGCTCCACGACCTCGCGGATCCATTCGCGCACCTGTTCGGACAGGTCCTCGCCCTCCAGCACCTGGCGCCTCTGAGCGTAGACCACCGTCCGCTGCTTGTTCATGACGTCGTCGTACTTGAGGACGTTCTTGCGCATGACGAAGTTCTGCTCCTCGACCTTCTTCTGCGCCCCCTCGATCTGGCGGGAGAGGATCCCCGCCTCCATCGGCTCGCCCTCGGGGATCTTGAAGCGGTCCATGATCTTGTAGATCCGGTCGCCGGCGAACAGGCGGACGAGGTCGTCCTGGCCGGAGAGATAGAAGCGCGACTCGCCGGGGTCGCCCTGGCGACCGGAGCGGCCGCGGAGCTGATTGTCGATCCGGCGCGCCTCGTGCCGTTCCGTGCCGAGCACGTACAGGCCTCCGACCTCGACCACGCCTTCTCCGAGCTTGATGTCGACGCCGCGGCCGGCCATGTTGGTCGCGATCGTGACCGTACCGGGTGCGCCGGCGTCCTTGATGATCTGCGCCTCGCGCTCGTGCTGCTTCGCGTTCAGGACGCTGTGCGGGATCCCGCGCCGCTCGAGCAGGGCCGAGAGGTACTCGGAGGTCTCGACCGCGATCGTCCCGACGAGCACCGGCTGCCCCTTCTCGTGGCGCTCGACCAGATCTTCGATCACCGCCGCGAACTTCTCCTCCGTCGTCTTGAAGATCAGGTCGTTCTCGTCGGCGCGCGCGACCGCGACGTTGGTCGGGATCTCGATCACGCTCAGGTCGTAGATCTCGACGAACTCCTTCTCCTCGGTCTTCGCGGTACCGGTCATGCCGGCCAGCTTCTCGTACAGGCGGAAGTAGTTCTGGAGGGTGATCGTCGCCAGGGTGACGTGCTCCTCCTGGATCTTCACGCCCTCCTTGGCCTCGACGGCCTGGTGGAGGCCCTCCGACCAGCGGCGGCCCTCCATGATCCGGCCGGTGAACTCGTCGACGATCTTGACCTCGCCGTCCTGGATCACGTAGTCGACGTCGCGCTGGTAGAGCGACTCAGCCTTCAGGGCCTGGTTCAGGTGGTTGACGAGCTGAACGTTGCGCGGGTCGTAGAGGTTGTCGATCTTGAGCGCCCGCTCGATCTGGTGGATGCCGCGCGGGAGCGGCGAGACGGTCTTGAACTTCTCGTCGAACGTGTAGTCGGCGTCCGGGTCCTCGCGACTGGCCTTGTCGAGCTTGGAGGGAGCCTTGTACGGGACGCCCTCGAGCGTGCGCACGACGCGGGCGAAGTCGTAGTAGACGGCGGCGGCCACCTCGGGCTCGCCCGAGATGATCAGCGGCGTCCGCGCCTCGTCGATCAGGATCGAGTCGACCTCGTCGACGATCGCGTAGTGGTAACCGCGCTGGACGGTGCCGTCGAGGGAGACGGCCATGTTGTCCCGCAGGTAGTCGAAGCCGAACTCGGAGTTGGTGCCGTACGTGATGTCGGCGCCGTAGGCCTCGACCCGGGCCTCGAACGGCATCATGTTCTCGATGTGGGCCGCGCGCAAGCCGAGCTTCTCGTAGACGGGCCCCATCCATTCGGCGTCGCGCTTTGCCAGGTAGTCGTTGACGGTGACGAGGTGGACGTTGTTGCCCGTGAGCGCGTTCAGGTAGAGCGGCTGCGTGGCGACGAGCGTCTTTCCTTCGCCCGTTTTCATCTCGGCGATGTCACCCTCGTGGAGGGCGATCCCGCCCATCAGCTGGACGTCGAAGATCCGCTGTCCGAGCGCGCGCTTGGCCGCCTCGCGGACGGTGGCGAAGGCCTCGAAGACGAGCTCGTCGACGTCCTCTCCGTTCTCGATTCGCTGCTTGAACTCAATCGTCTTCGCGGCCAGCTCGTCGTCGGAGAGCGCCTCGAACTCGGGCTCGAGCGACGTGATGTAGTCCGCCTGCTCGCGCAGGCGCTTCAGGCGCCGGCCTTCGCCGACGCGCAGGGCTTTTTCGAAAGAACCGAGCTGGGGCATCAAGGCAAGGGTAGCGGCTCGCCCGGTATACCTAACGCGTGAAAGCCGCCGCGCTGCTGCTACTGGCGGGCGCGCTCGCCGGAGCGGCGGGCCCTCGATCTCCGTCGCCGATCGTCCATCCGACGAGCTCGATCGTGCTCAAGGGCGGCTACAGCCGGCTCGTCGCGGACGGGCGGCGGGCGGCCGCGGTCGCAGGGTGCGGCATCGTCCTCTGGAAGGCCGGCGCGCGGAAGGGGACGTTCATCCAGCCCTGCCGGCCCGCACGGGGAGTCGACTTCTCCGGGACGGACGAGGTCGCGCTCGCTGGGAGCCGCCTCGCCTGGATGCGCGAGGAATGGGTCTCGCACGGGCAGCGCGTCCAGACGGAGCTCGTGGTCAAGACCGGGTCCGGGAAGGCGCGCGAGATCGCCAACGCCTACAACGACAACGAGGAGGGCAGCTGGCTGCTGACGCTCGCCGGCGCCGGCGACACGCTTGCGTTCGGATGGACGTTCGACTCCTTCGACGATCCCGCGAACCCGGTTCACGAGGAGCGTGCCTACCGAGTCTCCACTGCCGAGAGCTCGGAGTGTCCGCACGAACCGGGTCTCCTCCCCAACCCTCCGGCGGCGCGTCTCTGCGTCGACACGGGAGCCGAGACCCACCTGGTCCGCTCGGTGTCCGCCGGCCGGATTCTCGTCAGCTTCTCAGGCTTTTACCGAGTCGGGATCGTGGAGCGGGACAACAGCGAGCACGACCTCCCGATCCCCGCCAGCCAGAAGCACCTCGAGCTCGGGCTCTCGGGGACCGACGTGGTGGTCTTACGAGCAGGCGGAAGGACGCTCGACGTCTACGACGCCCAGAGTGGAGCAGTCCGGCATCGCTGGCCGATTGCGCCCGTCGGGACGGTGAGGAGGCTCACCGTCGCCGGCGGCTTGGCCGTCTTCGCCGCTAACGGAACCCGTCTCGTAAGCCTGAGCAACGGCTCCGAGCGCACCGTCCTCGCTCCGAGCGGAAAGCCTCCGATCGCCGCCACCGTGACCTCTGCCGGCCTCTTCCTGCTCTACCGGATGAACGGGCACGAGCGCCTAGGGTTCGTACCGCTTCGCCAACTGCGCGCGGCGTAGAGTCTCCTGATGCGTCGCGCAATCCTGGCCGCGGCCGTCCTCGTCGCCCTCGCGGCCGCGCCGGCGGCGCACGAGCGCGTCTCCTCGGGAACGAAGATCGTCTTCGAGAGCTGGCGCGACGGCGACTACGAGATCTACGCGATCGATCCCGAGACCCGCGCACTCGCGAAGCTGACGGACAACGACTTCGAGGACTCCTCGCCGACGCCGTCTCCCGACGGCTCGAAAGTCGCCTTCTACAGCGCCGACGGCACCTCGGTCGTGAACGCGGACGGAACCGGCGGGACGGTGCTCAAAGGCTGCATCGGCTACAACCTCTCATGGTCGCCCGACAGCTCGCAGATCGCCTGCGAAAGCTCCACCGGCTTCACGGTCGTAAACGCGGACGGCACAGGCGCCCGCACCATTGCCTTGCCCGACGATCTCTTTGCGAGCGCCCCCTCGTGGTCACCGGACGGGTCGACGATCGCGTTCGTGAGCAGCGACGGCGTTTACGTGGTCTCGGCTGCGGGCGCCGGGCTGCACAGGATCAGCGGGGCGCGGGCCGACACGCTCAGCATCCCGATGTGGTCGCCCGACTCGACGAAGATCGCCTTCGTCGCCGACACCGACCGCCTGCTCACGAGCAATCTCGACGTCGTCGGCGCGGACGGGAGCGGAGCGGCGGTGCTGGCCGGGAATGCGGAGACGTACACCCCGGCCTGGTCGCCGGACGGCACGACGATCGCGTACACGGGCTACGCCCCGAAGAACGTCCTCGAGGTCTTCGTGGTCGCCCCGGACGGAACCGGCCGGCGGCAGCTGACGAAGAGCGCGCACGGCGAGAGCTCCCAGCAGCCTTCCTGGTCGCCCGACGGGATGCGGGTCGCCTACCAGCGGAATCGCTACGCGCACACCGGCGACTCGGACATCTTCGTGATCGGCAGGGACGGCACGGGCAGGCGGGTGGTGACGGAGCCGCTTCCGGACGACGCCTCGAACAGCTCCGCCGGCTGGACGCCCGGAGCGGTCGAGAACCCCCTGCCCGCACCGGTGCTGAATTGGCTGCGCCTGTCGACGAAGCACCAGCTGTCCGGGAACCCGATCCTCGCCGCCGTGATCGCGGACGGCAAGCGCGCAGCCCTTGCCCGCTGGGCCGAGTGCGCGCGAATCGTGGAGTGGGTTCCGGGCGGGAAGAAGGGCCGGTCTCTCAATCCGTGCGGCGACAACCAGTTCCTCCAGGAGATCGCGGTCGCCGGGTCGCGGATCGCCTTTGTCAGCTCGTACCAGAGCCACACCGAGTACGGGCAGACGCTCACGCTCTCTGAGCCGGGCCGTAAGCAGACCGACCTCCTGTTCGCCCTCGCCGACCCGGAGGACGGTTCGGGCGACTACGTCGGGAACATCTACGGGCGCGGGTCTCTGCTCGTGTTCAACTTCTGGCACGTCAGGGCCGGTGGAAGGACCACGAGGTCGCTCTGGCGCGTCGTCGCCCGAGATTCGCCGGCGGCGAGGAAGTGCCCCACTTCGCACGGCGACGTCGCCCCCGGGACGTCGGCCAGGCGCTGCGTGCTGCTGCGCGCGGGTGCGGGGATGGTCGCCCTGTCCGCATCCGGCGGCAAGACCGTCGCCGGCCGGGCCGGAACTGTCGTCGTCCTGCGCACGAACGGCCGCCTGCAGCGGAAGGTCCGGATTCCCGGGGTCACCGGCGCGCGCGTCCAGGGGAAGCGCCTGGTTGCCCTGACGGCCGATTCCCTGCTCGTGTACCACCTCGGGAACGGCCACAAGACGCGAACCTGGCCGCTCCAAAACGCGGCGGGCCTGCCGGAGCCGACGCTGCTCGACGGCTACGGCAACTTCGTTCTCTACCGGCAGGGCGCCGTCCACCTCGTTCGCCTCTCCGACGGGCGCGACCGTGCGCTCCAGGCTCCCGGACAGGGACCGCCCGTGTACGGGTCGCTCGGGCCTGACGGCCTTTTCTACGAGTACAACGTGCTCTACGCGAGCCGGCCCGGGCGCGTGCTGTTCGTGCCGTTCGGGCAGCTTGCCCGCGCCGTCACAGGGGGGTGATCCGTACTTCCCAGAGGTCGGCGTCGAGGCGGGTGCCGAGGGCGACGTAGGACTCATAGCGCTCCCCCGCGATCCGCTCGAGGGCCGGCACGCTTCCGAACTCGGGCCTTCCGTCCACGAGCAGCGTCCGCGATCCGTCCTGCATCGTCAGGCTGAGCTCCTCCCCCTGCGCGTTCGGAAGCTCGGCGACCTCGATTCGCTTTGCAGCCGCCGCCCACACGTCCTCGTGACGGCGCACGGCCTCGACCCGGTAGGTCGGCTCGACCAGCTCGTCGAATTCCTCCACGATCGGCTCGACCGCTTCCTCGGGAATCTCCTCGTCCAGCAGCACCGAGCCGTCGGACAGGACGACGAACTGGACGGAATCGCCCTGGAGATCGGGCGCCTGCGCCATCACGACCGCATCCCAGCGGCGGGGGCGCGAGACGCCGTGAATCCCGGCCTCGCCCCAGCGCGGAGTGGTGTCGACGGGCTGCGGCTCCTGTGCGTCGAGAACCCCCTGGCGCGCGAGCCGCTCATGCAGCGGCTTGCGTCTGAACAGCGGCACTACGCCTGGGGCTCGATCAGGCCGTAGTTGCTGTCGCGGCGGCGGTAGACGACGTTGACGTCGCCGGACTCCGAGTTCTTGAACACGAAGAAGTCGTGCCCGACCAGCTCGAGCTGCAACACCGCCTCCTCCGCCGTCATCGGCTTGACCGGAAACTGCTTCGACTTGACGATGAGCGGCTCGGCCCCGTGGGGCACGACCGGCGTCCCCTCGGCCGGCGATTGGTTGCGGGCGGGCCGCCGGCGCTGCTTCTCGCGATAGCGTTTCACCTGCCGGGCAAGCTTATCCGCGAGCTGATCGATCGAGGCCTTCATGTCCGTGGAGGTCTCACGTGCGCGTAGCACGGGTCCCTTCGTCCACACGGTCGCTTCGGCCACCTGGTTCTGCGAGATCGACGGATTACGCTCGACGGCGAGCTCGACCTCGACTCGGGTGGGATCGTGCAGGTGGCGCTCGAGCTTCTTGAGCTTCTCCTCGGCGTAGGTGCGGATCGAGTCGGTGACCTCGACGTTCTTGCCCTTCACCTGAAGCCTCATTGGCCCTCCCTCGGTCGAGCGCTGGCTGAGCCTCCATCTTACGAGCCCGTGCGTACCGTCCGCGCGAACGTGACCACGTGCACCTCGCGGGCGCCGCCGGCCCGTAGGGCGGATGCGGCCGCGGAAGCCGTAGCTCCTGTCGTGTAGACGTCGTCGACGAGGACGAGCGACCGTGGAAGAACGGTCCGCCTGATGCGAAAGGCCCCCTTGACGTTCCTGCGCCGAGCTGTCCGGTCGAGCCCGCGCTGCCTGGCCAGAGCACGCGTGCGCACGAGCACGCTCCCGACCGGAAGCTCCCAGCGCGCGCCGAGCTCGAGGGCGAGGCGCTCGGCCGGATGGTGGCCGCGGTCGAGGAGCCTGTTCCCGTCTGGCGGGACGAAGACCAGCGCCTCGGCGCTGGGAGGCGGCAGGATCTCGACGATTAGGTCGGCGGCCGCCCCGGCGAGCTTCCGGATGCCGTGCTCCTTCCAGGCGGCGACGAGCGCGGCGGCGGCGCTGTCGTATCCGACGGCCGCCCGCGCCGAAGCAAACGCGAGCCGCCTGCCGCTGCACTCGCGGCAGCGCTCGACGGGCCAGGCCGTCGGCGCCCCGCACCGGTTGCAGAGCGGCGTGCGCAGGCGCGCCAGACCTGCCCGGCACGACGGGCAGAGCGACTGGCCGGGACGGCCGCAGACGGCGCACCGCTGCGGAAGCAGGAGGGCGAGCAGGTCCACGGCTCGAGCCTAGGCTCGAGACCGTCCCGGCTCAGGGCCGATTCTGTGCCAGGTCCGAATACGGCGGCCGGTGGACGCCGTCCTCGGTGACGATCGCCGAGATCAGCCAGGCAGGCGTGACGTCGAAGGCGGGGTTGTGGGCCGAGAAACGGGCCGTCAGCTCGGAGGGGCTGCGTTCCTCGATCGGGATCCCCGCGCCCGTGGCCGTGGCCGGGTCGATGGTCGAGGAGGGCGCGACGACGTAGAACGGGATCTCGTGGTGAGCGGCCAGGATTGCGAGCGCATAGGTGCCGATCTTGTTGGCGGTGTCACCGTTGGCCGCGATCCGGTCCGCGCCGGTGAGGACGCAGTCGACCTCGCCGGCCGCCATCGCCTGCGCGGCGGCCGAGTCGGCGATGACGGTGAACGGGATTCCTTCCGCGTCGAGCTCCCAGGCGGTCAGGCGGCTGCCCTGGAGCAGCGGCCGGGTCTCGTCGACGAGTACGTGCCGGAGCAGCCCTCGCTCCCAGGCGGTGCGCAGGGCGCCGAGGGCCGTCCCGCGGCCGCCTGTCGCGAGCGCCCCGGTGTTGCAGTGAGTGAGCGCACGGGTGCCCGGGGCGAGGAGATCAGCGGCATGCTCGGCCATGCGCCGGCAGCGCTCGACCTCTTCCTCGTGGATCCGCCGAGCCTGCTCCGGGCTCGGATCGGCGCGCATGCGATCGAGCGCCCAGCCGAGGTTCACCGCCGTGGGCCGCGACGAGCGCAGCAGCGCCTCCGCCTCCTCCAGGTCTTCGCCGTGGGCTGCGGCGAGCGCGTAGCCGTAGGCGGCCGCGATCCCGATCGCGGGCGCGCCGCGCACCGCCAGGTCACGGATCGCTCCCGCGACCTCGACCGCGGAGCGGCATTCGAGCTCGACCTCCTCGTCCGGCAGCCGCCGCTGGTCGAGGAAAACGACACGATCCGCCTCCAACCGAAGAATTCGCTCGGGCTCGAGCACGGCACGAATGTAGCCTGCGGCGCGTGCTGATCCGTGCCGAGACGTCCTGTCGCCTAGCGCTTGGTGATGTTATGAACCTCGAAGATCTCTGGGTCGCCGGAAAACTCGATTCCGACATCGGCCAGTATCGGCATCAACCGCTCACCGTACGCCTCGAACTGCGCCCGAGAGTCATAGATTTCGCTGACACGCAAGTTCCCTTCCGACCCGAAGCAAACGTGGTAATCGAGGCCGTCTGGAGGAAAAATTCCAGCCTCCTCAAGCCGTCGGATTGCTTCGTCGTACTTCTCGGTCGTCAGGGATGCGGGGTTAAAACGGACAACGAGGCTCATAACGCGATCCTCCATGCTTGGGGTCGCGCCGACCTTATCCGGGATCGCCGACCCGCCGGATGCTCGTGCGCCAATCCCTCCTATGTCCCTTCGTCCCAGGATTCGAGGTACTTGGCCTGCTCCTCGGTGAGGGTGTCGATGCCGACGCCCATCGTCTCCAGCTTGAGCCGCGCGATCTCCTTGTCGATCTCCTCCGGGACGGGATAGACCTTCCGCTCCAGCGTGCCGGCGTTCTGAACCACGTACTCGGACGCGAGCGCCTGGTTCGCGAACGACATGTCCATCACCTGAGCGGGGTGACCCTCCGCCGCCGACAGGTTGATCAGGCGCCCGTCGGCGAGCAGGAAGAGCCGGCGCCCGTTCTCGAGCCGGAACTCCTCGACGAACGGCCGCGCGGGACGGCTCTCGACCGCCATCTGCCGGAGCGCCGGAATCTCGATCTCGACGTTGAAGTGGCCCGTGTTCGCCAGGATCGCTCCGTCCTTCATCCGCTCCATGTGCTCGCGTCGGATGACGCCCTTGTCGCCGGTCGCGGTGATGAAGATGTCGCCGATCTCGGCGGCGCGCTCCATCGACAGGACCTCGAAGCCGTCCATCACAGCCTCGAGTGCGCGCAAAGGATCGACCTCGGTGACGATCACGTGCGAGCCCATCCCCTTCGCGCGCATTGCGACGCCGCGCCCGCACATTCCATAGCCGGCGACGACCAGCTTGCGGCCCGCGAGCAGGACATTCGTCGCGCGGATGACGCCGTCGATCGTCGACTGGCCGGTGCCGTAGCGGTTGTCGAACAGATGCTTCGTGTTCGCGTCGTTGACCGCGATCACCGGGAAGCCGAGCGCGCCGTCACGCTCGAGCGCCTTCAGTCTGATCACGCCGGTCGTCGTCTCCTCGGTCGCGCCGAGGATGTCGCCCAGCTGCTCGCGGCGGGCCGAATGGAGGACCCCGATCACGTCCGCGCCGTCGTCCATCGTCAGCTGGGGCTTGTGGTCGACCGCCGCTTCGATGTGCCGGTAGTACGTGTCGTTGTCCTCGCCCTTGATCGCGAACACGGAGACGTCGTAGTCCTCGACGAGCGCGGCCGCGACGTCGTCCTGCGTCGAGAGCGGATTGGAAGCGCAGAGAACGATCTCCGCTCCGCCCGCCTTGAGCGTCCGCATCAGGTTCGCGGTCTCGCTCGTCACGTGCAGGCACGCCGAGATCCGGTAACCCGAAAGCGGCTGCTCCTCGCTGAAGCGCTCCCGGATCGCGGCCAGCACCGGCATCTGCCAGTCGGCCCATTCGATCCGCGCGACGCCTTCCGGCGCGAGCGCGAGATCCTTGACGTCGTGTCGTTTGGTCGTTGCCATTCGCTCCTCTTCCTCGTCAGGCAGCGAGCAGGCGTTCCTGCTTGCGCTGCTCCCATTCCAGGTATGCCGGCGCGGTGTCGCTCGCGCCGGCGAGCCACGTCTCCACCGCGGCACGCAGGTCGGGCTCGGTGCGCAGCCGCGCTGCAAAGGCTACATCCGTGAGCTCGACCGAGAACCGCTCCCGCAGGTGGTGCAGCGAGCGGAGGACGTTCAGGTCGCGGAGGCCGTACAGCCGGTAGCCCTTCGCCGTCCGCTCCGGAACGACGAGGCCGGCACGCTCCAGATACCGCAGCATGCGCGGCGACCAGCCCGTCTGGGCAGCCGCTCTTCCGACCGTGATTCCCGCCACCAGCAGAACCCTAACACAAATGTGTCAAGGTTTGCGGCAACTGAAGAGACCGGTCGACTTGGTGACGTGGAAGGCGCCCTCCCGCGCGATCGTCTCCTCGACGAGCTCGCGGGCGCCTTCGACCTCACCGCAATCGAGACTCCGAACGAAGGCGAGCACGGGCTCGGCTTCGGTCACCTCGAGATCGCCTGGGTACAGGTCCAACTCGACCTCGAAGAACGCCGCCAGCTCGTCCTGTGCAACCTCGAGCCCGAAGCCCCACTCGACCGGGCGTTCGAGGAGAGCCTTGATCTCCTTCAGGTGGTCGGCCCCGTTGGTGGCGGCGTACAGCATTCCACCGGGGGAAAGGACACGTGCGAGCTCGCCGAGCGCACGCGCGCGGTCGAACGCGTGGTAGAGCATGTGGTTCGCGATCGCGCCGTCGAACGACTCGTCGTCGAACGGAAGCTCCTGGACGTTCGCGACCTGACACTCGGCACGATCGCCCATTACGGCGCGGGCGGCCTCGACCATGCCGGGCGACAGGTCGGCAAGGGTCAGGCGCCAGCCGGACGGAATGCGATCGCGGTTCTCCGCCCACAGCTCCGCCGGCCCGCAGCCGACCTCGAGGATCCGCGCCTCCGGACCGAAGTCCAGCCGGTCGAAGACCCACCGGTGCCAGGGCTGGGGGTTCATTGAAAAACGGCTGTGAAGGTCGATCCGCGCCCGAAGGTTTGCGTCGGTCGCGTACTGCTCCTCGCGGAGGTATCCGGGATCGGTGAACTTCAAGTTCCGGCGCGCCCGTACCGGTCTTCGAGCCGGACGACGTCGTCCAGGTCGGGCGTGGAGGCCTCGAGCACGACCGAGTCCTCGAGCGCGCGCCAGCGGTGGATCATGCCTGGGCGGATGCGGAAGGCCGCGCCCTCGCCCACGACCTCCGACTCGGGGATGCGATCGCCGGGCGCGCTGAGCTCGATCTCGATCCGTCCCCGCTGGACGTAGATCGTCTCGTCCTTGCGATTGTGGAACTGCAGGCTCAGCTGCTCGCCCGCGCGTACGAACAGGAGCTTGCCGCAGTAGCGGTCGGAACGAGCCCAGACGAGCTCGTAGCCCCACGGTTTCTCGATCCGCTCGGGTTCGAACGCGAACGCGTCGAGCCCGCTCAGGTTCGGAGAGTCCTGTCGCTCCGTCACGTCCACGAGCCTATTCCTCTCGTGCGGGAGACGGCTCGGACAGCGGCGCTGGCTCGTCGATCTCGGGGAGCATGTCGAGCGGCGAGGTCGGGCGTCCGATCCCCTCGTACGTGAAGCCGGCGGCCCGGACCTCTTTCGGGTCGAGCAGGTTGCGGCCGTCGATGATGAGCGGATTGCGCATCGCCTCACGGATCTCGGCCGAGGCGAGCGAGCGCAACTCCTCCCATTCCGTGACGATCACGGCCGCGTCTGCGCCGCTCACCGCCTCGAGGACGCTGTCGTGGAACGAGACGCCCTTGAGCACCTGGCTTGCGTCTGCGACAGGATCCCAGGCACGCACGTCCGCACCCTCGGCGAGCAGGCGAGAGGCGAGGACGATGCTGGGAGCCTCACGCAGGTCGTCGGTGTTCGCCTTGAACGCGAGCCCGAGCAGCGCAACCGTCTTGCCGCGCAGGCTGTCGAGATGCTTCTGCAGCTTGCCGACGACTCGTCGCTTTTGCAGCTCGTTGACCTCGATGACGGAGTTTAAGAGTTGAAAATGATAACCCGAATTTCCGGCCAACAATTTTAGGAATGAAATATCTTTTGGAAAACAGGAACCCCCGAATCCGATCCCGGGTCGTAAATAACGCCTGCCAATTCTTTGGTCTAATCCCATTCCTTTTGCGACGTCATTTACATCTGCCCCCACGAGCTCGCAGACGTTGGCGATCTCGTTGATGAAGCTGATCCGCGTCCCGAGGAAGGCGTTCGACGCCAGCTTGATCATCTCGGCCGAGGCGACGTCGGTCCGAACCATGGGCGCGTCAAGGCCCGCGTGCAGCCCCTCGACCGCCTCGCCGTCCGCTTCTTCGAACGCGCCGACGACGACGCGGTCGGGCTCGAGGAAGTCCCGCACCGCCGTCCCTTCCGCGAGGAACTCCGGATTCGACACATAGCCCACCGAGTCGAGCCCGCGCGCGTCGAGCGCGGAGCGGACCTTCTCCCCCGTCCCGACGGGGACGGTGCTCTTCATCACGAGGATCGTCCGCTCGGCGGCCGGGGGCAGCTCCTCGATCACCGTCCATACACGCGAGAGGTCGGCGTCGCCGGCGTACGTCGGCGGCGTGTCGACGCAGATGAACACGAACCCCGCGCCCTCGACCGCGTCGGCCGCGTCCAGCGTGAAGCGGAGGCGCTCGCCGTTGCGCTCCAGCAGCTCGTCCAGCCCGGGCTCGTAGAAGGGGACTGTCCCTGCCTGGAGCGCGGAGACCTTGTCCGGGACGACGTCGCGGACGACGACCGTGTGGCCGAGCTCGGCGAAGCACGCGCCGGTCACGAGCCCCGCGTATCCCGCCCCGAAGACGGCGATCCGCGAGCTCATCGTTTCTTCTTGTGATGGATCGCCGACAGCGGCGTGAGGCCTTTGGCGATCGCCAGCATCGTCGGGTTGGAGAGTGAGTCGAGCAGCGTGTTGACCACCCAGTAGGAGGCGCCGTTCTCGCGCAGGACGACCATATGCAGATGCTCGCCGTTGAAGTAGAAGTCGAACTCGCGGCCCTTGATCTTATGCTTGAAGTTGCTGTCCGAGAGCACCGGGGCGTCGTTCCAGTTCGTCTCCTCGATCCCCCAGTACTCGACGCCGTTGCCCATCTTGAACGTGAGCCGTACTGCCTTCTTGTCGCCGTCGATCCGGTAGGTGCGGATCGGCCTCCTCGTCGCGTCCGGTGCCGACGAGGTCTCGAGCAGCGTCGGCACCTCGAGCGGGAAGTCCACCTTATGCCGGCGCCTCTGCAGCAGCCCGAGCGTCGCGCTGACGTTGCGGACGACGGCGGGCGGCTCCTTCGGCGGAGTGTGGTCGATCGGCGAAGGAGCAAGCGTGCCGTGGAAGGTCTGCCCGACGACGACGACGACCATCGACCCGTTCGAGAACGGCCGGATGATCCGAGGCATCTTCAACACGTCGGCAGAGCCGAACAGGTCGCGGATCTTGAGCGCGGCCGGCTTGGCCTTCCGCTTCGCCGTGTTGAAGTAGACCTGTGTGCGGAACTTGGACTGCGGGGCGTTCGCGGGAATGCCGTTCGGCGGGTAGACGATGTGGTAGCCGCGTGAATGGAGCCCGTCGGCGGCCAGCGTTGCCGAGCCGGGGACGCCGTTGCCGTTCAGCACGGTCACCGAGGTCCTTGAAGGCAGCGGCGCCCTCGACTTCGGGCCGATGCGGCGGCCGAGCGCGACCGAGCCCGCCTTCTCGGGCGCGGCCACGTCCGGGTTCTCGAAGTCGCGGACAGCCTTTTGGATCGAGTCCGGTGCGGCGGTCACGTACGA
>DASWEE010000005.1:0-7483 GCA_036394915.1 Gaiellaceae bacterium | reverse complement strand
CCGCGCCCACGTCATCCACCCCTGGTCGGTCAATGCCGATGCCGCGCCCATCCCCGTCGCCGGCGGCGAAGGCTGCTACTTCTGGGACTACGAGGGCAAGCGCTACCTCGACTTCGCCTCTCAGCTGATCAACCTCTCGCTCGGCCACCAGCACCCGCGGATGGTGGCGGCGATCAAGGAACAGGCGGAGACTCTCACCACGATCTCGCCGGCGTTCGCGAACGACAAGCGCGCCGAGCTCGCTCGCCTCCTCGCGGAGGTGACACCGGGCGACCTGACGATGTCCTTCTTCACCAACGGTGGCGCCGAGGCGAACGAGAACGCGATCAAGCTCGCGCGTTGGTACACCGGCCGCCACAAGATCGTCGCCCGCTACCGCTCCTACCACGGCGCGACCGCCGGGGCGATCACCCTCACGGGCGACCCCAGGCGCTGGGCCGCCGAGCCCGGCATCCCCGGCGTCGTCCGCCTGCTCGACCCGTACACCTACCGCTGCCCGGCCGGCCACCCCGACCCGTGCCCGGTCTGCTCGGGCGCGCCGCACCTGGAGGAGATCCTCCGGTACGAGGGCCCGCACACCGTCGCGGCCGTGATCCTCGAGACGGTGACTGGGACGAACGGAATCATCCCCCCGCCGCCCGGCTACCTCCAGGCGATCCGCGAGGTCTGCGACCGGCACGGGATCCTGCTGATCCTGGACGAGGTGATGGCCGGCTTCGGCCGCACCGGCCGCTGGTTCGCGTGCGAGCACTGGGACGTCGTCCCGGACATCCTCACGACGGCCAAGGGGATCAACTCCGGCTACGTCCCGCTCGGCGCGATGACCGTCTCCGAGCAGATCGGCGACTGGCTGCGCGACCATCCGTTCGCGGGCGGGCTGACGTATAGCGGCCATCCACTGGCCTGCGCTGCCGGTGTCGCCTCGATCGAGGCCTTCCGCGAGGAGGGCGTGGTCGAGAACGCAGCCGCGATGGGAGAGCTGCTGGCCGGCGAGCTGCCACGCCTGGCCGAGCGCCACTCCTGCGTCGGCGACGTCCGCGGGCTCGGTCTCTTCTGGGGCCTCGAGCTCGTCCGCGACCGCGCGACGCGCGAGCCGCTCGTCCCGTTCAACGCGAGCGGGGAGGAGGCGGCGCCGATGGCCCGGCTCGTCCAGGCGGCGCTCAAGCGCGGGCTGTACCTGTTCCCGCACTGGAACGTGGTCGTGATCGCGCCGCCGCTCATCGTCTCCCGTGACGAGCTCGAGGAAGGCCTGTCGATCCTGGACGAGGTGCTCTCGTGAGAGCACGCGCGGTCGCTTCTCGCATCGGCGCAGGGCTCTCGACGGCCCCGGTCGCGGCCAACGCTGCGATCGAGGCAGCGCGGCATGCCTCGGCAGGGCTCGGCGGAGACGTCGACCTCGCCTTCCTCTTCCTCTCGCCCCATCACCTCGACGACGCGCCGGCGGCTGTCCACAAGCTGGTCGAAGAGCTTGGCCCGCGCCACCTGGTCGGATGCGTCGCCGACGGAGTCATCGGCGGCAGCCGTGAGATCGAGGACGGCCCAGCACTCGCCGTCTGGGCCGGCTCGCTGCCCGGCTCGACGATCGAGCCCTTCCATGCCTCCGGCTACGAGACAGACGACGGCATCGAGATCGCCGGCTTCCCGGATCCCCAAGGGGCGGAGCTCGTGACGATGCTGGTCGATCCCTTCACCTTCCCGGCCGGGCCGTTCCTCGCCGCCTTGAACGAGGAGCACCCGGGCGTTCCAATCGTCGGCGGGATCGCAGCGGGGGGCGGCGAGCCGGGCGCGCAGGCGCTGATCGTCGACGGGGAGATCCACGAGGAGGGCGCGGTCGGAGCGTTCGTCTCCGGCGTCTCGGTGCTCACCGTCGTCTCTCAGGGATGCTCGCCGATCGGAGAGGACGCCGTCGTCACGGGCGCGGAGGGCCACGTCGTGTACGAGCTCGCCGGCCGGCCGGCGCTCGAGCGGCTCCGGTCCGAGATCACCTCCCTTCCCGACGATCGGCAACGGCTCGCCGCGCAGGGCGTCCTCGCCGGCATCGTCATCGACGAGAACCGCGCCGAGTACCGGCGCGGGGACTACCTGATGCGCGGCCTGCTCGGCGCCGACGAGCAGTCGGGCGCGCTCGCGATCGGCGAGGAGGTGCGGGTCGGACAGACGCTGCGCTTCCACGTGCGCGACGCGGTGTCGGCCGAGGAGGACCTAAACGAGTCGCTCGATGCCGCCCTCGACGGCGTGAACGCGGCCGGCGCGCTCCTCTTCACGTGCAACGGGCGTGGGACGAACATGTTCGGCGAGCCAGACCACGACGCGCGCGCCCTTACCCGCGCGCTCGGCGCTCCGGCGGTCGCCGGGTTCTTCTGCGGGGGAGAGATAGGGCCTGTCGGCGGCGCCGTCTTCCTGCACGGTTTCACCGCCACGATGGCGGTCTTCCTCGACGCCTGATTTTCCGCGCTCTTTGCGACATTGGCGCGCGGAGGGGTCTGGAATTCCGATGGGCGGAGGTTTACACTCGCAGGCGCTCGCACTCCCACCAACTGCGGTTTTCCACAGAATCCACAAGTCTCGACCGGGTGCCTTACGTGAGCCCGAGACGCTTACGGCCCCTTTTTCCGGCTCGGCTGTGGAAAGATGCTCGCTGGGGAACCGCTAGCCCCTGTTTCGCCGTAGGATCCTCGAAGTGACGCGCTTTCTCGCCTTTATCCCGATCGCGGCCGTCGCCGCGGCTGCGGCTGCGCCGAGCGCGGAACATCCCCTGCCGCCGATCGCGAAGGGCGTGAAGATCGGCGGAATCGCGGTCGGCGGGCTCAACGCGGAGGCCGCGCGCGTTCACATCCAGCGCGTCTGGGGCCGGCAGGCGCTGTTCGTCTTCGGGAAGGAGAGCTGGAAGGCCGGGCCGAAGACGCTCGGCGCTTCGGCGGGAGTCGGAAGGGCCGTAACACGCGCCCTCCGGGCACGCCCGGGCAAACGAGTGCCGCTGCGGGTCCGCTTCGACCGGAAGCGTCTCGACGGCTATATCGCGCGCCTCGACAGCCACCTGTCGCGGCCGGCCGAGAACGCGACGCTCGTCGGACTCTCGAACCTTCGCCCCGTGATCTCACCCGGACGATCCGGGCTCAAGATCGAGCGCGCGAAGATGGCCGCGCGGATCATCCGCACCGTGCGGACGACACATCGAGTCCCGATCCGCCTCGCGGTCGAGCACGTTGCGCCTTCGGTCACGCCCGAGAACTTCGGCCCGGTGATCGTCGTCGAGACAGCGTCGAACCGGCTCCTCTTCTACGAGGGCCCGACGCTCGACCGGACGTTCACCGTCGCAACCGGCCAGTCCGCGTATCCGACGCCCTCCGGACAGTGGAGCATCGTCCAGATGCAGCGCGACCCGTGGTGGATCCCGCCGCCGGACGCTCCCTGGGCTCAGGGCGCGAAGCCGATCCCGCCGGGGCCGGGCAATCCGCTCGGGACGCGCTGGATGGGCCTGTCGGCGCCGGGCGTCGGCCTCCACGGGACGCCCGACGCTGCCTCACTCGGCTATTCGCAATCGCACGGATGCATCCGGATGGCGATTCCCGACGCGGAGTGGGTCTTCGAGCAGGTCCACGTCGGGACGCCCGTCTTTACGGTCGCGGCCTAGTCTTCCGAGATTTTCTCGACGACCTTGCCGGTCTGCTCGGCGGTCGCCTCGTCGGCGACGTCCTTCTGGGCAACCACGCCGACGAGCTTGCCGTCCTCCTCGACCACCGGTAGCCGGCGAACCTGGTTCCGCGCCATTAGCCGCAAGGCCTCTTCGAGATCCTGCTGCGGATCGATCGTGACGAGATTGCCGGACATGATCTCGCGGACCGTCGTCGACTCCGGGTTGCGGCCCTCGGCGACGACCTTGACCGCGATGTCCCGGTCGGTGACGGTGCCGACCAGCTTGTCTCCCTCGACGATCGGCGCGAAGCCGACATCCTCCTTCTTCATCATCTTGGCCGCGTAGGCCACAGACTTGTCCGTGTCGATCGAGCACGGGTTCGACGACATGACGTCGCGAATGGGCTTGTTCGCCATCACTCCTCCCCTTTCGCTTGCGAGCAAGGGCTACCCGGTGGATGCGAGCGGCAAACGGGCGCCGATGCGACACAATGCGGCCGTGGATGCCGAAGCGCGAATCCGTGAGCTCGCGCTCTCGCTGCCCGAGACCTATGAGGACGAGCCGTGGGGTCATCCGGTCTTCAAGGTCGGAGACAACAAGATGTTCGCGTCGATGTCCGCCGCCGGCGACAGCGTGCTCCTGACGGTCAAGCTGACGGCGGAGGAGCGGGAGATCGCCCACCTGCTCCCGTACGTCAGCCGGGCGCGCTACGTCGGCCGCTACGGCTGGATCACCGCCGAGGTGACGGACGAGGAGTCGCTAGAGGCTGCGCTCGAGTGGCTGCGCGAGAGCTACTGGCTGAAGGCGCCCGCTGAGCTCAAGAGCGCGGTGGAGGCGGACGACTGATGCCGCTGGCGTTCTCCACGTGGGCGACGGTCGGGCTCGGGATCCTGCTCGTGATCATCGTCATCGGCGCGCCGTTGCGGTTGCTCTGGCGCCTCCGGCAGGGAGAAGCCGAGCCCGCGGGCACCGACAACGCCGCGTGGAGGCGGAAGAAGAAGGACACGCCCGAGGACTACGAGTAAGGGGCTAGGCTGTAGCAATGAAGCTCTGGCAGCGAATCCGAGCCTCGTGGCGCAAGTCGCGCCAGCGCGAGGATGAACTGGCCGTCGAGGAGCTCATGCGCGAGCGTGAGGAGCAAGAACGCAAGCGGCTTCGCGACCCGTCAATCGAGACGTTCGACACCAAGAACGCGGTGCCATAGGCTTCCGCCGATGCGCCTGGCCCGCCCTCCGAGTTAACCCAGAGCCCGCCGCCGGCGCAGATTCGCCGGCATCGTCGCTCTCCTGCTCGCGATCGAGCTCCTCGACGAGCTCGTCGGGGGTACGCGCGCGGCCGCCTGGCCGCTCATCCGCCACGACCTTGGGCTGAGCTACGGCCAGATCGGGCTGCTGCTCGCCGTGCCCGGCCTGTTCGGAAGCGTGCTCGATCCTCTTGTGGGCGCGCTCGGCGACTCCCCGCGCTGCCGAGCTGCGATGGTCGCCGGCGGGATCGCCTTCGCCGTCTCCGCGGCGGCGGTCGGGCTGGCGCCCGAGTTCTGGACGCTCCTGATTGCTTTGCTGATCGGCAACTCGGCCACGGGTGCCTTCGTCAGCCTCGCCCAGGCGACGCTGATGGACCTGCAGCCGCACGAGCGGGTCCGCAACATGGCCCGCTGGACGCTCGCGGGCTCGGTCGGGTACGTCGCGGGGCCGGTCGTGCTCGCGGCGGCGATCTGGCTCGGCGCCGGCTGGCGGTGCGTCTCGATCGGGCTCGCGCTCTGCGCGCTTCCACTCGTGATCGGACTCCGGCACCTGCCGAACGGCGTATCGCATCCGCACATGCCGATCCTGCGCGTCGTCGCCGCCGCACTCGCGGAGCTTCGCCGCCGCGAGGTGCTCCGCTGGCTGGCGATGCTCGAGGCGGCCGACCTGCTGCTCGACGTCTTTCACGGCTTTCTCGCGCTCTACTTCGTGGATGTCGTCGGCATCCGCCCGGTCGAAGGAGCGCTCGCCGTCGCGGTCTGGACGGGCGCGGGACTCGCCGGGGACGCGATCCTGCTGCTCATCCTTCGGCGAGTCGACGGCCACCGCTATCTGCGCTGGAGCGCGGCCGCCTCGCTGGCCGTCTACCCGGCATTCCTCGTGGTTCCGGGGACCGCATCGAAGCTCGGCTTCGTAGCCGTCCTCGGATTGCTCAACTCGGGCTGGTACGCGATCCCGAAGGCCGGGCTCTACTCGGCGCTGCCCGACCGCAGCGGCGCAGCGGTCGCTCTCGGCGGGATCGGCGGCCTCGCGGGTGCGCTCGTCCCACTGGCGCTCGGAATGCTCGCCGAGCACGCAGGCCTGGGGACGACGATGTGGGTGCTCGTCGCCGCGCCCGTCGTGCTGCTCGCGCTCGCCCGTCGTTCGAAGCATCGCTGCTCCGACTAGTGGGCTAGTCGGAGCCCGGGTCGTCGTCGTCCCTGGACTTGACCTCTTCCGGGTCAGGGATCGGCGACTCGTCCTCGATCAGCTCGTTGCGATCGTCCTCGCGAGGCTCCTGATTATCCTTGCCTTTCATGAAGGTGATTCTCCCCGATAAGTCGGAGCTGGAGCTTCCGGAGGACGCGACCGGCCGCGACGCCGCCGCCGCGATTGGACCGAAGCTGGCCGAGCAGGCGGTGCTCGTCCGTTCGAACGGCTCGGTCAAGGACCTCCGCCTGCCGCTCCAGGACGGGGAGCGGATCCAGATCCTGACCACGCGCGACACGGACGACCCCGACGCGCTCGCGGTGCTCCGCCACTCAAGCGCCCACCTCCTCGCGGAGGCGGTCAAGCGGCTCTATCCCGGCGTCAAGATCGCGATCGGCCCTCCGATCGAGAACGGCTTCTACTACGACTTCGATTTCCCCGAGCCGATCGTCGAGGAGGACCTCGAGCGCATCGAGGCGGAAATACGAAAAGAGTTGGACGAAGGTCGCAGCTGGACGAGACAGGAGGTCACTAGAGAGGAAGCGCGGAAGCGTTTCCTCTCTATGGGAGAGCCGTACAAGGTCGAGCTCGTCGAGGATGCCGAGGAGCCGATCTCCTTCTATACGCAGGGTGACTTCACCGACCTCTGCCGCGGCCCGCACCTCCAGGACTCCCGTCCGATCAAGGCGTTGAAGCTGACCGGGCTCGCGGGCGCCTACTGGCGCGGCGATGAGAAGAACCCGCAGCTGACGCGCATCTACGGCACGGCCTTCTACTCGCAAAAGGATCTCGACGAGTACCTCGAGCGGCTCGAGGAGGCCAAGCGGCGCGACCACCGCAAGCTCGGCCCACAGTTCGACCTCTACCACTTCTCCAAGCACTCGCCTGCTTCGCCGCTCTGGCACCCGAAAGGGGCGGTGATCTGGAACGAGCTCGAACGGATCCGCGTGCGAGAGAACGCGAGGCGCGGCTACCTCGAGGTGCGGACGCCGATCATCTACGACGCCGACACCTTCTGGACGTCGGGCCACTTCCCGAAGTACGAGGACCTGATGTTCAAGGTCGACGTCCGCGGCCAGCTGTTCGCGATGAAGTCGATGAACTGCCCGGGCCACATGCTCCTGTTCGGCAGCCGCCCCCGCAGCTACAAGGAGTTGCCGCTCCGCTACGCCGAGGCGGCGTCGCTGCACCGCGACGAGCTGCCGGGTGCGCTGCACGGGCTGCTCCGCGTGCGGATCGTGACCCAGGACGACGCGCACATCTTCTGCACCGAGGAGCAGATCCAGGACGAGATCGCCGGCTGCGTCGCATACGGCCGCTACGTGTACGAGCTCTTCGACCTGAAGGCGAGCGCGGAGCTCTCGACGCGGCCCGACAACAAGATCGGCACCGACGAGCAATGGGACATGACGGA
>DASWEE010000004.1:0-17674 GCA_036394915.1 Gaiellaceae bacterium | reverse complement strand
TCTTCACCGGCCCAAGCACGGGTTCAACTTTCCGCTGGCCGAGTGGCTTGCACAGCCCGACTGTTACCGGCGAGTCAGCGAGGCGCTTTCGCCCGATGCGGTGGCGGAAGCCGGGCTCGTCGAGCCGCGGGTGGTGAGCCGGGAGCTGGCCCGGCTTCGCCAGTCGTGGCTCTTGGATGTTCCCTGGTTGCGCGCGCAGCGTGTCTGGGCTTTGTACGTGCTCCACGAGTGGCACCGGAACTGGCGTGCGGACCGGCTCGCTTCTTGTTGAGCAGGCGCTAGCGCTCGCCTCTAGTGGAGGCCGCCGCGGTGACCCCCGACGAGCAGCGTCGTCGCGCTGGATCCGACCTCCCGGAAGGCGATCCGTCTCGATAGAAAAACGGCGCCGGCTATGCCGGCATGGCACTCTCCCCAGTGCTGGCCTTCCGGGCCTCGATGTAGAGGTACCAACCGATCCGTCGCTCGAGCCACTGCGCCGGCGACGTTCGTGAGAACGGGGCTCCGCCGGGATAGAGGCGCAGATTGAGAAACCTGGTTTCCAGGCGGACGTCCACGAAGCGCTCGAACAGCGCCCGGGCCTCCGCGCGCGAGTAGACCTTGGAGAGTGGGTTCCCCGGACCGTCGGTGTTGTTCGACAGGAAAAGCGCGCCATCGGTGAGGTAGCTGAGGCCATGGCGCTCGAACAGCGCGCGGTGTCCATCGAGCACGGCGGGATCCTCGCCGGTCAGCCGGGCGACGAGCCTGTCCGCGCCTGGAATGAGCAAGACCGCGGCCAGCGCTCGGCGTACAACCATGATGTTCAGCCGATAATTGAGCGAATTGCGGTGGTAGACCATCACGAGCGCCGTCCCTCCAGGCCGGAGCACCCTATGGAGCTCGGAGATTGCCTTCTCGGTATCCGGCACGTGGTGCACGACGCCGTGCGAGTAGACAAGGTCGAACGACTGGTCGGGAAAGGGCAGATCGCTCACGGAGCCCTGGACAAACGTTCCCTCGAGCTCCTCGAGCGCGAACCGCTGTCGGGCGAGGGCAAGGGCCGGGCAGCTCTGGTCGAGACCGGTGTATCGGGCACCGGCACGCGCGAAGCGAGCTCCGTCGGTTGCGATCCCGCAGCCGGCGTCGAGGATGTTCCGGCCGCCCCAGCGCTCGAAACCGGCGATCTCAGGGATGTGCGGTTCGAGCGAGTACCGGTGCCATTCGACTTCCGCGAAGAACTCAGGCGTCCCGACCGGTTGCGTCGAGAATCGGAGACCCGGCTGATGCTCGCTCCAGAAGGCGGCTCCGCGGCGCCGGATCGGATGCTCTTGAGACGACGCTTGTTCCACGAGAGCCATGCTACTTCGGCGTCTCCGCTGGTAAGCCCGAGATCTCTGCTGGTAAGGTAACGATCGTTCGGCCGTAGGGGGTCTCGGGGGTCGAAGTTCGTTCGCGCTATGACGCTGGAAGAACTCAAGATCGGGCTCGTGGGGCTGGGCTACTGGGGGCCGAACCTCCTCCGCGTCCTGTCCGAGATGCAGGGAGTGGACGTCAAGACGATCTGCGACGTGGACGCAACGCGCCTGATGACGTTCGCCCGCCGCCACCCGAGCGCGGAGACGACGACGAGGATCGACGACCTCTTGGCGGACCCGGATCTCGACGCGATCGTGCTGGCGACGCCCGTCCACACGCACTTCGAACTCGCGGCGCGGAGCCTCGAGGCGGGAAAGCACACGTTCGTGGAGAAGCCGCTCGGCCGCTCCTCCGAGGAAGCTCAGCGACTCGTCGATCTGGCTTCGCGGAACGACCGCGTGCTGATGTGCGGCCAGACTTTCCTGTACAGCCCGCCCGTCCGCGCCTCGAAGGAGCTGATCGAGCGCGGCGAGCTCGGCGAGCTTTACTTCATCTCTTCGAGCCGCGTAAACCTCGGCCTTCACCAACGCGACGTGAGTGTTATCTGGGACCTCGGGCCCCACGACTTCTCGATCCTGCTCTACTGGCTCGACGAGATGCCGGTAACCATCTCGGCCATCGGCCGCGACTCGGTCGTGCGCGGGATTCCGGACGTCGCGTTCATCAACATGAGCTTTCCCTCCGGTGTGCTCGCGAACATCGAGCTCAGCTGGCTCGCCCCGGGGCGGGTCCGCCGGACCGTGATCGTCGGCAGCGAGAAGATGGTCGTCTACGAGGATGGAAGCCCCGAGCCGATCCGGATCTTCAACCACGGCGTCGTCTACCAGGATCCAGAGACATTCGGCGAGTACCAGCTGTCTTACCGCACCGGTGACATCATCTCCCCGAAGCTCGACGTCAGCGAGCCGATCGCCCTCGAGCTCGAGGAGTTCGTCCAGGCGGTGCGGAAGGGAGCCTCTCCTGCGGGGCATCTGGAGCTGACGCAGCGGGTCGTGGCGATCGCGGAGACCGCTCAGACCTCGCTCGAGCGCGACGGCGCGCGGCTCTCGTTCGCCGAGGTGATCTAGGCGCCTCGTGTGCGGGATTTGCGGATTCGTCGGACTGGACGACGAAGCGCTCGTCCGCGCCATGACCGCGACGCTCCAGCATCGCGGCCCCGACGGCGACGGGATCCGCTGCTTCGCCGCTGAAAACGGCTCGCCGCCGGGGGCGCTAGGACACCGCCGGCTTGCGATCATCGACCCCACGCCGCGGGGCGCTCAGCCCATGTCCTACTCCGACGGCCGCTATTGGATCACGTACAACGGGGAGCTCTACAACTTCCAGGCTCTCCGGACCGAGCTGGAGCGAGAGGGCTTTACGTTCGCGACCAATTGCGACACGGAAGTGATGCTCGCGATGTACGCGCGGTATGGGCCTTCGATGCTCGACCGGCTGAACGGCATCTTTGCCTTTGCGATATGGGATGCCGAGGCGCGCGAGCTGTTCCTCGCGCGTGACCGTCTCGGTGTGAAGCCGCTCTACTACGCAGAGCGCGGCGACGTCTTCTACTTCGCTTCGGAGGTGAAGGCGATTCTGCAGGCGCTTCCGCGGCCGCGCCTGCGGCTCGACGCGCTCGCCGACTATTTGACTTTCCTCTGGGTCCCGGATCCGGACACGGTCTTCGACGCGATCTACAAGCTTCCACCGGGGCACTGTGCGACGTATCGCGCCGGCCGCCTCTCGGTTCGGCAGTACTGGGACGTCAGCTTCGACGTCGAGCACCGGTCCGAGGAGGAGTGGACCGAACGGCTGCGCGAAGAGGTGCAGGCGGCGATCCGGCGCCAGATGATCTCGGACGTTCCCCTCGGGAGCTTCTTGAGCGGGGGCCTCGATTCGAGCGCGATCGTCGCGGAGGCGACGGCAGCGGCGGGACGAATCACGACCTACACGCTCGGCTTCAGCAAGGAGGACCTTGCCCATGAGATCATCCCGGACGACCTCGGCTACGCTCGCGAGGTCGGGCGCTTGTTCGACGTCGACTACCACGAACGGATCCTCGACGCGAACATCGTCGAGCTCCTTCCGAAGCTCGTCTGGCATCTGGACGAGCCGGTCGCGGATACGGCCTGCATTACCGCCTATCTGATCTGCGCCGCCGCCCGCGAGCAGCTGACCGTGATCCTCAGCGGCATGGGCGGAGACGAGGTATTCGCGGGTTATCCCAGGCACCTCGCGGCGCGTCTGGGTCGCTCCGCCGACGCTCTTCCTCGCGCTATCCGCTCCGCCATTCGAAGAGGAGTCGAGTCGAGGGTGACGCTCGGCCGTCCGGGGCGGATGCGGGGCCCGCGGCGAAACCTGCGCAAGCTCGTCGGCGGACTCGACCAGGATCCCGTCAGCCGGTACCTGACCTACTGTTCTTACTACCAGCGCGATGACCTCGAGCGAGTCCTGAGCCCAGATGTACGCCTCGAGCTGGACGGCCACGATCCGTACCGCCGTCACCGCTCCTACTTCGACCGTGTCCGCGACGAGCACTGGCTGAACCAGATCCTCTATGTCGACCAGAAGACCTTCCTTCCATGCCTGAACCTCACGTACACGGACAAGATGAGCATGGCGGCTTCGACCGAGGTGCGTGTTCCGCTGCTTGACGACGAGCTGGTCGCGCTGGCGGGCCGCATCCCGCCCGAGCTCAAGTTGAAGCGTTTGACTCGGAAGTACCTGCTCAAGAAGAGCATGGAGGGCATCCTTCCGCGGAAGGTGATCTGGCGGCCGAAGGCGGGGTTCGGCGCTCCCGTGCGAGCGTGGCTCGTCGGCGACTTGAAGCCGATGATGGACGATCTCCTCTCGCCGGAAAGCATCTCCGCACGGGGACTCCTCGACCCGGCTGAAGTCCAGCGGATCGTGCGTTTGAACGAGTCGGGCCAGGCGGACTACGCGCTTCGGATCTGGACGTTCCTCACGCTCGAGCTCTGGCTACGAACGTTCGTCGACGGGGCGGCCGCCGTCGAGGAGCCGAAGCTGAGGGTGCCGGCATGAAGCAGGTGACGCAGCGGCTGCGGGACGGCCAGATCGAAGTGGTCGACGTCCCCGCGCCCACGCTCACGCCCGAGACGGTGCTCGTCGAGGTCCACACCAGCTTGCTCAGCTCGGGCACAGAGCGGACGAAGGTCGAGACCGGCCGGAAGAGCCTGGTCGGAAAGGCGAGGTCCAGGCCTGACCAGGTGCGGAAGGTCGTGGAGAAGGTGAGGCGCGACGGCCTCGCCGAGACCGTTGATGCGGTGCGGATAGAGCTGGACGCTCCACGAGGGCTCGGCTACTCAGCCGCCGGCGTCGTGGCCGCCGTCGGAGACCGGGTCCCGGACCTCACCGCCGGTGATCGAGTCGCGTGCGGCGGCGCCGGCGCGATGCACAGCGAGATCGACCGCGTGCCCGGCAACCTCTGCGCGCGCATCCCGGACGCACTCTCGTTCGAGCAAGCCGCCTTCGCCACCGTCGGAAGCGTCGCGCTCCACTCGGTGAGGCAGGCGGAGGCGGTCATTGGTGGGCGCATCGCGGTGATCGGCCTCGGGTTGGTCGGCCAGCTCGTCGGACAGCTGCTTCGTGCGGCCGGCTCACAGGCGATCGGAGTGGACCTCGCACCCGGGCGGGTCGAGCAAGCCCGCGCGTTAGGGGCCGTCCACGAGGCCTTCGCGCGGGACGAGCTGGACGAGCCGCTCCCTCGCGCCGCCGCCGACTGTGATGCCGTGATCGTGACTGCCGCGACGTCCTCGTCGGACCCACTCGAGCTCGCCGCGGCTCTCTGCCGCGACCGCGGCCGCGTCGTCGTGGTAGGCGACGTCGGCATGACCATCCCGCGCCTGCCGTACTACGAGAAGGAGCTCGAGCTCAGGCTCTCGCGCTCGTACGGCCCCGGCAGGTACGACCGCGCCTACGAGGAGCACGGGCTCGACTACCCAATCGGCTACGTTCGCTGGACTGAGCGTCGCAACATGCGCGCCTTCCTCGACCTCGTCGCCAGAGGCCATGTGGACGTGCGTGCGCTCGTGACCGAACGCCTCCCGATCGAGCAGGCGGCTACAGCGTACGACCACCTCCTGGAGCCTAAGCGGCTTTCGCTCGGGATCGTTCTCGAGTACCCACCGAGCGCGGAGCGGCGTGACCCGCGGCGTCCCGTCACCCCGGCGCCCACCGCAACTGCGGGCGATGCGGCGTCTGCGGGCGTGATCGGAGCGGGCAGCTTCGCCGGGCGCGTCTTGATCCCGGCTCTTCGAGACGCGGGTTTCCATCTTCGACTGGTGGCGAGCGCGAACGGTCTCTCGGCGAAGGCCGCAGCGGTGCGTTTCGGCTTCGAGTCGGCGGTGACGCCTGACGAGGTGCTCGCGGACAAATCCGTCGGACTCGTCGTCATTGCAACCCGCCACGACTCGCATGCTGCTTTGGCGGCCAATGCGCTCCGCCTGGGGAAGCACGTTTTCGTGGAGAAGCCGCCGGCGCTGACGATGCGCGAGCTGCGGGTCCTGCGGGCGGCTCGCGACGCGGCGGAGCGCACGCTCGCCGTCGGGTTCAACCGTCGGTATGCGCCCCTCGCGGCTGAGCTGCGCAAGCACGTCGTGGCTGCAGGCGCGCCGATCCGCCTTCTCTATCGAGTCAACGCAGAGCCGGCCACCGGCGAGCACTGGCTCGACGATCTGGAGGAAGGGGGCGGACGGCTCGTCGGCGAGGGCTGCCACTTCGTCGACTTCGCGTGCTGGGTCGTCGGCCGGCTCCCCGCGCAGGTCGTTTGTCTCGCCGACTCGCCTCCTGGCCGACCGCTGCCCGCGACGAGGAGCTTCAACGTCTCCTTCATCTTCCCGGACGGCTCGACCGCGGCGGTGATCTACTCGGACGCCGGCGCAGACGGCCTGGGGAAGGAGTACGTGGAGGCGCACGCGGCCGGGCGCTCGGCGGTCCTCGATGATTTCAAGTCGCTCACGCTCCTGGACGGAAAGCGGCGGAGGCGCTCGCGCAGCCGGACCCGAGACAAGGGACATCGCGGCGAATTCGTCGCTCTCCGGGCCGCTCTGAAAGGTGAGCGTCCGCCCGAGGAGCCCGACGCCCTCGACACGATGACTGCTACCTTCGCTGCCCTCCGATCGGCCCTGACCGGTCGGGCGGTGTCACTCGAAGAGTTCCTGCAGGAAGACGATGAATCCGGATAGCAGAGAACGCGTTCTCATCCTCGGCGGGACCGGGATGCTCGGCCACGAAGCGGTCCGAACGTTCGCCCGCAGCTATGAGGTCCATACATCCGTTCGGAGCCCCGAGAGCGCCGAGGTGTTCGGCCTGCCCGCGACGCTGCATCGATTCGACGCGTTCGAGCCGGCAGCACTTCCGGGCCTCCTCGATTTCGTCGCACCGTCCCTCGTCCTGAACTGCATCGGGATCGTGAAGCAGCTCGAGGACGCCAACCGCCCGCTGCCTGCGATCGCGCTCAATTCGCTGTTCCCCCACCAGGTCGCGGCCGCGTGCGCGGCGCGTGGGTGCCGCCTGATTCACGTGAGCACCGACTGCGTCTTCTCCGGCTCCTTGCCGCTCGGGCAGGCGTATACGGAGCAAGACGTCGCCGACGCTCGTGACCTCTACGGCTTGACGAAGCTGCTGGGAGAGGTCACGGAGCCGCCGGGGCTGACGATTCGCACTTCGATCATTGGGTGGGAGCTAACCCGCGGCGTGGGTCTGTTGGCGTGGTTCGCCGCGCAGGACGGCAAAGAGGTGCAGGGTTACACGAACGCCGTGTTCTCCGGTCTCACGACGCGGGCTCTATCGGGGCTCCTCGTCGAGGTCTCGCGGTCGTACCCGGAACTAGCAGGTCTCTACCACGTCTCGGCCGATCCGATCACGAAGTTCGACCTTCTGCACCTGCTGCGTGATCGCCTCGACCTCGACACCACGATCCGCCCTGTCGACGAACCGACGGTGAACCGCGCGCTCGACTCGAGGCGGTTCACACAGGAGACGGGGCTGACGGCGCCGTCGTGGACCAAAATGCTGGACGACTACCTCGCAAGGGAAAGGGAGTTGGATGAAGCGAAAGCTTGACAACGCGGTCGTGCTCGTCACCGGCGGGACCGGATCGCTGGGACAGGCGCTGATCCGGCGGCTGCTGAGGCTGGAAAATGGATCGCCGCGGAAGATCATCGTCTTCTCCCGCGACGAGGCCAAGCAGTATTCGATGAAGACCGCCTGGAAGCACGCCTATGCGGCTACCGACGACATCTACTACTCGAACTTCGAAGAACTGCTGGAGTTCTGGATCGGCGACGTGCGCGACCGGTATGCGGTCGATCGCGCGATCTCGCAGAGCGACGTCATCGTCCATGCGGCGGCGATGAAGCAAGTCCCCACCTGCGAGTACTTCCCGACGCAGGCGGTCGCCACGAACGTCCTCGGTGCGGAGAACATGGTCACGGCTGCCCGCAAGCACGAGCGCTTACACACGCTCATCGCCGTCTCCACCGACAAAGCTTGCAAGCCGATCAACGTCATGGGGATGACGAAGGCGGTTCAGGAACGGATCGTGGCGGAAGGAAATCTCCACCAGGACCATTGCAGGATGGCCGCCGTCCGTTACGGCAACGTCCTTTCGTCTCGCGGCTCGGTGATCCCGCTCTTCAAGCGCCAGATCGCAAACGGCGGCCCCGTGACGATCACGCTTCCCGAGATGACGAGATTCCTGCTCAGTCTCGAATCAGCTGTCGACACGGTCCTGGCTGCACTCGAGTGGGCGGGGCGCGGTGACATCCTCGTGCCCAAGATCTCCTCCGCACGCGTCACGGACATCGCCGCGTCGTTGATCGGCGACCGGGAGATCGACGTCGTCACGACCGGTATCCGCCCCGGAGAGAAGATCCACGAGATTCTCGTGTCGGAGGAGGAGGCCTACCGAACGGTCGAGCTGAACGGCTACTACGTGATCCGCCCATTGCTTCCCGAGCTCCACCACGAGCAGGAGGAGCGGGTGCTCGAGGGCGAGTTCTCCTCGGCGGATGCGATCGTCACCGGTCGCGAGCTCGAAGACCTGCTCGACCAGGCCGACTTCGTCGATGCGGCGATGATCGGAAGCGGACAGCTGCTCAGCTCATTGCCTGCATGAAGCTCCTCATCGTCGTGGGGACGAGGCCGGAGCTGATCCGGCTCAGCCTCGTCTTCCGCGAGCTGGCGGCCGCGGGGATTCAGCAGCACTTGGTCCACACGGGTCAGAACTACGACCCGCTGCTGTCCGACATCTTCTTCCACGAGCTCGATCTCCCGCAGCCGGACGCGTACCTCGAGGTGAAGTCGCCGACGGTCGGCGAGCAGATCGGCCACATCGTCGCGCGGATCGAGCCCGTGATCCTGGAGCAGAAGCCCGACGCGCTCCTGATCCTGGGCGACACGAACAGTGGGCTGTCGGCGATCGCGGCCGCACGCCACAACGTCCCGATCTTCCATATGGAGGCCGGAAACCGCTGCTTCGACTGGCGGGTTCCGGAAGAGAAGAACCGAAAGCTGATCGACCACATCAGCGATTGGCTGCTGCCGTACACGCCAAGGTCGCGCGAGTACCTCCTCGCCGAGGGAATCGCGCCCTCTAGGCTCCTCCTGTCCGGGAACCCGATCAAGGACGTGCTGGAGGAGTTTCGCCCGCGGTGGGAAGCCTCGGACGTGCTCGACCGGCTCGAGCTCGAACCTGACGGCTACTTGCTCGCGACCACGCATCGGGAGGAGACGGTCGACTACCCGGACCGCCTGCGAGTGATCTGCAGGGGACTGAGCGACGTCGCGGACGAGCTCGACCTGCCTCTCGTCTGGAGCCTCCACCCGCGGACTCGCAAGCGGCTGGAGGCCCAAGAGGAGACGTTGAGCCTCCGGGTGCGGCCGTGCGAACCCTTCGGTTTCCTCGACTTCGTCCGGCTCGAGTCGAGTGCACGCTGCGTCGTCACCGACAGCGGCACCGTTCAGGAAGAGTGCAGCCTGCTGAAGATCCCGGCTGTCACCTGCCGGGATACCACGGAGCGGCCCGAGACGGTCGAGTGCGGCTCGAACATTCTGTCCGGCGTGGCCGATCCGGCTCAGATCTCCCAATGCGTCCGGCTGATGACGTCGGCGAGTCGCGATTGGGTATCGCCGTACGCCGCCGATTCGGGCGTTGCCGAGAGGGTGGTCAAGTTCATCGTCGGCAACACTCGATGAGCGGCGAGCGTCGCCTGCTCGTCGAAGACGGCAAGCTCCTCGTCCTCTCGTGGGCGTTCCCGCCGATGCCGATCGGGACGGCGTTCGTCATCGGGACGCTGCTCAGCCCGTTCGATCCCGAGGGAGTGATCGTGTTCGCGGGCGATCCCGGGAAGAATGGCGACCACCCGCCGGGCCTGGCCGTCAGACGCTACGACCTGCCGCGCTGGTGGCCCGAGGACACGGTGCTCCGCTTGGGCCGCTTCGAGCTGCCGTTGCGCCTTCGTGCGCTTGGGAACGTCGCCGTCGGATTGCGCGCCGCCGCCGCGGCGGCCCGGGTGCTCAGACGTCGTGACGTCAAGGGCGTCCTCGCCGTCTATCCGAAGCAGCATTTCCTGCTCGCGGCCTGCGTCGCCTCCGCCGTCACGCGCAAGCCGCTGCTCGTCTTCTTCATGGACGTCTACGTCGAGGGATTGCCGCGGGGCCGGAGGGTCGCGCGCCTGATCGACCGCTACGTCGCGCGCCGAGCCACCGCTGCATTCGTCCTGAACGAGGCACAGCGGAAGCGGCTGCTCAGGACCTGGGCGAGCTACGGCGGCGGGAATGCACGTGCCGTGGAGGTCCCGGTTCCGTATGCCCCGCGACCCGGCGAATCGCAATTGCCGGCGGGGCTTTCGGGCAGACCGTCGATTCTGTTCACCGGCACGATCTACGAGGCGCAGGCAGACGCGATCGCTCGTCTGATCGAGTCGCTGGACTCGCGGGACCTAGACGATCTCGACCCGCAGCTGCACCTGCTGACGCAAACCCCGCGTGAGGTCCTGGCTCGGCACGGCATCCGAGACGGTGAGCGAGTCCACGTACGGCGGGCACCTCTCGACGAGGTGCGCGCGGCCCAGCGGGCCGCCGACATCCTCTTCCTCCCGCTCTCGTTCGACGCGGTGGTCGCCGTTGTCGAGACGACCTCGCCCAGCAAGCTGCCTGAGTACCTCGCGGCGGGTCGGCCGATCCTCATCCATGCGCCGGCGAACTCGTATCTCGTCGCCTACGCTCAACAGTACGGCTGCGCAGAGGTCGTGACGGAGCCGGACGTCGAAGCTCTCGCGCAGGCTCTCCGCCGCCTCGCGACAGACGCGGCCAGACGGAGGAAGCTGTCCGAGCTCTCGGATCGGGCGCTCGAGCGCCACGCCCTCGAGAACGTTGCGCGTCTGTTCGGCGGAGAGATCGCCGCGGCCGTCGAGCCCTAGCGCCGGGCGGCCGCCGCAAGCGTCTCCTCGACGAAGAGCTCGATGAGCGCCGCGCCGCGCTCGCGGAGTTGCTTCGGATCGACCGGCTCGCGCGTCCGTGGACCGACCCCGTTCACGTCCGGGGATGTCAGGCGCGAGAGCATCCCTCTCTGCTCGAGCCACTCCTCGATCGCCGGCGGGCGTCCCGCGTACACCGTCAACGTCGGCACGCCGAGGAGCGCTGCCTCGCGCGTCATCGTCCCGCCCGCGCCGACGAAGAGGTCACTCGCGTACATCAGCGACCTCGAGTCGATCGCATGCTCGGGAATGATCAGGTTTGGCGCATCGAGTGCGCCGAGCGCGCTGCGCTGTCCGGCGGTTCGCGCGAGCACGATGCAGCGCAGGTCCGGCCGTTCGCGGACCCGCTCGAGCAGCTGCGCGTAGAGCGGATTTCCGAACTGGTGGTAGAGCGCACCCATCGGCGGCGCGCGGATGACGACGACGACCGTCCCCGGCGTCCGCTCGACCCCAATCTGTTCGAGGATGCTCGGGTCCGGCTCGAAGTCGCCGAGGTAGATCTCTTCCTTGAGGCCCGGATAGCGCCGCACCTTCGCGGGGCGCGCCCCTTGGCGCCGCACGGAAGTCTCGGGAAGCGCTTCGGGCAGGAGGATCCTCTTCGCGAGCCGGAAGGCGAGGTGGTTCGACGGCTGATGCTCGTAGTCCATCGCCGTGACGGCCGGGATGCCCGCCGCTCGGGCCGCGACGATCTGCGCGTACGAGTTGTGCGAGAGCGCCACGTCCGGCCGCGCTGCCTTCGCCCAGCGATGGAGCGCGCGCGTCCGACCGGCGATCGCGCGCGCCTTGGCTACGCGGCCGGGCGGGCTCGGACTTCCGATCGCCTCGACCGCGGGCCACCGCTTCCGTGCGAGCTCGAGCGTCTGGGCATTGTCGCGGGCGGTCAGGGTGACCGTGTGGCCGAGCTGCTCCAGCCGGCGCGCGATCGGGTCGAACAGCAGCGGATGCGGTGAGTTCGAGAGGTCGATCCAGACCTTCATTCGCCCGAGATCGCGAGCGACGGGGCTTTGTCGAGCTCGACAGCGAGAATGTCGACGATGCGTTTGGCCGCCTCGCCGTCCCACAGCGGCGGAGTGCGGCTCGTCAGGCTCTGCCGCTGGCGAATCAGCCCCGGCACCTCGCCGATCCGACCGGGTTCGAGCCCAAGTACCATGTTCGTGCCCATCTCGACCGTGATCGGCCGCTCAGTGTTCGGGCGGAACGTGAAGCACGGCACACCGAGGAACGTGGTTTCCTCCTGGATCCCGCCGGAGTCCGTGAGCGCACCCGCCGCTCCTGCGAGCAGGCCCAGGAACTCGAGGTATCCGAGTGGCGGGAGCAGCCGCAGCCGTCGCGTCTTCCCAGCGAGCCCGAGCTCTTCGAGCGCGGCTTGAGTCCGTGGGTGCGCCGGGAAGACGACCTCGAGCTCGTCCGCGACCTCGATCAGGCGGCTGAACGTGTCCATGAGGAGCTCTTCCTGCTCGAACAGCCAGTGCCGGTGAAGCGTGACGAGCAGGTAGTCGCCGCGCCGCAGTCCATTCGCCGCCGGTGCGTCGACTGCCTCGATCCGCTCCCTCAGCGCCACGAGCGTGTCGATCATCGTGTTGCCGACGTAGTGGACGGCGCGCTCGTCGCAGCCTTCCACGATCAGATTCGAGCGTGCCTCGGGCGAGTGGATGAAGAGCATCGACGACAGCGCATCGACGATCACGCGGTTCACTTCTTCCGGCAGCGTGCGGTCGAAGCTCCGCAAGCCTGCTTCGATGTGACCGATCGGGACGCGCTTGGTTGCCGCCGCCAGTGCGGCTGCGAGCGTCGAATTGACGTCGCCGGAGACGAGGACCACGTCCGGTTCCGTCTCGACGAGGACGGGCTCGAGCCGCTCGATCACACGGGCGATCTGCTGAGCATGCGTGCCGGAGCCGGCGCCGAGGAAGAAGTCCGGATCCCCGATCGCGAGCTCGTCAATGAAGATCTGCGACATCTCTTCGTCGTAGTGCTGGCCTGTATGGACGAGGACGTGGTCGAACTCGCGGTACCGCCGTCGCAGCTCGCGGACGACTGGTGCCGTCTTCATGAAGTTCGGCCGAGTGCCGACGACGGACAGGATCTTTCGCCGCGCGCTCACGAGAGGGAGATGATAGAGAGGAGCCCGACGCGCTCGAAGAAGGCACGCACGGGTGCTCCCGTCGGGGTCAGCGTGCAGACGTCAGGCGTGCCGGGTTACCCGTCACGACCCCACCGGCCGGCACATCACGAGTCACCACTGCACCTGCGCCCACGAGTGCGCCTCGGCCGATGCGCACACCGCAGAGAATCGTGGCTCCGGATCCGATCGCCGCTCCTTCCTCGACGATCGTCGGCTCGAGCGTCCAGTCGTCCTCCGTCTGAAGTCCGCCTTCATCGGTTGTGGCCCGTGGTCGCCGGTCGTTGATGAACATGACGCCGTGCCCGACGAACACCTCGTCGCCGACTTCGACTCCGGTGCAGATGAATGCGTGGCTTTGGATCTTGCAGCGTGCGCCGACCAGGACCCCCGTCTGGATCTCGACGAACGGACCGATCCGCGTCTCCTCGCCGATTCGGCACCCGTACAGGTTCGTGAACGAGTGAACGACGACGCCGGCACCGAACTCGACGTTGTCGATCAGACGGAACGGCGCCTCGTTCGCGGGCAGGTCAGCCAAAGTGCTGGACGATCGCGGCATGGACTGCCTCGAGCTGCTCGCCTGTGATTCCGGGAAACAACGGCAGGGACAGTCCCTCGCGGGCAAGTGCCTCCGCGACCGGGAAGTCTCCGCGCTCGTAGCCGAGCCACGAGAACGCGGCGGACAGGTGGGGAGGCTGCGGGTAGTGTCGGCCGCTGCCGATCCCCCGCGACGCCAGATGCGCGGCGAGGCCCTCGGGGTCCCGGGTGCGGACGACGTAGAGGTGCCAGACTGGATCGCTGCCAGGCGGGACCGGCGGAAGCCGCAGATCGCCCACACCGTCCAGCGCCTCGAAGTAGAAGCGCGCAGCGGTGCGCCGTTGCTCGGTCCAGCGGTCGAGGTGAGGCAGCTTCCGGAGCAACACGATCGCCTGGATCGTGTCGAGACGGGCCGTGTAACCCTCCAGCTCGTGCCGGTATTTCTCGAACTCGCCATGGTGGCGCAGGGCGCGCAATCGCGCGGCGAGCTCGGCTTCGTCGGTCGTCACGGCCCCGGCGTCCCCCGCCGCGCCGAGGTTCTTGCTCGGGTAGAAGCTGAACGCGGCCGCGCGTCCGGAGCTACCTGCGTGGTAGCCGTTCCGCTCAGCGCCGTGTGCTTGGCACGCATCCTCGATCACGTCGAATCCATGCTTGGACGCGAGCCCCGCCATCGCGCCCATGTCGGCCATCTGTCCGTACAGATGGACGGGCACGATGAATCGTGTCCGCTCCGTCAGGGCCGACTCGACCAGCGCCGGATCGATCTCGTAGTCGCTCTCGGAAGCATCGACGGGGACAGGAATTCCGCCCGCCTGATGGATCGCGGCGAAGGTGGCGACGAATGTGTTTGCCGGGATGATCACCTCGGCGCCCTCCTCGATGCCGGCGGCCAGCAGGGTCAGCCGGAGCCCGTCGAGCCCGTTCGACGTACCAACGCAGTGGGCTGTGCCGCAGTACGCAGCAAAGCGGGTCTCGAACTCGCTCACCGCTGAGCCATAGTGGAACTCCGCAGAGTCGAGGAGCCCGGCGATGTCGTCGAGGATCGCGTCCTTCAGCTCGCGGAGGCTCGGACGCAGGTCAACGAAGGGAACGGCGACAGATGTCTTGGTACTCGACGGGGGCCGGGCCAAGCGGCCTATTCTACGAACCGACGAATCTCAGCGTCGCGCAGCAGTGGGAGGTCGGCGTCCCCGCCGAAGACTCCTCGCCCCGATCCGAAACATTGGGTGACGGTGATCTACGTCGGGGAGCACAAGGCTTGCACCGGCACGACATACCTCCAGCGGCTGCGCTGGTGAAGGAGTTGGCCCATGACGTAGGTCTGCGCGATCGTGACATGCGGTCGTCCCGGCTCGTAGACGAACCGGACGCCGAGAGAGCGGAAGGCGGCCCTGAGCTCGGTGCAATCTCGAGCTCGGACGACCGGTGCGGCCTGGCGTTGCTCGAGGTAGAGCGCATTGCCGAGGTACTGCCGATCTACTAGGACCGGAACCAGCGCACCTGGCTCCTCGTCAGTGAAGAGAATCCGTCCGCCTCGGGTTCGGGTCGCGTCCAGCGCGCGCACGTACTCCTCGATTTCCTGGCCGAGAGAAGCGGGCGAGCGGCTGGTCTTCCTCGCGATGCGCTCCAGCAGAGACGAGGATTGGGGCCATAGCAAGCGCAGATTCAAGGATGCCCTCGCCCTCTCTGCGTGGCCCCAGTCCGTCGCCGCCCATCCTTGCCAGCCGACCGCGCACAGCAGCAGGGCGAACGCTCCGACGGCGACGGCCGCAAGTCGATTGACGGCGAACTCCGCCAGCAGCATCGCAGGAAAGAGCGCGACGAGGTAGATGATCAGGTGCTGGAACTTGTCGTACTCCGGGAAGACGAGATAGTCGAGCACCACGAAGCCGACGAGGTACGCGAGTAGTAAGCGGCGCAGGAGCTTCGGCTGGGCCCGGAGGATGCGGCTGGGCATCGCGCCGGCGAAGAGCAAGAACGCGATCACGCCCAGCGTGACGAGCAACGGCACGCTGAGTCCCCGAAAGAGGTCGATGACCAGCTGCTTTGCCCCCAGATGCGGATGGAGCGGAAAGAAATGCTCGAGAATGAAGTTCCCGGTGCCGGCCGTGCCGGTCGTTCGCGCGAGTGCGTGACCGTGAAGCCAGAGCGAAACATGGTCGAAGCCGAACGACCCCACCCCCGCTACCTCCGACTGTGGACGCGTGGGGCTGCCGTAGAATGCCCACAGAGCGCAGGCCGACGCGAGGAACGGCACGAGCACGAACGCGCCGACGGCCGTGGCACTCGCGATCGAGCGGATGCGACGCAGCAGCCCGCTCCAGGGAACGACTTTGAAGAGGACGAGCGCCAGCGCCACCGAGATGATCACCAGCAGGGTCTGTTTCCGGAACGTCCAGGCGAACACGAGGGCGAATAGAAGTGGCGCCGCCTGAACCCGCCCCCTCTGGACTGCAACAGCTACGTGGAACGCGAAGTACGCAAGCAGTGCACCGCTAATGAGTTCGCCCGAGATCTCACTGAACTCCCAAGGTGTGTAGTGGTTGAAGGCGACGAGCAGGAAGGCGAGCGAGCCGATCCACCGCCGGCTCAGTACTGCCGCCGTCGAGCGCATGAACAGGAGCGTGGAGAGCGCGAGCAGCGGCGGGACGAGCATCGTCGGACGCAGCCAAGCCCAGTGGCCCCAGGGCAGGCTGAACGGCGCGAGGAAGAAGACGCTCGGGGATGCGAACGGCACGGTGTCGTAGGACGGCGAGTCGACGGCGTGATAGCGACCCGTTCGATCGAGATCGGAAAGCTGGTTCACCCAGCCGTGGTAATGGCCGTTGAACGACTCGGGAATGGGCATTGCCCACGCCCAGACCACGAACAGGCAGATCGTGGCTCCTGCGAGAAAGGTCGAGAGCAAACCCAGATCGAGCCTTGGCACCGCAGGTCGGCGCATGCTGCGGAACCTGCGTAGAACGAGGACGGTCCCGGCTCCGAGGCACACGATCTGAGCGGCGGCGAGACCGGCTCGATACGCCCCCGCCAAACCGGTCAGGAGAAGCACCGGCAAGAGGAGCCAGGGACCGACGAGCACGGATTCGGCCAGGAGGGCTTCTCCGTCGGCTGCCTTCCCAAACAGTCGTCGGCGTAGCGGTTCCCACAGTTGGACGAACCCCGCGACGAGCAAGGCGACGAAAGCAAGCTCGAGCACGAAGAAGCCGAGGCCGGAGTGCTGCAGCCACGAAGGAAGCAACGTCGTCATCGAGGTCGGCGCCAGTCGCGACTCGGAGCAGTCTTCACCTAGCCATCGGAGCCGCGTGATCGATCTGCGGGAGGAGATTGATCAGCATCCCGAGAGGAGCCCGGAGCTCGACCCCTCATTGCAGCCGGCCCGCGACGATTCCCATCGACTGATCTCGAAGCTCGGTCGCCATCCGGCGCGCGCGGCTGACGAACGACGCGCGAACCTGTTGCGCGGGCGCGATCTTCGTCGCCGGGCCGAATTCGATCAGGCCCGACGAGCCGAGTGCGGCCGGAGCCACGAGCTGCCCGACACCGTCGAGCTCGACGACGTCGACCGGCGAGCCGTCGATCCAACACCGCTCGTCGGCTGCAAATTCCCGTCCGGGCTTGATAACCGCGTCTATCGAGCTCGGCGCGTGCAAGCGAGCTCGGTTCGAGAACACGCGTGCCTGCCACCCTCGGTTTGAACGGCGTAGCTGGTAGTTCGCAGCGAGAATCGTTCCGATATCCGTCCACCGCGGCTGGAGGTGGCCCTCGACGAACTCGACGATCTCGATCAGCGGCTCGTGACCCGACCGGAAGAAGCCGTGGTGGGTGTAGACGATCAGCGGCTTACCGAGATAGGCCTGGAAGAGCAGCTCCTCTTTCGGCTCCTCCGCCTTGAAACGGTTGACGATCGGAAAGCCGGCAAAGGACGTCTGAGCGGGAAGCAGCTCGTAGAGCGGGTCGTCGATCGCTTCCTCGGGACAAAAGGGGAGTGCGCGGTCGGTGACCGCCGCGTCCAAACCGACGTTCCGCATCGCCCTCAGCCACGTCTCGTTGCATCTCCCGTGCGGGAACGTCATCGCATTCGCATGCTCGATGCCGGTCCGGTCGCGATGCAATGCCATCCGAGCGAGTGCCAGGCTCA
>DASWEE010000003.1:0-3351 GCA_036394915.1 Gaiellaceae bacterium | reverse complement strand
CGATGTTCTGCACACGATCGGGCAGACGCTCAACCTTCTGCCGCCGATCCTCTTTCTGCACGTCTTCCTCGCCTTCCCGAGCGGCCGGCTGGAGCGGCCGTTCGAGCGGGCCATCGTTGCGGCCGCCTACGTCACGGGGATTGGTCTCGGCATCGTCCGGATGCTGCTTGGCGGCTTCGGACCCAACAGTGTGTTCGAGCTCACGACTGAGCCGGGCGCGGCCGACGTCTTGGAGCGCGTTCAGCTGGTAGCGAGCAGCGCGTGCGCCCTGGCCGGGATCGGTGTGCTCGTCGCGCGGAGGCTCGGCTCGGGTCGGCCGCTGCGCCGCTCGCTGGCGCTCCTCACCGATTCCTTTGCCATCGGGCTCTTGATGATCGCCGTCCTGGCGATGAGGGCCGCCGTCGGGGCGCCCGGGCACGTCACCATCCAGCGGCTCACCTACTTCGTGGTTGGGCTTGCGCCCTTCGCGTTTGTGATCGGGCTCCTTCAGGCGCGGCTGGCCCGCTCGTCCGTCGGCAATCTGTTCGTGGAGCTGCGTGCGGATCCGGCGCCCGCTGATCTCCGCGACGCGCTAGCACGCGCGCTCCGTGATCCGTCGCTGACGCTTGCGTACTGGCTGCCCGAGTTCGGGAGCTACGCCGATCACGATGGCCGCGCGGTGGAGTTGCCGAGTTCGGACGGGCGGCGGGCGGTGCGGCTCATCGAGCGCGACGGCGTACAGGTGGCCGCGCTGGTCCACGATCCTGCCCTGAAAGATGAGCCGGAGCTCCTCGCTGCGGTTACCGCAGCTGCCGGAATCGCGATCGAGAGATCACAGCTGAACGTCGAGCTGCGAGCTCGGGTCGAAGAGCTCCGTGGCTCGCGCGCGCGGATCGTCGAAGCCGGACGACGGGAGCGGCAACGGTTGGAGCGCAATCTGCACGACAGTGCGCAGCACCGGCTGGTTGCGCTGTCGCTCCAGTTGAGTCTGCTCGAGGAGCAGCTCGCCGGCGACCCTGCTGCGACGGCGCAGCTCGAACACGCCCGCCGCGAGATCGACACGTCTTTGGAGGAGCTGCGGGAGATCGCGCACGGGATTCATCCTGCGGTCGTCAGCGGACACGGGCTCGCGGTCGCGCTCGAGCAGCTCGCGGCGCGCGCACCGGTTCCTGTCCAGTTTCGCGTGGCGATCGAGGGACGTCTGCCGGAGGAAGTCGAGGTGGCCGCGTACTACCTGATCTCGGAGAGCCTTGCGAATATCGGCAAGCACGCTCGGGCGTCATCGGCGACGGTCGTGATCGCGCGCGAGAACGGCTACGTTCGGGTCGAGGTCGTTGACGACGGGATCGGGGGCGCCGACACCGAGGGCGGCTCCGGTCTGCGCGGCCTCGCCGACCGTGTCGAGGCACTCGGCGGCCGCCTTCGCGTCTGGAGCCCGCGCGACGGCGGCACGCGCGTCAGGGCGGAGATTCCGTGCGCGTTGTGATCGCCGAGGACGGAGTCCTGCTCCGGGAGGGACTCGTGCAGCTCTTGGCGGCGCGCGGGTTCGACGTCGTCGGCAGCTGCGACAACGTGGAGCGGTTGCTCCTGCTCGTCCGCAGTTACTCGCCGGATGTGGCGATCGTCGACATTCGCTTGCCCCCAACGCACAGCGACGAGGGGCTGCGGGCGGCGCTCCAGATCCGTTCCGACTATCCGTCGGTCGGTGTCCTCGTGCTCTCGCAGTACGTCGAGCTCGGGCTCGCGATGAAGCTGCTCGCCGACTCCGCGGAGGGCGTGGGCTACCTGCTCAAGAACCGAATCAATGACGTGACGGAGTTCCTCGCTGCCGTGGAACGGGTCGGCGCTGGCGGCTCGGCGATCGACCCGACGATCATCTCGACCCTGGTCTCGAAACGGCGCGGCGACGATCCCCTCGCCGTGCTGACGCCGCGCGAGCGCGAGATCCTCGTGCTGATGGCGGAGGGACGGTCGAACCAGGGGATCGCGGACCGCCTCGTGATCACGCTCCGCGCGGTCGAACGGCACGTCTCCACGATCTTCGGCAAGCTGGGCCTCCCCTCGACCGGGAGTGAGTCGCGCCGGGTGCTCGCGGTCTTGCTCTACCTGGGCTCCTGACGCGCCCGGTCGGCGTCAGCAGACGAGAGAAAACCGGCCCTCGACAGACAAGTTTCCCGGCTTCCGATGCGCTGCCGCCGCTGCGAGCCTAGCGATGTCCCCGCACAGCGAGAGGAGCAGCGATGAAGACGCGTGTCATCCAGAACGAGCCCGGGGATCCGGCGAGCGCGCGATCCTCCTCTGCGCCGCCGGAGGCGGAGCCGCATTCAACCGAGCAGGCCGGCTGGATCGGGCGTTGGAGTCCGCGACAGCGGAGGATCGCGATCTGGGCGGCGCTGGCCGCGGTGGTCCTCGGTGCTGCGTACCTTGTGACCAGGCCCGGTTCCGACACTCCCGCCGCCAACGGGGCGGGCGCCGGTCCCGAGTTCGCCGCGATCGAGCGCTTCGTCCGCAAAGAGATGGCGGCACAGCGAATCCCCGGACTCGCGCTCGGCATCGTCAAGGGCAACCGGATCGCCTACCTGCGTGGCTTCGGCAAGGCAGACGAATCCGGACGGGCGGTGACGCCGCAAACGCCGTTCATCCTCGGCTCGGTGAGCAAGTCGTTCACGGCCCTCGCGATCATGCAACTGGTCGAGGCGGGCAAGGTCGAGCTCGACGCGCCGGTGCAGCGCTACCTCCCCTGGTTCCGCGTGGCCGACGAGGAGGCCTCCGCCCAGATCACCGTCCGACACCTCCTGAACCAGACGAGCGGCCTCTCCACCAAGACCGGGCGCTCGTTCCAGGGCAGCGGCGACACGAGTGACGCTGCGCTCGAAAGGGCGGTTCGCAAGTTGAGAAGCGCCGAGCTGACCGCCCCGGTCGGCGAGAAGTACCAGTACAGCACGATCAACTACTCGGTCCTGGGGCTGATCGTGCAGACCGTCGCCGGCCGGTCCTACGAGAGCTACGTGCAGACAGAGATCTTCGACCCGCTGCAGATGCGCGACTCGTTCACCTCCGAGGCCGCCGCGGAGCAGGATGGCCTGGCGACCGGCCACAACTACTGGTTCGGCAGGCCGAGAGCGGCCGATCTGCCCTACAGCCGCAGGCTGATCCCGGCCGGCTACCTGATCTCCAGCGCCGAGGACATGACCCACCACCTGATCGCCCAGTTGAACGGCGGTCGATACAGCACGGCCTCGGTGCTCTCGCCGGCGGGAGTCGCCGAGCTCCACCAGCCCGGCGCCCCGACGCCGAAGACCGGCACCTCCTACGCCATGGGCTGGTTCGTCGGCCCGATCAACAAGATCCCCGCGATCTACCACCAGGGCG
>DASWEE010000002.1:0-10646 GCA_036394915.1 Gaiellaceae bacterium | reverse complement strand
CTGGACGCTGAAAGAGAACGGAAGAAAGACGCTTCGGCGGGTGAACGAGCTGCTGCGGAGCGAGGGAGTCGACATCGTCCACGTCCTCTTTCCGGACTCCGTTCTGCAGGCAACCTACCAGCTTCCGGCGGCAATCGGCCTTCGCCACACCCCCCTCGTGACGACCTTCTGGAACCTCGGGCTCGGCCGCCGCTCGCCGCTGCGGATCAAGCTCGAGGCGCTCGCCCTGATCGGCCGGAGCGCCGCGCTGACGAGCCACGATCCCGGCTATCTGAGCCCGCTGCGGCGGATCGCCGGCCGTGTGAAACCGGTGCACTGGCTTCCGGTCGGAACGAACATCGCACCGGAGACTCGCCGAGCGCCCGCCGCCGTCAGACGCGAGCTCGGGCTGCGCGACGTCCCGACCCTCGGGTATTTCGGGCAGCTCGACTTCACGCGTGGGGTCGAGGACCTGTTCGAGGCGCTCGTGCGTGTTCGCCGGGCCGGGCCGGACGCGCGGCTCGTCATGCTCGGCGGCGCGGACAGCGCGCGCTACGAGAAGTACCGAGCCCTGGCCGGTCGCCTTGGGCTCGGCGAGGCCGTGGTGTGGACGCCGTACCTCGACGCACAGCACGCGGCAGAAGTGCTCGCGTCGGTCGACCTCTGCGTGCTCCCCTACCGGCGGAACAGCCTCGGCAGGAGCGCGCTCGCGGCCGCGCTCGAGCTCGGCATGCCGACCGTGCTGGCGGGGACGCCGGAGCGGGTGGCGCCGCTGGTGGCCGGGCGCGACGTCGAGCTCGTGCCGCCCGGCGAGCCCGCCGGGCTCTCGGAGGCGATCATCCGCTTGCTCGGCAACCCCGAGCGCCGGGAGCAGCTCGGCGCCGGCGCGCGTGAGGCCGCACGCCTGTTCGCGTGGCCGCGGATTGCGGACGCGGCCCTCGGGATCTACAGGGGCGTCCTCAGCCGAAGGGGCGAATCAGCCGGTCGGCCGGACGCTTGAGCGAGAAGGCGAGGCTGCGCGGCCCCGTCGCCTTCCCGCCGGTGACGAGCTGTGCGCGCAGGTAGCCCGACTTGGCGCCGGTGATCCGCCGGCTGAAGATCCCGTAGCCGTTCGTCGGCAGGGCCGCGATCTGCTTCCAGCGCCCAACGCTGTTCTGGTAGATCGCGACCCGGCCCGGCTTCCCCCACGGAGTTCGGCCCCAGACGAGGATCCCGTGCTTCTGCCGATAGGCGACGAATGGGAAGCGGAAGGCGGTGAGCGTCGGCTTCGGCTTGTCCTGCGCGAGCGTCGCGCCGCGCCAGTACAGGCCCGACTGCGTCGGCTGGGAGGGATAGGGGTTGTCGCGAAGATCGAGCCAGGTGACCAGCGTGATGCCGACCTTCCACATCACGTACATGGCCTCGGCCGTCCAGCGGGACTGGAGCTTGATCGGGACGGCAAGTGGGTCGGGCGGGTTCGTGTCCCAGGAAAACTCGGTCACCCAGAATCCAGGCATGGTGCTCGAGAGTGCGTGGTGCGCCTTGTAGGACGCGACCAGCAAAGCCTTCATCTCCGGCAGGTCGCCGAGCGAGACGTCGTCGGCGCGGCGGGCGTGGTGGTACGGACCGCCGGTCGTGAACGGATGGTGCGACCAAATGTCGAAGTGGACGCGCCGGCTGCAGGACGGACGCGGCCGGTTCTTCGTCGTCATGCAGAGCATCTCCCGCATGAACTTCATCGGGCCGATCGTGTTCGTCTCGCCGAAGGTGACCGTGAACGGCGAGAGCCCGCCGGCGATCACCTTGTTGTCGGCATGGACTCCATGGACCGCGACGGCCGCGGCGTTGACGAGCGCCGCGTACTTGGCGGGCGAGACCGGCTTACCGTTCGCGTACTGGGGCTTGAAGAACTTGTTCACGTTCGGCTCGATCCAGACCTGCCAGTAGCGGATGCGCGGGAGGCCCTGATACTGCCCGCTGTAGCGCTCCGCGGCGGCGCGCATGAACTTCCCGAAATCGGACGGGTTCGGAGGTGCGCCGGCGCCCTTCTGGCCCGTCCTCGCCCAGACCGGGGCATCATTCACGGCGAGATACGGCTCGAGCCCGTGGGCCAGTGCGGCCTCAATCTTCGCGTCGGCTCTCTCCCAGTCGTAGGCGGGATCGGACGGGTTCTCCGGGTCGAAGTCCGGAGGCGGGTCCTTGGGTGCGATCGCGTACCAGGACAGCGTCGTGCGCATCAAAGTCGCGCCGGAGCCGTGGATTCGCTCGAGAACGAGGTTCTCTTGGGCTGGGCTCAGATTGGCGAAATCCCAGGGCTCGACGACGGCGGTCTTGAGCGGACCGCCGCCGGTCGCCGAAGACGCGAACGCTGCGGCGGCCACCAGGGGAAGAAGTGCGAGCGCGATCAGTGCCCGAGGCATCGCCCGAATGTACCAGCGGCCTCGTTAACGATCGGTAAGCTCGCCCCTGGCCGGCGGCCTCTCCCGGCCGGCGGAGCCGGCCTCCAAATCGACACGGAGAGGGCAGAGCCCTCTCGCGCCAATTTTTAAGTCGTAGTTACGGTGGACCCGCAAGGCGGGCTCCACGGAGCCTGTCGCCGCTGGCGGCACGGTGCTCTCCGGGTCCGTATACCCATACTGTCCCCTCCGGCCCCGCATCGCCAGCGGCGCCCCAGGAACGAGCTAGGCTGCTTCTCAGAGTTGGTCAGCGGCGCCCCAGGGACACGAATGAGTTGGCCCACAGCGGCCATGTCCGCCCCAGATGCACGATCTTCTCGACGTCGAAACCCGTTTCGCCCGCCAGCCGCCGCAGCGCGGCGTCGGAGAAGAAGCGGATGTGGTCGCCCTCGACCGCGAAGTGGCGGTCGAATCGGAACGCGGCCAGCACGAGGTTCTTGGCCAGGCCGTGATACGGCGTGCTGAGCAGAACCCGCCCGCCGGGTCGGAGCGCGGCGTGCGCCCCATCGAGCAGCCGCCGCGGGCGGAGCAGGTGCTCGATCACCTCGAGCGCGACTACCGCGTCGAAGGAGCCCTGCTCGACCGGCCACGGCAGCTCCTCGACCGAGTGCCGGACGAGCGTCGAGCCCGGATGCCGCTCCTCCGCGAGCGCGACCGCCCGCTCGGACACCTCCAGGCCGACGGTCTCGTACCCGTCCTCCACGAGCGCGGCGACGAAGTCACCCGCCCCCGCGCCGGCGTCGAGGACGCGACGCGCGCCGGCCTCCCGAAGCAGTCGCCGCACGAGCTCGAGCCTCCGCAGCGCAAGTGGGTCGTGAAGCGGGGGCGGATCGGGACGCCCCCAGTAGTCCTCGTAGTACTGATGCGCATCGCCCACGGTCAAGCCAATCCTGATGCATCGAGCCTCGGTAGGCTCCTCCGGTGTTCGCCGAACTGCCGGTCGACATCGGGCGAGACCAGCAGGCTCTCCGCATCGTCGTCCACGACTTCTCCGGCTTCCCCTTCCCGGTTCAGCTCAGCCGGGAACTGGCGCGGCGAGGACATAGTGTCCTCCACCTGCATTGCCCTTCGTACTTGAGCGGCAAGGGAGCGGTTGCCAGGACCGCAGGCGACCCGCCGACATTCTCCGTCGAGCCGGTCGAGCTCGGAGGTGTATTCGAGAAGTACACGCCCGGTAGAAGGTTCCGGCAGGAACGCGAGTACGGACGTCGATTGGCCCACCGCGTTCATGCGAGCCGGCCGGACGTCATCGTCTCCTGCGACACCCCGCTATTGGCTCAGCAGGTCTTGGTCTCGGCGTGCTCCCGCATCCCCTTCGTGTTCTGGCAGCAGGACATCTATAGCGTCGCAATGAAACGAGAGGCGGAGCGACGCCTTCCGGTGCTCGGACGCCTGATCGGGAATCGGTTTCTCGCCATGGAGCAGAGGATGCTCGAGCGGAGCCAAGCCGTCGTTACGATTGCGGAGGACTTCCGCTCGGAGCTTCTCGACTGGGGTCTTTCGTCCGAACGCCTGCACGTGATCGAGAACTGGGCACCGCTCGCAGAGCTTCCGGTGCGCGGTCGTGACAACGAATGGGCCCGTAGGCACGGCCTCGTCGAGAAGCGGGTGCTGCTGTACTCCGGCACTCTCGGGCTGAAGCACAACCCGGGACTACTGCTGCGGCTCGCTCTCGCTTTTCGAGACGAGCCAGACGTGTGCGTCGTCGTCGTCTCCGAGGGCGTCGGCGCCGAATGGCTAAGACATGAGGCTGCGGCACAGGGGGCCGAGAACTTGATCGTCCTCGGTTTCCAGCCTTACGAGGAGCTTCCGGACGTCCTCGCCACCGGCGACATCCTGGTCGCCATCCTCGAACGAGAGGCAGGTCGGTTCGCCGTTCCCTCGAAGGTGCTCACCTACCTGTGCGCGGCCCGCCCGCTGCTCGCCGCCTTGCCTCGAGAGAACCTGGCGGCCACGGTCGTCGCCGGGAGCGGAGCGGGCCTGCTGACCGAACCGGACGACGCCGACGGATTCGTCAATGCGGCGCGAAAGCTGCTCAACGATCCGATTCTGCGGACGAGCATGGGTGCGGCTGCCCGCGCATATGCCGAGAGCAGGTTCGATATCGAGCCCATCGTAGACCGCTTCGAGGAAGTCCTGAAGTTGGCCGTCTCGCCTCGATAGGTACCCTCCCGGCCGTGGAGACGGACAAGCTCGCCGTCGTCAGCGGCGCAGGCGGCTTCATCGGGGGGCACCTCGTTGGCAACCTCCTCAGCCGCGGCCACAAACGTGTCCGTGCTGTCGACGTCAAGCCACTTCCCGACTGGTTTCAAGTCTTTCCTGAAGCGGAGAACCTCGTCCTCGATCTGCGCGCCAAATCAGGCTGCGAGCAGGCCGTCGAGGGCGCGGATTCGCTCTTCAACCTCGCCTCGGATATGGGCGGAATGGGCTTCATCGAGCGCAACAAGGCGCTCTGCATGCTCTCCGTGCTCATCGACACGCACCTGATCGCCGCCGCCGCGGCGGCCGGCGTCGAGCGCTACTTCTACTCCTCCTCCGCCTGCATCTATCCGCTCGACCTCCAGAAGTCTCCCGACGTCACGGCGCTCAAGGAGTCAGACGCCTACCCGGCGCTCCCGGAGGACGGCTACGGCTGGGAGAAGCTCTTCGGCGAGCGGATGTGCCGCCACTTCCGCGAGGACTTCGGGCTCGAGACGCGCGTCGGCCGCTACCACAACGTCTACGGGCCGCACGGCACCTACGACGGAGGGCGCGAGAAAGCCCCGGCCGCGATCTGCCGCAAGGTCATCGCCGCCCAGCTCTGCGGCAGCGACGAGATCGAAATCTGGGGCGACGGCGAGCAGACCCGGAGCTTCACCTACATCGATGACTGCCTCGAAGGAACGCTGCGGTTGATGGAGAGCGACGTAACCGAGCCGCTCAACATCGGCAGCTCGCAGCTCGTCACCATCAACCGGCTCGTGAACATCGTCGAGGAGATCGCCGGCGTCAAGCTCGAGCGCCGCTACAACCTGTCCGAGCCCCAGGGAGTACGGGGGCGAAACAGCGACAACGCGCTCATCCGCGATTTGCTCGGCTGGGAGCCGGCAACGCCGCTCGAGACCGGGCTCGAGCAGACCTACCGCTGGATCTACGACGACATGGTCGCGCGCGACCGGCGGCCTGAAGCGTCAGTCGCGCCCTGAGCCGCCGCCGTCCTGACGGACGGCCTGGACGGTGAGCTTGTTCCCGATCCCCCCGCCGGCGTCGTTCAGCGCCGTGAGTGCGCCCGTCGCGAGCGGGAAGAGCCGCCGGCGCGAGAGCAGATGCGAGACCGAGCCGGGATGGTGCCGGTAGTACATCCCGTAGCGGTGCGCCTCGACAACGCGGAACCCGTGGCCACGGAGGGCCGTCGTGACCTCGTCGAGGTCGAGCCGGGCGACCGGATTGCCTGCCTCCTCTCGCTCGAGCGCGAGACCGAGCCGGACCGCGAGCGCGGTCACCGCCGCCCGGGCCGGCTCCGTGATCGAGACGGCCGTCTGCGCGACGCGCGTCATCTCGGCCAGACCGGCCTCGGGGTGCTCGAGATGGTGGAGGCCGTCGTGGACGTAGACGAGGTCGAACGACCGGTCGGCGAATGGGAGATCCTCGGCGTCCGCGACCACCGGCGTGATCTCGACCTCGAATCGCCGTGCGCGCTCGCGCGCGCGCCGGGCGGCGCCGAGCGAGATGTCGGCCGAGACGACGCTCGCGCCCGCACGGGCGAGAAGCTCCGCATCCATCCCGGAGCCTCCGCAGACGGCGAGCGCCGTGCTTCCGGGCACCAAGTCGCGGATCCCGCGAATGCTGCGGCTGAACTTCTCCTCGATCAGCCACCGGTACAGCTGCGTGGTTCCGTGCGGCCGCGAGATCTCGAACTCCGCGTCCTCCTCCTCGTCGAAGTAGCCGGCCTGTCGCAGCGCGTGGTCGCTTCCTCCCCGCACGAGCATCGGGATGCCGTCCTCGACCGGATGGTCGGGGTCCCGGAGCAGCGGCCCGATCTCGATCACGAGCCCGCTCTCAGCTCGCGCAGCTTGACGCCGATGATGTACTCGTAGTAGCTCATCAGCACGCAATAGGTGAAGCCCGGGCGGCCGTCCAGGAAGCCCCGGCGCCCGAGGTACCAGACCAGGAACCGAAGCGGGGTCCGGAACGGCATCCGCACCCACAGCCGCCGGAGGACCCGCTTCCGCTGGAAGGAGTCGAGCCTGAAGAAGCCGACCGGCCCGACGCCGATCGGCTCGGCCCGGAACTTGCGGTACAGGTGCGCCTCCCACGTCGCGTACCGGTTGTGGCGGTCGAGCCAGGCCGAGATCCCGCGGTAGTCGTCGTGGAGCAGCGGCGTGCGCAGAAAGCCCGTCGAGCCGTCGACGACGACGTGCTCGTGGATCTCGTTGTCCCCCGTCCCCGGGACGTCTGCGAGCTCGAGGTCCTCGAACCGGCCGAGGCCCGTCCGGAACAGGCGCAGGTTCCAGTTGGGGCGGAAGCAGCGGAGCGACCGGCCCATGAACACTAGCTCCCGGTCGACGTAGAAGCCGTCACGTTCGCCGCCGGCGATCGCCTGGTCGATCTCGGCGCGGAGCTCGGGCGGGACCCGCTCGTCCGCATCGAGCAGGAGCAGCCACTGGTTTCGGAGCTCGAGGCTCGAGAGCGCCCAGCTCTTCTTCTTCGGCCCCCCGGGGACGTAGCGGAACTGGACGACCTCCGCCCCGGCGGCCCGCGCGATCTCCTCGGTGCGGTCGGTGCTGCCGGAGTCGACGACCACGATCTGGTCGGCCCAGTCGACGCTCCGGAGCGCGTCCGGCAGGTTCTGCTCCTCGTTCAGCACCGGGAGGACCACAGTAAGTGGCGCCTTGCTCACCGGCCGGCAACCTCTTCGTACATCTCCACGATCCGGGGTGCGAGCGCGTCCCAGTCGTAGCGGCGGGCGAACTCACGGGCGCGCTCCCCGTACTCGGACCGGCGCTCGGAGTCCTCGAGCAGGAACGAGATCGCCGCCCCAAAGGCCTCCGAGCTCGGCTCGGACACGATTCCCGCGCCTGCCCGCTCGATCTCCCCGGCGAGATTGACCGCCGGCGAGACCACCGTCGGAGCTCCGGCGGCCAGCGCCTCCATGACGGCGATGCCGAAGTTCTCGGTGTGGGACGGGAGCGCCCAGACGTCCGCGGCGGCGAGCGCGGCGAGCTTCTCCTCGCCGTGCAGCATCCCGGTGAAGGAGAGGCGGTCGGCCACGCCCTCCTCCGTGGCAATGACCCGCAGCCCGGGCTTGAGGCCTTCGTCGTCCGGGCCGGCGATCACGAGCAGCGCGTCGGGAGACCTGCGGGCCGCGATCGCGAACGCCCGGACGAGCACGTCCAGGCCCTTCTTCGCCGTCAGGCGCCCGAGCGTCAGCACCACGGGCCCTTCGGCGCCGCCGATGTGCCGCGCGCGGAAGGCCGCGGCGGACGGGAGCGACTGGTAGTCCGTCCAGCGGATGCCGAGCGGGACGACGATCCTCGGCACGCCGCGCGCCACGTCGCCGGCGAGCAGGGCCTCGTCCTCCGAGGTGAAATGGAGCCCGGCGGCCCGCGAGAGCATCCGCCGCTGCCAGGCGAGCTCGACGAGGGCCTTCTGCAGCCGCCCTCGGCGGCGCAGCCACGGGTCGAGCGCGCCGTGCGGGGAGACGACATACGGGACGCCCTTCCGCGCCGCCTCTCTCGACGCGGCGTACTGGGGGTAGAGGTAGAGCGAGTGGATGTGGACGACGTCGTACCCGCCGACCTCCTTCCTCAGCGCCCGCCGAAGCCCGGGCGAATAGACGAGGCGATGAGGCCGCCGGATCGGAAACAGGCGAGTCCCGCCGCCCCCGTTCCATCCCTGCACGAGCTCCTCCGAGGCGACCGGCCGCGCGTTGCGCGTGATCGCCGGATGGGCCACGTCCGTGGCGAACACGGCGGTCTCGACGCCTTCGCCGCGGATCACCCGCGCCATCTCCGCCGCGGCGACCGCGGGGCCTCCGGTCCGGCTCGACAGCGACGGAATGACGTGCAGCACCCTCATGCCAGGCAGGCGGCGACGATGCCGTCGGCGCACGATTCGATGCTGTAGCCGTCGACGAGCTCGAGCCCGCGGCGCCCGAAGTCGCGGCGCATTTGCTCGTCGGCGACCAGGATCTCGAGCTCGCCCGCGAGCGGCTCCGGCTCGCCGGCCGGGACGACGAACCCGTTCCCACCCGGTCGCACGAGGTCGGCGGCGCAGCCGACCTTGTCGCTCACGACCACCGGCAGCTCGAAGTTGAGCGCTTCGTTGACGACGAGGCCCCACGTCTCGCGGAGGACCGAGGGGAGGCAGAAGATGTCGGCGGACACGTACGCGGCGGGCAGCTCCTGCTGGTTGAGGAAGCCTGCCAGGTACACATCGGGAATCCCGCGCGCGGCAACCAGCTCCTTGACCGCGGGCCGGAGCTCCCCCTCGCCCACGATCAGCAAGGCGCACGGCGTCCGCTCGCGTACTCGGGCGAACGCCTCGACCAGCACGAGCGGCGCCTTCTTCGGGATCAGCTTCCCCACGTAGAGGATCACGGGCAGCGCGGGATCGGCGATTCCGAAAGCGGCCCTGAGCTCGTCCCGTCGCGGTCTCAGCTCCTCCGCACGCCGCCGGAAGAACGCGTTGTCGACGCAGTAGCGGGCGGGAAAGAGCCGCTCCTCCGCCAACCCGTACCGGAGGAAGTAGCGGCGGTTCTGCTCCCCGATGTAGAGCCCGTACGCCCGGGCGAACAGCGTCCGCAGCGCCACTTCCTTGAGCGCGGCCTTGTACCAGGGGCGCTCGTGAAGCAGCGTCTGCTCCTCCCGGATCAGGACGCGGGCACGGCGGAAGGGCGCGCCGGCGGCGGCGAGCCACGCGTTCACGTGCGCATAGCCGTGGATCCAGATCGTGTCGTAGCCATCCGAGAGCACCTCGCGCAAAACGTCCAGGTTCGGAGCCGCGCCGTAGGGAGCCTGGATGCCCGTGCGGGCGGCGCTGGGCAGGAAGCGGGAGCGGTAGCCCTCGAGCAGCGGCGTGTCCCAGCGGACCTCGCGCCCGTACTCGAGGTCGTGGTAGCCGCGCACCGACGCGTCCGAGTAGAAGTACACGGTCAGGTCGACCTCGGGCCTGGAGGCGAGCTCGCGGTAGAGCGGCGCTTGGTAGTGGATGGGATGAGAGACCAGGTGGGCGAGGCGGACGGGCACCTCAGACCTCCGCCGGGACGCGCTCGAGCTCAGGCTCCGGTTCTGCCTCCGGCGACGCGCGGTCGAGCCGCGGGAGCCCCATGAGGAGGCCGGCGAACAACCAGAAATAGACGTTGGTCGGGTCGAGGTCGAAGTACTGCGCCTTCGCGTTGTAGACGAGCACGAAGCCCATGAACGCGATGATCCCCGCCGAGACCATCTTCAGCCTCGGATCCCGCAGGCGCTGGTGGATGCGGAAGGCGCGGACGAGGATCGTGATCAGGAGCGCAAGAACGATCGCGAGCCCGAACACCCCGAGTTCGAGGTAGGTCTTTACGTACCAGGCTTCCTGGACCGCTCCGGTCACCGTCTCCAGCTGGTTGTTGGGAAACGCGTAGCGGGCACCCGTCGAGTCGGAACCGGCGCCGAGGCCGAGCCACGTCTTGTGCACGGCCTGACCGACGCTGTGCGTGACGACGGTCTCCTTCTCGCCACCGGTCGCCTCCGCCAGGTGCTGCCCCACCCCGCACGTCGCCGCGCCTGCGCCGGCCGCGATCGCGAAGCAGACGGCGCCGATAGCGACGATCGCCCACGGAAGCCGGTTCACCGACCTCATCCCGAGCAGGATCATCGCCAACACCACGAGCGGAATGAGCACGAACGCGAGCCTGACGCCGCTGAACATGGCGGCAAGCAGCATGAGCAGGAACAAGACTCCGCCGATCCGCAGCTGGCGTCCCGGCGGCCGCGACCCGCGCCACCAGGCGAAGGCGATCACAACCATCGCAGTCGCGAAGAGGTAGTACTGGTAGAAGAACGAGAAGGTGCTGGGCACCCGGCGGATCGTGCAGCCGTGGGAGAGGATGAAGGTGGTCTTGTTCTGGGTCGCGGCGTTAACCGCGCCTCCATAGGCGTCGTAGACCGTCTGCACGTGGCCGGTGTAGTAGAGAGCAACCTCCGCCAGTCCGATCACGGCGGGGACGATCGCGAGCAAGGTCATCCCCCCGAGCACGCGGAAGAGCTGTCC
>DASWEE010000001.1:0-32415 GCA_036394915.1 Gaiellaceae bacterium | reverse complement strand
AGGGGGGAAACTCCGTTTCCCCCCTCGAGCTCCCCCTTTCTTAGGTTGATGTGAGTCTGTGGCCTCGCTTTGGAGAGCCGCCGTGCGCGGAGACCAAGGGGAGGGGGTCCCAAGGGGGAACCGCCAGGTTCCCCCTTGATGGAGGGACGTGCCGGCTTCGCCGGCGCGTCCCGGTCACTCCGTTTCCCCCTCGAACTCCCCCTTCCTAGAAGTGTTGGTGAGTCTGTGGCCTCGCCTTGTAAAGGCGCCGTACCTGGAGACAGGGAGGGGGTCTCAAGGGGGAACCGCAAGGCTCCCCCTTGAAGGAAGGACGTGCTGGCTCTGCCGGCGCGTCCCGGTTACCCTTGCCGGGTTGTCCTGGCACATCGCCGGCAGTTACCTCGAGTCGTGCAACTGCGACGCGCCTTGCCCCTGCCGCAAGATCGCCGGCGTTCCGGGTGGGCGCTCGACGTACGGGATCTGCCTCGGTGCGCTCTCCTGGCACATCGAGCGCGGGAACGCGAACGGGCACGACCTGTCCGGCCTCTCCGTGGCGCTCGCCTCGCGCTACAGCGACGACGAGGAGGGCTCGCCGTGGACGTTCGTCCTCTACGTGGACGAACGCGGCGACGCGACGCAGCGACAGGCGCTCGAGGAGATCTTCACCGGTCGCCTCGGCGGCGAGGTGCTCGACCACTTCCCCTGGGCCTGGAAGCCGAGCAACCTGGTGGGCGTCCAACCGGCCGAGATCGAGCTGGATCACACGCCGCGGCGGCAGTGGTTCCGGGTCAAGGATGCGCTCAGCGTCCGGATCAGGGGTCCGCTCGAGGAAGACGTGACGATCACGTGTGTCATCCCGGGACACGACCAGCAGGGCGAGGAGCTGGTCGCCGACGAGCTGAAGTCGCAGGGCGAGCCTCCTCTCGCCTTCGAGTTCACCGGCAACTGCGCGTACGCGGCGCCGTTCGACTACCGCTCCCGATAGAGAACGGCCACCCGTCGGGGCGGCCGTTCACTGCGGAGTGCGAGAGGTGCTACGTGACTGTGACGGTCAGCTTGAGGTTCTTGTCCTCGCCGATCGTCTTCATTCCGGTCATGCCGGGGTAGTCCTCGCCGAAGCTGGTCTTGAACTTGTAGACGCCGGCCTTCGAGAAGCTGACCTTCGCCGTCGCGCCCATGTGACCCATCTTGGCGTGGCTGAGGACCACCTTGGCACCCTTCGTCTGGATCAGCGTGTGGCGCATGACGTCGTTGTTCGTGAACGTGATCGAGGTGCCGCGCGTGATGCGCACGACCTGGGAAGCCTTGTACGTCCCTCCGTTCACCGACCATGCATGACAGCCGCGCATCTGGTGGCGAATGACGACGCTCGTGCTCGAGCTCGCCTGCGCCGAGGCGGCCACGAGGAACGCCGCCACTACCGTTGTCGTGAGCATCCACTTCATCTGAAACTCCTTTCCGGTTACGAGGACAATGCCGTGGTCGCCTGTGCGCGCCATCGGCGGCACACCGCAGATCGTCTCCGTAGTTATCCCCGGACTAGACTCAATGCGTGCCGTACGACCCCCTGAGCGACGAGCAGCGCGAGATCCGCGACCTCGTCCGCACGCTGGCCCGGGAACGCGTGGCGCCGCGCGCCGCCGAGATCGACCGGACGGCCGAGTTCCCCTGGGACATGGTCGAGCTCTTCCGCGAGCAGGAGCTGTACGGGCTGCCTTTCGAGGAGGAATACGGCGGCACAGGCACCGGCTCGCTGATGGTGCTCGTCGCGATCGAGGAGCTCGCCAAGGTCTGCGCGACGACCGCGCTCCTCCTCGCCGTCCAGGAGCTGGGCTCGCTCGGCCTCAAGCTGGCCGGCGACGAGGAGCAGAAGCAGCGTTACCTGCCGCGGCTCGCCAGCGGTGAATGGCTGTGCGCGTACGCGCTGACAGAGCCCGGGTCGGGCTCCGACTCCGCGGCGATGCGGACGGCGGCCCGCCGCGAGGGCGGCGAGTATGTCCTGAACGGCTCCAAGCGCTTCATCACGAACGCGGGCGTTGCCGATCTCTACACGGTGTTCGCGAAGACCGACCCCGAGGCCGGCCACTCGGGAATCTCCGCGTTCGTGGTCGAGTCGAGCGCACCCGGCTTCGAGGTGGGGAGGATCGAGCCGAAGATGGGGATCAAGGGCTCGACGACCGGCGAGATCTTCTTCAACGACTGCCGTGTGCCGACCGGGAACCTGCTGGGCGAGGAGGGTGAGGGCTTCAAGATCGCGATGCGGATCCTCGACCGCTCGCGGCCGGGGATCGGCGCGCAGGGCCTCGGGCTCGCACAGGGGGCAACCGACTTCGCGCTCGAATACGCGCGCTCGCGGGAGGCGTTCGGCAAGCCGATCGCGCAGCACCAGCTCGTCGCGGCGATGCTCGCCGACATGGAGACGAAGTGCGAGGCGGCGCGCGGCCTCCTCTACAAGTGCGGCCTGATGATCGACGAGGGCGCGCCCGAGGACGAGGTGACGAAGATCTCGGCGATGGCCAAGCTCTTCTGCACGGACGTGGCGATGGAGGTCACCACCGATGCCGTCCAGGTGCTCGGCGGCTACGGCTACATGCGCGAGTACCCGGTCGAGCGGATGATGCGCGACGCCAAGATCACGCAGATCTACGAGGGCACGAACCAGATCCAGCGGCTCGTGATCGCCCGCGAGATGCTGAAGGAGAATCGCGCCTTTCTCCTCGCGGGCGTTGCCTAGAACCCTCGCGCGGAGCTTCGGCAACGTCGCGGCTCTCTACGACCGCGTCCGTCCCGAGTACTCGAAGGCCGCGCTCGACCGCCTCTGCTCGGAGCTGGGGCTGGAGCCTCAGTCGCGGGTGCTCGATCTCGCCGCGGGCACCGGCAAGCTGACGCGGCCGCTGGCGAGGCGCTTTGACCAAGTCGTCGCCGTCGAGCCGGATAATGACATGCGCTCGCTGCTCCTCCTGCCCGGCGTCGAGGTGCTGGGGGGAGCAGCAGAGCGGATACCGCTCGGCGACTCCTCGGTGGATGCGGTCTTCGTCGGCGAGGCCTTCCACTGGTTCGACGGGCCGGCCGCCCTGCGCGAGCTGGCGCGGGTGCTGCGACCTGGAGGCGGGCTCGCGCTGGTCTGGAAGCAGTGGTGGGAGACTGAGCCGCGGATTCCGCCCGAGGCGGCCGAGCTCCTGCGCGAGCCGTTCGAGCGCTCGGGGCGCGCCAGGATGATGGCCGAGACCGACTGGCGGGAGGCCTTCCCCGGCTCCGCGTTCGAGCCGTTGCAGGAGGAGACGCTGCTGGATCCGGCGGAGGTCGACGCCGACCGGCTCGTCGACCTATACCTGACCGGCAGCTCGATCGCCGTGCTGACGGACGAGGAGCGGGCCGCGCTCTCGGCCCGCCTGCGCAAGCTCGTGAAGGGTCGATACCGCATCCCGATCCGCGTCGAGCTCGCCTGGACGCGTCTCCGGGTCTAGTCCTCGCCTGAAGAGGTGTAGGTCTGCGCGGGCGCGCTGTTCTCGCCGATCTCCCCGCAGGCGACGTACGTGCTCAGGTCCTTGTCGAGCGGCGACTTGCGCACGTTGATCGCGTAGGCCTTCTGCTCGAGCGCGTCCAGCGAGGCGCTGACGACGGTCGTCGACCTGCCGCCCACGATGTCGTTGAGCGGATAGGCCGGAGTGGGATCGAGCTTCGCGCAGGTGCCCGCGTGGATGTGAGCGGGCTGATGAGTCGTCGGCCCGCTCTGCATCGTGATCTCGACCTCCGTGTTCTTGTCGCTCATCCGGGTCAGCTTCGCCATCCCCGACTGACCGGAGCCGTTCTGCTCCTGGAGTTGGATCTCCAGGGACGCGAGCACGACAGGTCCTTTGCCGACCCCGCCGCCGCAGGCCGCCAGAATCGCAACCAGAGCGAGCACCACCAGGCCCGGCGTGGTCCGACTCATGGCCGAGAGCTTACGGCGACTTCTGTGGTTCCAGGAGCTGGATCGGGATCGGGCTCTTCCCGTGCTGCGGCCCTGTATGAACCACGAGCTTCTTGCCGGCCGCCGGCGCGTGCTTGTAGTCGACGATCGCCTGCCAGCCGCGCTTGAGCAGGATCGGCGTCTTCCCGTTCACCCAGGTGGTCTCTCCCTGCGGCGACTCCCGTACGACCGAGAGGGCGTAGGCCGCGTACCCGCCGGTCTTCGCGATCGCTCCCCTCGTCCCCGTCGTGTCGAGGACGAACCCGCCGATCTTCGGGTCGATGTACATGGTCAGCTGCGAGCCGCCCTTGACGCCGATCGCCTTGGCGGCGAAGGCGTACGCGCTGTTCCCGGCGGCGATCGCGCTGGCGACGGTCGGGGATTGCGAATGGTTCGGCGCGGTGCGATAGACGAAGCCCTTGCCGTCACCGGTGTAGTAGACGCCGTCCTTCTGGCCGGGCGTGAGCTTGATGTCCGAGACCTCCGTGTAGAAGCCCTGGCCGATCAGCGTCAGGCTCTCCGTGTCCGCCTTCTGGAGATCGGCGCCGTCGATGATCACCGTGATGTTCCCCAGCGAACGCGGGATGAGGTAGTTCGGCTCCGGCGTCGAGGCCCAGTTGTCGATCGAGGCGATCTGGCCCACCTGCACGCCCGGGATGTTGTTGACGATCTTGCCGTTGACGAATCCTGTGATGCGTCCCTTGCCGTCCGAGATCACCAGATGAGCGTGGTTGGACGGGTCGCCGAGCAGCGAGATCTGGTTGTACAGCGTCTGGGTCGAGCCCGCCGACCCGGCCGAGCCGACGTTCGGCGCGGCCTGGAAGTCGAACTGCTGTGGCGTCGCCTCGCCCGGTCCGGTCGGGTCGAGCCTCATGTTGGTCGGGTTGGCGGCGTCCCCCTGGTACAGCGCCTCCGCGAGCCCGGGCCTCGTGCTCGCGTTGTAGCTCCACGTGTTCGCGTTCGTGTCGAAGTCGATCTTGCGCGTGATCCCGGGATAGTTGTTGTCGTAGATGAGGACCCCGTACTGGCCGTTGCCCTTGTCCTCGACCGCGTACGGGGTGACCGCATGACCGCCCGAGTCGTTGAAGATCTTGATCGTGTAGAGCTTCTCGCCGCTCGGGTAGGCCGAGGAGCGATTGCTCTCGCCGGCGGACTTCAACGAGTCGATCAGCACGTTCAGGATCGCGTTCGGAGGCCCGGTCAGCTCCTTGTCCGTCACCGCCGGCAGGAACTGGTAGACCCAGCCCTCGGCGATCAGCGACTGCAGGTTCCGGTTGTCCCTGATGTTCAGATCGAACGTGTTGTCGGCGCCGTAGCTCGCCGGATCGAGGTTCCCGGAGAAGAAGCGCAGCGCGGCGACGGAGAAGCCCATGCAGTGCCCACCGCCCATCTGCTCGTTCGTCGTCTCCATCCACTTCTGCGCGGAGGGATCGAGCTGACAGTCCGGGCCGCTCCCGCTCAGGCAGAGGTCGCTGCCGAACAGGTCGCTCATCGCGGTCGGGGTCAGGTTCTGCTGGCCACAGTTGCCGTAGTTCTCCGCGCCGAAGCCGTTCGTGTCTGGGCGGAAGCCGCTGTCGGCGATGACGTCGCCGCTCGGCTCGTAGGACGGAGGGAGAGCGCTCGCGGGGGTCTCGCAGACCTTCGCCGCGCCGGCGGCCTTGGACTTGCCGCCCCCGCCGCAGCCAGAAACCACGACCGCCACGCAGGCGGCTGCCAGAAAGAGGAAGAGAGGCCGCACCGCCCGGACGGTTACACAGCGGCCACGAACGTGTCAAGCCGCTGCGATTCCGTCGGCGATCTTCTCCGCGACCGCGAGCGTGCTCAGGTTCGTGTTCGAGCGCGGGATGGACGGCATCACCGAGGCGTCGCCGACGTAGAGGTTGTCGAAGCCGAGCACGCGCCCGGAGCCGTCGACGACCGAGCCGATCGCGCACGTGCCGACCGGATGGAAGTAGCCGCGGACGGATTCGCGAACGTATGTCTCGGGATCGACGTCGAGGCCGGGGCGGACCTCACCCGCCGTGTAAACGCTCATCGCCTCGCTCGATACAAGTCGCCGCGACAGCTCGAGCCCGTCGAGCAGGACGGACACGTCGCGTGGATCGGAGAGAAACCCGTGCTCGACGATCGGCGGGGTACGCGGATCCGGGTCGGCCAGGGTCACGCGGCCGCGCGATTGCGGCTTCAGCGCGAAGACGGCTGCGCTCAGCTCGTAGCTGCCGGTCGGGTGGCCCAGCTCGTCCTTGCCCGGCTCGGTTGCCGGGAAGACATGAAGATCCCAGAGATCCTCAAGGCAGGCGCGGCTCCGAGCCTTGAAGGTGATCCCGCCCATGAACACGGGATGGTCTTGCGCGAATCGCGCAGTCTCGGACTGAAGTCGCTCGGTCGCTTCCCAGCCGGCGCCGACACCGGGATGATCGACGAGGTTCTCGCCGACTGGGAGCCCGGACTCGGGACCGATTCCGCTCCGGAGCAGGATCGCCGGGGAGCCGTACGCGCTTGCGGCGACGACGACAGTCCGTGCGACGAGCTCTTCGCCGCCGGCAAGGACGAGTGTGGTTCTCCCTTCGAGGAGGATCCTGTCGACGAGCGTGTCGGCGAGGATGGTGAGATTGGGCCTCCCGCGGGCCGGGTCGATGTACGCGAACGCTGCGTTCCAGCGGATGCGGCCCACGGCATTGACAGGGAACGGCCCGGCGCCCGCTCGCGGCTCGCTCGCGTCGTCGAGGATCGGATAGCCGAGCTCGCGCGCTACCTCGAGCAAAGCGCGGTTGACCGGTGCGATCTCGTCCTCGGCGAAGCGGCGCGTGCGGATCGTCGTCTCGGCCCTCCTGAGGTACGGCTCGAGATCCGCGGCCGTCCAGCCGGGGCCCCACTCGTCGTAGTCTGAGGGAGCCCCGGGCAGCACCGCGCAGGCGTTGTGGGCTGAGCAGCCGCCGAGGATCCGGGCGCGGAGCTGCGAGCGGTCGTCGGGGTCGTTTCGCTCCCAGGAGTGGGAGAAGGCCAGCTCGCACGCATTCAGCATGTCGGCCGGCCAGCGGCCCTCGTCGTAGGGGCCGTAGTCCGGCCCGGCCTCGACGAGGCAGACGGAGCAGTCCGGGTTCTCGCTCAGCCGCGAGGCGAGTACGCAGCCCGCCGACCCGCCGCCGGCGACGACGACGTCGTACTCGCTCACGGTCCGAGCGAGCTCGTGTTCACCACCTCGAAGCTCGATCCTTTCACCCGTCCGAGGGTGTGGAGGTCGTCGTTGTTCCAGTGCCGGTCGGGCGCGCCGCTGATGTACCAGTCGGAGCCGTTGTCGGCGACCAGCATCCCGTAGCGCTTCAGCGCCTGGAGCACAATCCGCGCCTGGCGCGGGAAGCCGTCGATCGGGTAGCTCGCCTTCAGGCGGACGCGAAGTCCCATCGGCGGACGGGAAGGATCGTTCGAGTCGCTCGCGTAGTGCCGGGCGGGATAGACGTAGGCACGTCGGGTGCGCTCGACGGTGAAGCGAAGCGCGTGGTCGATCACCCCGCGGGCAACGTCGCCGTAGCGGGCGAGCCCCGGGAAGATCGGCAATCCGGCCGCGTCCGCCGACGTCCAGCCGGCGGGCCTGAGCTTGTTCGAGCGGAGGCTCCAGATGGCGCCCGCGCCGGCGTGGCGGCCGTGCAGGGCGTAGATCTCGTAGAGCTTGCAGCTCGAGTGGTCGATCAGGAGCGCGTGGTGGTCGCCGCCGTATTCCAGCTTCACGTTGCGCGGGATCGGATAGGGGCCCTTGTCGCTCTCGTTCGCGTAGTCGAAGCTCAGGCGGACACGGGGCGTCTTCTTCGTGACGACGTTGAAGGGGATCCCGATCGGCCCGCCGTCGTAGAGCCCGGAGCCGAAGTCCGGGTGGAGGCCAGTGCCGAGGCCGATCGAGCGGATGATCCGGTCGGAGTTGGCCGCGACCGGAAGCCGGTCGACCCGCTGGTTCCACGGGTTGTTGTGCGGAAAGACTGGGCAGCGAGGGGCTCCGGGAAGGCGGAGCGCTCCGGCGGATCCGCCCCCAAGCGCGAGCACGCAGGCGCCGGAGACCAGGAGTCGCTTCAGGATGCCTGCGCGCGCATTTTCGCCTTGTACGCGCGTTTCGCTTCCTGGTAGCGCTCGAGCGCCTCGGGCGAGTCCACGTCGGCCAGCGTGTGGTGATCGGGGACGAGCTCCTGCGCCGCGTCAACCCCGAACCGCTTCGCCAGCACGGCCCCGAACGTCCTTACCTTCATCGGGCCGAAGCCCGGGAGGGCGGCCAGCCGCTTGCGGAGGTCGTCGGCGTCCTTTGCGTCCTCCCAGATCCGAGCCGCGTCGCCGCCGTACTCGCTGACGACGGCGCGGCAGAGCTCCTGGACGCGGCCCGCCATCGAGCCGGGAAAGCGATGCAGCGCCGGCCTCTCGCGGAAGATGCGCTCGAGCTCCCCGGGATCCATGCCCGCGATCTCCGCGGCATCGAGTCGTCCGCCGAGGCGGTGCTTCAGGTCGAGCGGGCCCGAGAACGCCTTCTGCATCTGCACCTGCTGGTCGAGGACGAACCCGATCAGGAGCGCGAGCGGATCCCGCGCGAGCAGCGCGTCCGCTTCGTCGTTGCCGGTGTAGTGGAGCCGTTCCGGGCGCACGACGCGATTCTACGCCCCGTGCGTCTCCACCTCGTCGAGCTCCGGCACTTCCGGCCGGTGCTAACGTCGGGCTGCTCCGTCCGTGAAGCTTGACTACGACCTGCTCGGGAACTCCGCGTTGCGCGCGGCGGCCTCGGCGTGACCGTGCGCGCGCTCGTCCCGATCCTTCTGCTCCTCGCCGCCGTTGCGACGGCGGCCACCTTCCCGGGACGGAACGGAGCGATCATCGCCTCGGGCCCGCCCCGGGACGTGACCGAGTTGGAGACGCTCGTCTACCTGCCGGCGGACGGCGGTGACCCGCGTGTGCTCGGACTCGGCCAGCTTCCCGCTTGGTCGCCACAGGGAAAGCGCCTCGCCTACGACGACGGCAAGGGACTCGTGGTCGCGAGCACGGACGGCTATCGCCTGACGAGTCGCAGGCGCCTGCTGCGAAGCCCGCACGGCGTCCATTTCTGGGAGGCCGCCTGGGCGCGGCACGGCCGCCGCCTCGCTTACGTCTCGCTCGACGTGCACACGGATACGTCGGACATCCACACCGTCCGAGTCTCGGACGGCCGTCGCGTGCAGCGCCTCACCTACGCCAAGAAGGGCTGGTCGAACGAGTGGCCGACCTTCTCGCCCGACGGGCGCTGGATCGCGTACACCACCTGCGGGCCGCATTCCGACGCGTGCAACCTGAAGCTAATGCGCTGGAACGGCTCCGGTCAGCGCGTGCTCGTCTCCGCTCCGCCGTGGCGGGCCTTCGACCCGGTCTGGTCCCGGGACGGAACGCGGATCGGCTTCTCCCTCTGCACTCTGGACCGCTGCACGGCCTGGGTGCTCAACCTGAGGACGCACGAGCGGAGACGGATTCGCGGGCTGAGCGTGGAGGCCTTCGCCCCGGACGGGAGCGGCCTCGTCGTCTTCGACACCGTCAAAGGTCGCCCCGAGTGCGGCGAGGGGCTCTTCCTCACGGATCTCGACGGAAGGAACCGGGTGCTCCTGCCGGGAGATTGCCTGGCGTGGGCAGATTGGCAGGCACTACCCTGAATCGCATGGACCCGCTCTCCATCTTCAGTCCCGAAACGCGCGCCTGGTTCGAGCGCACCTTCGACGCCGCGACGCCGGCGCAGGCGCTCGGCTGGCCCGCGATCGCGCGCGGCGGGCACACGGTGATCCAGGCCCCGACCGGCTCGGGGAAGACGCTCGCCGCCTTCCTGTACGGGATCGACCGGCTCACGACTGCCCCCGGCGAGGGCCTGCGGCTGCTCTACGTCTCGCCGCTGAAGGCGCTCAACTACGACATCGAGCGCAACCTGCGCGGGCCGCTCGCCGGCCTGCAGAGCGAGCTTCGCGTCGCCGTGCGCACCGGCGACACGCCTCAGAAGGAGCGGGCGGCGATGCTGCGCTCCCATCCCGACATCCTGATCACGACCCCGGAGTCGCTCTTCTTGCTCCTCACCTCGCGCGCGCGGAAGATGCTCGCATCGGTCGAGACGCTGATCCTGGACGAAGTGCATGCGGTTGCAGGCACCAAGCGCGGAGCTCACCTGGCAATCAGCGTCGAGCGCCTCGACCGGCTCATCGAGAAGCCGGTCCAGCGGATCGGGCTGTCTGCCACCCAGCGGCCCCTCGAGGAGATCGGCCGCTTCGTCTCCGGAGGCCGGCCGATCGAGCTCGTCGACGCCGGCCGAGCGAAGGAGCTCGACCTGCAGGTCGTCGTCCCGGTCGAGGACATGCGGGAGCCGGGCGGCGGGGGCGAGGACGGCTCCGCCCAGTCGATCTGGCCGTCGGTCTACCCGGAGCTGCTCCGGCTCGTCCGCGAGCACCGCTCCACGATCGTGTTCGTCAACAACCGCCGCCTCGCCGAGCGGCTCGCGCTGCGCCTGAACGAGCTGGCCGAGGAGGAGATCGCCCGCGCCCATCACGGGTCGATCGCGCGCGAGCAGCGGACGGAGATCGAGGAGCTGCTGAAGGGCGGCCAGATTCCGTGTCTCGTCGCGACCTCGTCACTCGAGCTCGGCATCGACATGGGCGCAGTCGACCTCGTGATCCAGGTCGAGTCGCCGAAGTCGGTCGCGCGCGGCCTCCAGCGGGTCGGGCGCGCGGGGCACGAGCTGGGGGCGGTCTCGAAGGGGCGGATCTTCCCCAAGTTCCGCGCCGACCTGCTCGAGTCGGCGGTCGTCGCGCGGCGGATGCTGGACGGGGCGATCGAGGAGACGGTCATTCCCCGCAACCCGCTCGACGTGCTCGCGCAGCAGATCGTCGCGATCTGCGCCGACGAGGAGATCTCGGTCGACGAGCTACACGAGCTCGTCCGTCGCGCCCATCCGTTCTCCGACCTGTCGAGGGTCCAACTCGAGAACGTCCTCGACATGCTCGCCGGCCGCTATCCGTCGGACGAATTCGCTGAGCTGCGCCCGCGGATCGTGTGGGATCGGACCGCGGGGCTGCTGCGCGCCCGCCAGGGGGCGCGCAAGCTCGCGGTCACGAACGCGGGCACGATTCCGGACCGCGGCCTGTTCGGAGTCCATCTCGTCGACGGCGGCGGGCGCGTGGGCGAGCTGGACGAGGAGATGGTCTACGAGGCCCGCGCGGGCCAGGTGATCCTGCTCGGCGCCTCGAGCTGGCGGATCGAGGAGATCACGCGCGACCGGGTGCTCGTGTCGCCTGCCCCCGGGGTGCCGGGGGCGGTTCCGTTCTGGAAGGGCGAAGGAGTCGGAAGGCCGTACGAGCTCGGCGAGGCGATCGGCCGGTTCTCGCGGGAGATCCTCGCGCTTTCGCAAGCGAAAGCGCTAGAGCGCCTCCAGAGCGATCATCAGCTCGACGAATACGCAGCACGCAACCTTCTAGGCTTCCTGCGCGAGCAGGAAGCCGCGACCAGAACCGTTCCTTCGGATCGCGCGGTTGTAGTGGAGCGCTTCCGGGACGAGATCGGCGACTGGCGCGTCTGCATCCTCACCCCGTTCGGGGCCCGCGTGCACGCTCCCTGGGGCCTGGCCCTCGGCGCGCGGCTGCGCGACTCGCTCGGCCTCGAGGTGCAGTCGATCTGGTCGGACGACGGGATCGCGCTCCACCTGCCGGACGCCGACAGCCCGCCTCCCGTCGACGAGCTGATGCTCGAGCCGGACGAGGTAGAGGAGCTGGTGATGGCCGAGCTCGGCGCGAGCGCTCTCTTCGGGGCCCGCTTCCGTGAGAACGCCGCTCGGGCGCTGCTGATCCCGCGCAGGCGGCCGGGCGAGCGCACTCCGCTCTGGCAGCAGCGCCTCAAGGCGCAGAGCCTGCTGCAGGTGGCGCGGCGATACGGCTCGTTCCCCGTCGTGCTCGAGACCTACCGCGAATGCCTCCAGGACGTCTTCGACCTGCCGGCGCTGAAGCGGCTGCTCACCGGTCTGAAGACGCGCGAGCTCGACCTCGTCGACGTGGAGACGCCGTCGGCTTCGCCCTACTCGGCCTCGCTCCTGTTCGACTACATCGCCACCTACATGTATGAGGACGACACGCCGCCCGCCGAGCGGCGGGCCCAGGCGCTGTCCCTCGACCGCGATCTCCTGCGCGAGCTGCTCGGTCAGGAGGAGCTGCGCGACCTGATCGATCCCGGCGCGCTCGAGAACGTCGAGGAGCAGCTCCGCGGGGCCCCGCGGAGCCCGGACGAGCTGCACGACCTGCTCCGGCGGCGGGGCGACCTGCGCGCCGAGGAATACGACGGGGGTCTCGCCGAGCCGCTCGTGGACGAGCGGCGGGCCGTCCGCGTTCGCATCGCCGGCGAGGAGCGGCTGATCGCCGCCGAGGACGCCGGCCGCTACCGCGACGCGCTCGGGGCGATGCCGCCGGGCGGGCTGCCCTCCGTGTTCCTCGAGAGCGTGGACGAGCCGCTGGCCTCGCTCCTGCTCCGCTTCGCGCGCTCGCACGGACCGTTCACGACCGCCGAGGCGGCGGCGCGGTTCGGGCTCGACCACGCCGCCGCGGAGGAGGAGCTCGGCCGGCTCGAGCGCGCGGACAAGCTCGTGCGCGGAGAGTTGCGTCCCGGCGGCACCGAACGGGAGTGGTGCGATCCGGACGTCCTGCGGCGCCTGCGCCGCGCGTCACTGGCCGCGCTTCGAAAGGAGGTCGAGCCGACCGAGCAGGCTGCGCTCGGCCGCTTCCTCCCCGGCTGGCAGGGGGTGGATCGTCGGGCTTCGCTGCGCGAAGCCCTAGTGCCGTTGCAGGCGCTGCCGTTGCCGGTGGCGTTATGGGAAGCCGAAGTGCTGCCGCGGCGCGTTCCCGGCTACCAGCCGGCCCAGCTCGACCAGCTCTGCGCCTCCGGCGAGGTGGTCTGGATCGGGGCCGGGCTCGACCGGGCCGCGCTCTACTTCCGCGAGGACGCGGGGGCCCTCGGTCAGGTGGCAGCTGCGCCGCCACCTGACCTAGAGATCCACGCCTGCCTGCGCAGCGCGCTCGGCCGGAGCGCGATGTTCTGGTTCGAGCTACTCGAGGAGACGCAACTAGAGAGCGGCGAGGCACTCGCCGCTCTCTGGGAGCTCGTCTGGGCCGGCGAGGTGACGAACGACGCCTGGACGCCGCTCCGCGCGGCACGCAGGTATGGGATGCCGAGGACCGAGCGGCGGCCCCGCCGCTTCTCGCGGCGCCGGGCAACGGCGATCACCGCAACCCAGGGCCGCTGGTCTCTTACAGATCGTCTCTTCCGCGGGCAGCCCGAGCGGCGCGCGCTCGCCGAGCTCCTGCTCGAGCGGCAGGGGATCGTCACGCGCGACGGCGTCCGCGCCGAAGGGATACCGGGCGGCTACGGCGCCGTGTACGGAGAGCTGCGTGCGCTCGAGACGCTGGGCCTCTGCCGGCGCGGTTACTTCGTGGAGGGGCTGGGAGGCGCACAGTTCGCGCTCGGCGGCGCGGTCGAGCGGCTGCGCGAGCTGCGTGGGCGGGACGGGGACGAGCCGGAAGCGCTCGTGCTCGCCGCGGCGGAGCCGGCGCAGCCGTACGGGGCGGCGCTGCCCTGGCCCAGGCGCGCCGGCGCGCGGGCGGCGCGCGTGGCGGGGGCCCACGTCGTCCTGCTCGGGGGCCAGGCGGCGCTGTTCGTCGAGCGCGGCGGCCGCTCGCTCGTCCCCCTTCGCGATCCCGACGAATCGTGGCTGCGTCCGGCGCTCGACGCGCTCGTCCGGCACGTGCGCCGGGGCGGGGTGAAGCGGCTGGCGGTCGAGCGCTTCGACGGCGAGCCGGTGGGCGAGACAGACGTGATGCCGCTGCTGCTCGAGGCCGGCTTCCGGGCCGGCCCGCGGCGCGCCGTTTTGCGGCCGTGACGGTTGTCTGCGGTATCGATGTCGGATCTCTACGAACGCCGGCCGATGTAGCCTGGCTGGAAGAGACACGGTTCGTTCTCGGCCGGTACATCCCATCGGCGGCAGCACCGCTTCCAGAAACTCCGACGGGCGTCCACGAGCCACAGTGCTACGCGCTCGACGCGCCTCAGAGCCTTCCTGCCGCAGGATCGACGCGGCGGGCAGCTGACCGTGAGGCGCGGACGCCGACGAGCGTGCTGCCGGCGCGGCGGGCGGACGTCGCGGCGATGCGGGCGTATGGCCCGTTCGTCGAGGCAGGACTGACGCTCTTCTGGGAAGCCCATAACCGGTCGCTCCCCCTGATCGAGACATATCCCCGGTTCGTGATCAAGACGCTCTGGCCGGAGCTCGAGATCCCTTCGAAGCGCAGAGAGCCGAAGCGCTACATCGCCGAGCTGTGGCCGCGGATTCGTGCGCTCGGGTACGAATCCCGCCAGCCGGCGACGCACGACGAGATCGACGCAATCCTGTGCGCACTCGCCGCCGAGGCGTTCGTGGCGGGAGCGCATGTCCAGGTTGGCGCTCCAGCGGTTGTCGACGAGGACGGCGGCGTTCTCCGAGAGGGGTACATCGTCGCGCCTCGCGCGCGGAGCGCGAGGGCTATCGACGATGACGTCCGGGCTCTCGCCGCGATCCAGGAGCGGAGCTACGAGCACGCCGGCGCCTCGCTTCGCTCGTCCTGGCCGCGCGAGAGCGCGATGGACGTTGCCGGGCTCGCCGCGTTCCTCTCGCGCAAGGACTACGGCGTGCTCGCGACGACGAGCCCGAACGGCAGGCCGCAGGCCGCGCCGGTCGCGTTCTTCGTCCGGAATGAGTCGTTCTGGGTCGCGACGGTGGCCGGTGCTCGGCTGCGCAATCTGCGCGCGAATCCCTTTGCGGCGCTCGTGATCGCGGAAGGCGATCGAGGCGACCACCGCGCGCTCCGTACGGAGGGGCCGGTCGTGCTGCACGAAGGTCCTGGGCTCGAGCCGCTCACGCAGGTTTGGCGAGAGCGGCACGGGTCGGACCCCACTTGGGCAGCTGCCTTCGTCGAGCTGCGGCCGCGGGTCCTGTTCTCGTATGCCGGCGGCTAGGAACGCTGGAGCCGCTGCGCTCGTGCTGCTCGCTGCCGCGGCGGCGGCCGGCTGCGCCGAGGCGCCCGAGCAGCACGGGGCGCGGCTCGCCGTCGAGCTCTACGCTCGCGGACAGGGGCGCGCCGGCGATGCGCGCTGCACCTCCAATCCGAAGCTGTTCTTCACTTCCGGCCCAACGGCGAAGGTGTTCGTCTGCATCGTGAAGATCGGTGGGAACCATTGCGACCGCTACGTCGCATACCGGAGCGGACGCGACTACACCGTCCGCTTGCGCAGGCGCGACGACGACTGCATCCTTCCGGCAGGCTGAGCATGCCGGAAACCGATGGGTCAGCACTGGACGAGCTTGTGGAGGTCATCTCCGGGCTGGCATTGCCGGCCCGCGTCGCCGTCGACGGCGTGGACGCGGCAGGGAAGACGACGCTCGCCGGCGAGCTCGCCCGGCGGCTCGGCGCCGCACGGCTGAGCGCCGACGAATTCCTCCGTCCACCCGAGGAGCGGTACCGCCGTGGCCGTGAGTCCCCGGAGGGCTACTACCTCGATTCCTTCGACCACGACCGGCTCCGCGAGGCGGTGCTGGCGCGAGACGGACTGGTGATCGTGGACGGAATCTTCCTATTCCGGCCGGAGCTCAACGACCTGTGGGAGTTCCGGATCTTCGTCCACGTCGACTTCGACGAGTCGATTCGCCGGGGGATCGAGCGAGACGGGGCCGAGACCGAGTCGCTCTACCGCCGCCGTTATGTCCCCGGACAGCGCATCTACCTCGAGCAGGTACGGCCGCGCGAGCTGGCCGACGTGGTCTTCGACAATACGGAGCGGGCTTAGCCGGGGACCGGCCGGCGCCCGTCCGTGAACACGGGATAGAGGTAGGGCTTGAACCGCTTCGCCCCGTCCGACAGCTCGCGGGGGAACTCGGTCTGGACCGCCTCCGCCGCCAGTCTCCAGAGGCGCCGGATCTCCGAGCCGACGAGCTCGGTCGCCTCCCCGTAGCCCGCCTTGTTCCGCCGCAGCCCTTCAAGGCTGATCGGGTTGCCCCAGACGGCGGCGCACGCGCGCCGGTTGTGCTTCGCCGACCAGCCGAAGGTCTCGACCCCGCACGGGACGACCGGCACGCCCTCCTGCATCGCGATCATCACCCCGCCGATCTTGACCTCGCCGGGGTAGCCGAAGCGCTGCCGCGTTCCCTCGACGTGCACGCCGACGACGTGGCCTTCCCGGACGAGCCGCCGGGCCTCGCGGAGCGCGTCACGGTCGGCCTCCCCACGGCGCACCGGGAAGATGCCGGTCCAGCTCAGAAGCTCGCCGATGACGGGCATCTCGTACAGCTCCGCCTTGGCCATGAAGAAAATCGTGCGGGGCGAGTAGATCCCGATCACGGTATGGTCGACCGCCGCCAGGTGGTTCGCCGCGAGCACGAAGCCTCCGGTCAGCGGGACGCGGTCGAGCCCGTAGCCGCGAGATCCGGGCGCCAGATAGCCGAGGATCGCGATCGCCACGCCCCAGCGGAGCGGATCCCACAGGACTTCGGGATCCTCGCGCCAGAGCTTTGGAATGCCGAGCTCCGTGAGGCGCATGGCGGGTCAGCCTAGAGGAGAGGGGGCCCCGGCCGCGTAACGGAACTCGTGGCTGTCCGCTCTCCGAGCCTCTATCACGCCCTGCGCTGTTTCTGCCTGGGCGGGTTCTCGGTGCTGTCGGCGGAGATGGAGTCCGGCGTCGAGCTGCCCTACTCGTTCGAGGAGCACACGGCGGCGGGCCGTCCGTCCCTGTACGAGTACCGGCCGCTCGTCCGCACGTTCGTCGAGGCGCGCGCAGACCGGCTCGTGACGCGGGAGGACGCCAAGATCGCCGTCGAGGAGCTGCGCAGGGAGCCGGCCGCCGCGATCTTCGCGCGCGCACACGCGGGCGTGAAGCCGACGGAGGAGGAGGCGCTCCTGCGGACGGTGCTGATGCCGCTGCTGACGAAGACCGCCGAGGCCTGCGGTGGCTTCGACTGGGACGACGGCGCCTTCGACCATGCGTACTGTGAGCTCGAGCACTCGCTGTTCGGCGAGCGTCGCTCCTACGCCGCGATCGCCCCGCTGATCGGACTCTCCGCGGGAACTCAGATCGATCTCGGTCGCGGCTTGCGCGTGCGCCCCGCTGCGACGGGCGAGCTGGCGGCGCATTGGCCGGAAGCCGCCGGTCTCCTCCCGGCCGATTTTGGACGCGAGCCCGACCGCATGTGCGTGCTCGAGCTCGAGCAGGCGCTCTCCCCGCAAGCGACCGAGCCTCGGGACGCACCGGCCGAGCTCGCCGACGCGGTCACAGCGCTTCGGCTCGCCACCGCCGCCCCGGTCGCCGCCGGTCCCGTCCTTTTCGAGCGCCTGGACTGGCGCCCGTTCGGGGTTCGACCCGTGCTTCCGATCGCGGCCACGCAGCCGACGGGCGAGCCGAGCCGGCTCGACAGCTTTCGCGCCGGGCTCGCCCGCGAGCTGCTCGAGCGGCTGGCGGCGGCCGACGACGATCCCGATCTGGCCGAGGCGCTCGATCGCTGGGAGCTCTCGCTCTTCCAGGACGAGCCGTTTCGCTCCGAGCAGCTGCGCGAGTCGCTCGTCGCCCTGCTCGGCGGCACCGACGGCCTCTGGGCCGGCGCTCTGCGGGCCTCGCTGCTGCTCGGGGAGAGTGGCCGCGAGCGCTCCGACGTGATGGGAAGGCTGCGGATGCTGGCGGGCGGCGAGCGGGCCGACGAGACCGCAGCCGACCTGCTCCGCCGGGCGCTCGTCGAGACGCTCATGCACGGAAACCGGCTGAAGCTCGTGGAAGCGCTCGACGAGTCGCTACTCGGGCTGCGTCCGCGACCCGCAGGCTACTTCGCAGCCCGCGCCGTCGCCTGAGCTAGTCCGTCCCGGGCCGCGCGGGCGAGCGGCTCGGCACCGAGGTCTCCGAACACTCTTGCCGCCTCTTCGAAAGGAGCGGCCGCCTCCTCGGCTCGCTTCAGCTCGAGCAGGCAGCGTCCCTGGCCGAATAGTGCGTGGGCACACTCCGGCACCGTGCCGAACTCGCGCCAGCGTCGCGCTGCCTCGGCGTAGAGCTCGGCCGCGGGGCCGATCTCTCCCCGAGCCTCGGCCACGACGGCCCGGCCCGTCAGCACCGCGTTCAGGTCGTAGGGCATCGCCACACCGTCCGTGCCCTCGAGCAGACGCTCGGCTGACTCGACGGCTCCGGCGCCGGCACAGACACGGGCGGCGGTCGGCAGCTCGCTCGCCCGCCACGCAGGGCTCCCGCGCGTCGCCTTATCGAGCTCTTCGATCAGCTCCACAGCCGCCTCCACTTTGTCCTCGATCAGCGCCGCAGTCGCGAGTGCCGGGGCAAGCACTTGGAGATCGCCGATCTCCCGGGCGCGCGGGAGAACGCCGCTCGCGAGCCGCCGTGCCTCCGCCAGCTCGCCGCGGTAGGCGAAGATCCTCGCCTCCCTTTCCAGCGCCCACGTCGCCATTTGGGTCCCGCCCTGCCTCCGGTCCCAGGTGATGACCTCGTCGAGGAGGGGGAGCGCCTCGTCCCAGCGGCCGAGCTGGGTGAGGTGCCTGCCGACCTCTCCCTTCTGCCACATGACGTTGTGGGTCAGTCCCCGCTGCTCCGAGAACTCGAGTGAGGCCTGCGAGAGCTCCAAGCCCTTGGCGGGCCCTTCCGCGCGACTGAGCAAGTCTCCGAGGTTGCCGTAGGCGATGGCCGTCTCGACACCGAGACCGAGCTCGAGCCCGAGGTCGAGCGCCGCCCGCAGGTCGTCGAGACCGCCGAGGTCGTCGAGGTCGCAGCGGGCGATCCCGCGCATCTGGAGCAGCCGGACGCGCGGCGCCAAGAGCCCGAGCTGCTCGGCGAGGCCGAGGCCGCGCTCGGCCCATTCGAGCCCCTCGCGCGACCTGCCCCCGATCGCGTGAAAGCTGCCTACTTGCGAGTACGCCGCGACGAGCTCGCGCCCCGGCTCTCCACGCTCGAGGACCTGGACGTTCTTCTCCGCGAGCTCGAGGCCCCGTGCCGTCTCGCCCCGCCGCCAGAGCGCCCGCGCAAGCAACGTCGTCGCCGCGCCGGCGCGAACCTGCCTGTCGGCCGACTCCAGCACCGGTATTGCCTCTTCGAAGGCTCGTTCCGCCTCGAGAAGCCGCCCCTGTTCCTGCATAGTCTCGGCGACCTTCACCAGCACGTCGGCCCGGTCGGGATCGGAGGGAGAGAAGAGCTCGAGAGCGCGCCGGTAGTGCTGCTCGGCAGCGTGCAGGTCCAGTGCCATCACGCGGTCGCCGGCGAGGACGAGGAAACCCCGGAGCGGCTGCTCGGCCTCACCGGCCAGAGCGTCGTCGCCGGAAGCGCGCGCCAGCTCAAGCGCTTGCCCGTAGTGGTGCACGAGGATCTCGGAGTGATCTGCGGTACGGGTCCCGGCGAGCCGCTCGATCCAGGCCGCTGCCTGCAAGTGCTTGCGGGCCCGCTCTCCCCGCGGAATCTGCTGGTAGGCGACGTCCTGGACGAGCAGGTGCCAGAAGGAGAACTCCTCCTGCCCTTCGATCGAGGACAGGCGTGCCGGACGGACGAGCTCCTTGCGGACGAGCTCGCGCAGCTCGAGCTGGATCTCGTGATCCTCGAGGCCGCCCACGGATGCGACCGCTCCCGTCCAGAACACCTTGCCGACGACGGAGGCGTCCTGAACGACGGTCTTGCGCTCGCGCGGCAGCGTGTCCAGCCTCGCCGCGATCAGGGCCTGAACGGTCTCCGGGACAGCGACCTCACCGTTGCCGCCTTCGCGCTCGCTCACCATCCGCACGAACTGCTCGGCATAGAGCGGGTTGCCGCTTGCCCGTTCGAGCAGAGCGGCCCGAGTCTCGGCGGAGATGCTCGCGTGCTCCTCGAGCAGCGCCGTGACGAGCGCCTCAGTCTCGTCGCCGGTCAAGGGAGAGAGGGCGATCGTGGTCGAGTTCCGCTTGCCGCCGCCCCATCCCTCGCTCCGCTCGAACAGTTCCGGGCGAGCGCTACAAAGGCAGAGCAGCGGGACGCCCGTAGCCCAGTCGACGACGTGCTCGATGAAGGCGAGCATGGGCTCGTCGGCCCAATGAAGGTCTTCGAACACGAGCACGAGCGGACGCTCGGCCGCGATGGCCTCGACATAGCGCTGCCAGGCTGCGAACAGCTCCTCCCGTTCGGCGGCGCCCGCGCCCTCCGGGCCGGTCACGCCGACGAGCGGCCCGAGGCGCCCCTCGAGCCATTCCCGGTCGGATCCCTGCTCAACCAGCGCATCGACGGACGACGAGAGCTTGGCAGCGGCCTGCTCCGGCGAGTCCGACTCGAGAATCCCGCCGTGCGCCTTCACGATCTCTCCGAGCGCCCAGAAGGTGATCCCCTCTCCGTAGGGGAGGCACCTGGCCTGCCGCCAGTAGACGATCTCCGGGCGGTCGTCGACGAGCGCGTGGAGCTCCGAGACGAGGCGCGTCTTGCCGACGCCGGGCTCCCCGACGACGGTGACGAGCTGAACCGACGGCTCTTCGAGCGCCCGGCCGTAGACGCCCTCGAGCAGCGACAGCTCGCGTTGGCGGCCGACGAACGGCGTCGGCAGGCCGCGGTCGACGTCAACGCCGTATCGGCTGCGAGCGCCGAGCGCGCGCCAGATCTCGATCGGCTCGGCCTTGCCCTTCAGCACGACGGGCTCGAGCCGCTCGTAGTCGATTGCACCGGAGGTCGTCCGCTGTGTCACCTCGTCGACGACCAGCGCTCCCACGGGAGCGGCCTGCTGCAGCCGCGAAGCGATGTTGACGACGTCGCCGGCCACGATTCCCTCGCCCGCTTCAGGACGCGCGCCGACCGTGACCAGAGCCTCCCCAGTCGTCACTGCCGCCCGGAGCTCGAGGTCCTCGACCGACTCGAGCACCCGCAGCGCGGCGCGCACCGCCCGCTCCGGATCGTCCTCGTGGGCAGCGGGGGCTCCGAACACGGCCATGACCGCGTCGCCGACGAACTTCTCCACCGTTCCGCCGAAGCGCTCGATCTCCCGCTTCACTCGGGCGTGATACGGGCGGAGCGTCGCGCGCACGTCCTCCGGGTCGGCTTGGTCGGCGTGCTGGGTGGAGCCGACGATGTCGACGAACAGGACCGACACGAGCTTGCGTTCCTCCAGGCCCGGAGCGGCTGCCGCAAGCCGGGTACCGCACATCCCGCACAGCAGGAACCCCTCTGGGTTCTCCTGCCCGCAGGAGGGGCAAATCGTCACGGACCGCAGTTTAAGTCGGCACAACCCTCGCCAGCGACACGGCTACGCTGGCCCGATGGAAGAGGCGCGGCAGGTGCTCGAACGGCTCCGTCGAATCGAGCTGCTCGAGCAGGAAGACACGCCCGCCCCGGCGATTCTCGCCGAGGTGCGCGAGCTGCTCGCCGAGGCGGAGAAATGGGTGCGCGAGGAGGGCCGCGCCGACGTGAGGGCTCAGGCCGGGGTGGACCGGCTCCGGGAGGCGCTGGAACAAGGCGATGAAACGGCTCTGGCAGCACAAAGGACTTTGGTAGCCTGACCCGAAAGACGAGCCCGATGGGGCTCGCACGTCTACTCCCGCGCCCGAAAGTTCGGGCGCAATCCTCCAAGCCAACCTCGAAAGAGCTGACAGTGGGCAGAGTCATCGCGTTCGCCAATCAGAAGGGCGGCGTCGCCAAGACGACCACGACGCTGAATCTCGCGGTCGCCTTCAAGGAGCAGGGCCTGAATGTGCTCGCCGTCGACCTGGACCCGCAGGGCAACCTGACCATGAGCCAGGGCATGAATCCGGACGCGATCGAGCGCTCGATGTACGACGTGCTCGTCCACCGGCTCCCGATCGAGGAGGTCATCCACAAGGCGGAGGTCGACATCGCGGTCTCGTCGCTCGACCTCGCCGGCGCCGAGCTGGCGCTGTCGAGCATGATCGGCCGCGAGCGCGCCCTCGAGAAGGCGCTGGCGCCGATCCGCGAGAACTACAACTACATCCTGATCGACACGCCCCCGTCGCTCGGGATCCTGACCGTGAACGCGCTCGTGGCCGCCAACGGCGTGATCGTGCCCGTCCAGTGCGAGTACCTCTCCCTCAGGGGTCTCGTCCAGCTCGAGAACACGCTGAGCATGATCCGCGAGAACCTTAACCCTGATGTCGAGATCGAGGGTATCTTGCCGACGATGTTCGACCGCCGGACGCTCCACTCCCGGGAGGCGATCGACATCCTGGAGGAGAACTTCGGCGAGCTCGTGTTCGACACCAAGATTCGCAAGACGATCCGGTACGCCGAGGCGCCCGTGAAGGGCACGTCCGTGCTCGCCTACGACCCGACCGGAGACGCTGCCAACGCGTACCGGAAGCTGGCGAAGGAGGTCCTCAATGGCTCGCAAGCGGGCTAGCATGCGCGAGGGCCCGCTCGCTGAGCTCTTCCGTGCGACCGAGGCCGCCCAGCGGCAGGCCGAGCGCGAGGGCAAGGCTCCCAAGCCCGCCTCCCCCGCAGCCGAAGAGACGGTCGAGCACGCTCCCCCGTTCGAGCCGATCGAGCCCGCTGAACCGCGTGCGAGTGCGAGCGCGGTGGCCGAGGCGGAGCGCCGGTGGCTGGAGCCACTCCCGGAGCCGGCTCCGCGCCTTCACCGGGCGCGGCTGACCGAGCCGTCCGCGTACCTCGCCGTCATTCGCGTGGTCGGCGTCGGCGGCGCTGGGCTGAATGCGGTCAACAGGATGATCGACGCCGGCATCCCGGAGGTCGAGTTCGTGTCCGTCAACACCGACCTGCAGCAGCTGCAGACGTCGGACGCGCCGACCAAGCTCCACATCGGCAGCGACCTAACCCGCGGTCTCGGCTCGGGCGCGGATGCGGACATCGGCAGGCGGGCGGCCGAGGACTCCTACGACCAGATCAAGCACGCGCTCCGCGGCTCCGACATGGTCTTCGTCACGGCCGGCGAGGGCGGCGGCACGGGTTCGGGCGCCGCTCCGGTCGTGGCCAGGATCGCGCGCGACCTGAAGGCGTTGACGGTGGGAATCGTCACGCTGCCGTTCAAGTTCGAGGGGACGCGCCGCCGCCGCCAGGCCGAGGAGGGCGTCGAGGCGCTGCGGAAGGACTGCGACACGGTGATCGTGATCCCGAACGACAAGCTGCTCGAGGTGCTCGACCAGTCCACCTCGATGATCGACGCGTTCCGGATCGCCGACGACGTGCTCCGTCAGGGCGTCCAGGGAATCTGCGACCTGATCACGGTGCCCGGGCTGATCAACCTCGACTTTGCGGACGTGCGCACGATCATGACTGACGCCGGCTCGGCCCTGATGGGCATCGGCTATTCGACCAGCGAGGACCGTGCGCGCGAAGCGGCGGAGCGGGCGCTGCGCTCGCCGCTGATCGACACCGAGATCATCGGCGCGAAGGGGATCCTGCTCTCAATCGCCGGGGGCGAGGACCTCTCCCTGCTCGAGGTCAACGAGGCCGCAGAGATCGTCCGCCAGGCGGCGACCGACGACACGAACATCATCTTCGGAGCGACGATCGACGAGCGGCTGCACGGCCAGATGTGGGTGACGGTGATCGCGACAGGGATCGGATCCGGGGCCAGAAGCCGTCCCGTCTTCACGACGCGGCCCGTGTCCGAGGAAACGCTCGAGCCGCCGTCGTTCCTCAGCGCGGGTTAGCTGCAGCCCTCCGGCTGGCTGCCGACGAGGGCCGCGAGCGCGCGGCTCCCGCTGACGTGGAACCGGAGCTCGACCGGGCCCGCACGCCTGGCGGTCAGCCCGATCATCCCGTCCGGATCCTTCATCAGGCAGTCGCCCCGCGGCACGCTCCAGTAGGGCGAGTAGCGAACGGCGAGGCGGTAGCGCCCCGGAACCGAGAGCCTGAGGTGGACGCTCTCGCGCGAGAGCGAGACGACCTCCGGACGGCCGGGGCCCGTGACGAGACCCACGGGATGCGGGACGGCGTAGATCGACAGGTTGGGCGCGTTGAGCACGAGTCGCAGCCCGGCCCGCCCGCTCTCGACGAGCGCCGCTTCCTCGCGTGAGGTGTAGTCCGGCGGGGCTCTCGTCAGGACGACGTAACGGACGCCGAACTCGCGCAGCCAGCGGAGATAGGGAGCGCGCCCGAACTCGTCGTACAGGATCGCGTTCGCCGGATAGTCGTCCTGGCGAAACCACCCACGGACGATCGGGATGCCGGCCCGAGGGAGGTAGACCGCCGGCCAGTGGCCCGCAGTGTCGACGGCCTCGACGCGATACGAGGGTGTCAGATGCCGCTTGAGATACCGGATCGCGGGCTGCCAGTAGGCGGCGCGCGCGGCCGGGTCGCTGTTGTTCCTGATCGTGTCGAGGACGTGCGGCGTGATGTTCCAGGCGAGAGCGAGCCCAACCGCCCCGAGGCAGATCGGTAGCGGCCGCCAGCGCCGGAGCGAGACGGCGAGCACGATCACCGGCACCGCGGCCTCGCGCAGGCGCAGGATGTTCGAGCCCACCTCGGAGGGGACCGCGAAGGCGACGATGCATACCGCCAGGTAGGCGAGAAAGACCCACCGCAGCACGCGTGCACGCTCGATCCGCCAGGTGATCCCGGCTCCGATCAGGCAGAAGGTGGCGACTCCGAGCAGGCTCCAGATCGAGAACGGGTAGCGGCCGCCGCCCGGAAAGAGCCGCCAGAGGACGATCTCGACCACGGCTGCAAGCGCGATCGTGACGGCGGGAACGACCAGGTCGCTCGGACGCATCCTCCTCGCGATCCCGATCCCCGCCAGGATGACGACGAGCAGCAGGAAGGCGAGCGGGCTGGCGGCGAGCGTGAGCGCGGCCAGGAGCGCGAACCGGCCACGGGCGCGCGCTTGGAGCGCCCACAAGGCGAACAGGGCGAGAGCGGCTCCGAGCGCGAACGGGAAGGCCGCCGAGAACGCGATCCCGGCCCACATGACCGCGAACGTCCGGCTCGACCAGCGCCCGATCGGACCGTATTCGCGCCCGATCACGACCGCGAAGGCGAGCGAGGCGGTGGCCACGGTCGCGACGGCGAGCAGCTTGATCCCGAGCAGCGCGGCGAGCGGGTAGTAGAGAAGGCTGTAGGTGACGAAGCTGTAGCGGCCCGCGTACCAGAAGTTGTTCCAGAGCGCGAAGCCGTGGTGGAGGAAGACGGCGCGCTGGTAGACGTGGGCGGCGAAGTCCGTGCCCGGGGGTCCGAGCCAGACGAGCATCGTCGCGACGACCGCCGCCGCGGCCGCCGACAGCAGCGCCTCACGGGTCAGGGGGCTGCTGCGCACGGACTGGAGCTTAAGAGGTCTTACGCTCTGCGCCGTGAGAGGAGCGATCGCAGCGGGTCATCCGCTGACCGCCGAGACCGGCGCGCGCGTGCTCGCGCAGGGTGGAAACGCCGTCGACGCCTGCGTCGCGGCCGGATTCGCGTCGTGGGTCGCCGAAAGCCCCCTGACCGGGCCCGGGGGCGGCGGGTTCATGCTCGTCCACCGCGCCCGCGACCGGACGACCCGGTTGCTCGACTTCTTCGTCGACGTTCCCGGGCTTGGCCTGGATCATCGTGCGGCTGAGATGGAGCAGATCGACGTGGAGTTCCCCGAGTCCTCGCAGGCGTTCCGGATCGGCGCAGCGTCGTGTGCGGTCCCCGGCGCGCCCGCCGGCCTTGAGGAGGCGCACCGCGCCTTCGGCTCGCAACCGTGGAGGACCCTCGTCGAGCCCGCGATCGAGATGGCCCGAAGCGGAGTCGAGCTCACCCGCCCGCAGGCCCACCTGCACGCCGTCGTCGACCTGATCCTGAGGCACAGCCAGGAGGGCCGGGCGATCTACGGCCCGGAGGGAAGGCGGCTGGTCGCAGGCGACGTCCTCGTGCAGGGGGATCTCGCGACAACGCTCGAGCGGCTCGCCGAGAGAGGTGCCTTCCAGGTGTACGGCGGCGAGGTCGGCCGAGCGATCGTCCGGCACGTGCAGGACCGAGGCGGGTCGATCACGCTCCGCGACCTGGAGCAATATCGGGTGATCCGTCGCCGGCCGGTGCGGGCGGCATTCTGCGGCCACGAGCTCGCCTCGAATCCGCCGCCTTCGACCGGCGGCGTCCTGATCGGTTACGGCCTGTGCATCCTCGAGCGGCTCGGGGCCGGCGGACCGCCGGGGAGCGCCGGGGCGATGGCTCGGCTGGTCGAGATCATGAGGGAGCAGAACCGCGCCCGCGATCGTCGCTTCGGACGCGACCTCCACCGCGGCGGCCTCGTCCGCAAGCTCTTCGAGGACGATGCGCTCGCGGCCGCCGCGGAGCGCGTTCGCGGGACGACGCAGATCTCGGTCGTCGACGAGCGCGGGAACGCCGCTTCGATGACCGCATCGACGGGAACCGGATCGGGAGTGGTCGTGCCCGGGACCGGCATCCACATGAACAACATGCTCGGCGAGTTCGACCTCGCGGGAACGGGGACCGGGCGTCCCGGGACGCGGATGACGAGCATGATGGCCCCGTCGGTGGTCTTGCGCGACGGCCTCCCACGGCTCGTGGTCGGCAGCGCCGGGTCCGGCCGGCTGCGAGGCGCGATCATGCAGATCGTGATCAACTCGGTTGCGCACGACCTGCCCGTCGAGGAGGCGATCGGCCGCCCGCGCGTCCACTTCGAGGATCCGCACGTCCACTGTGAGGGAGGGTCCGATCCGGTCGAGCTCGACCGACTCGAGGAGTTGGGCTACGACGTCGTTGGCTGGCGGCGGCGGAACCTGTTCTTCGGCGGCGCGTCGGCCGTCGAGATGCGGGCCGACGGGGGCCTCGCCGCTGCGGGCGACCCCCGGCGCGGCGGCGCGGGGACCGTGGTCGAGTGACCGCGGAAGAGGTGATCATCCGCCGCGCCGATCCCGGCGACGCTCAAGCCCTCGTCTCGCTCGCGCGCGCGGTCGGCGCCGAGCACGAGGGCTGGCTGGTCACCCGGCACTCGTGGAGGAGCACCGGAGACGAGCGCCGCTACCTGCGTGCTCTGCGCCGCCACGCCGGCGCGGCTGTGTTCGTGGCGGAGACCCCTGCCGGAGAAATCGTCGGACGGCTCTCGATCGCGCGCGACGTCCACCCGGCGAGCCGCCACGTGGCCGACCTCGGGCTGATGGTCGCCGCCGGCCACCGACGAAAGGGAATCGGCCGGGCCCTGCTCGAGCAGGCCGTGCGGTGGGCAGGCGAGTCCGGCGTCACGAAGCTCGAGCTGCACGTCTTCCCCCACAACGCGCCGGCGATCGCGCTCTACGAGCGCTTCGGCTTCGTTCGCGAGGGATACCGCCGGGGCCACTACAAACGCGGCGACGAGCTCCTGGACGCGATCCTGATGGCGTATGAGATTCGCTAGCGGCAAATCCGGCGGCACTAGGCGACCACGTGGACGCCCGTCGGCCGGACAACCACGTTCTCCGGCGTGCCCGGTGGCAGGGAGATCGGCCGGCCGTTCAGGATCGCGTTGAGCGCCGTCGGCGCGCCGAGCCTGATCCAGATCCGCTTCTGCGTCAGGCTTAGGGACTGTCCTTGCTCGAGGGTGTTCATGTAGAGCACGCGCCCGGTCGCCGAGCCGGCGTGGGCTTCGAGCCAGCACCGTCCTCGGGTGGCGCGGAGAACGAGCCGGGCGTCCTGCGGGGGCCTGTGCTGCGGCGCCGGTCGATTCGCAACCCGCGCGGGTCCCGGCCTCGTCGGGGGCGGTTCTCGAACGGTGTGACGGCTCGGGCCGCCCGTCGTGTCGAGCAGCCAGACGAGTCCGCCGGCGAGCAAGAGGACTCCGATCCCAATCGAAGCCCGACGCATCGGCAGGCGGAAGCGACGGCGCTGGAACGGGCGTGGCGCGGGGACCGGGGCGTCGTGCTCATCCGGGGTAAGACGTGACCCTAGCTCGTCCACGAACCGTTCTCCGTCGAGGCCGAGATGGTCGGCGTAGGTGCGGAGGAAGCCCCTCGCGTAGACCACTCCGGGGATGAGGTCGAACCGCTCCTCCTCGAGCGCCTGCAGGTAGCGGCTGCGGATTCGCGTGGCGCGCTCGATGTCGGCCAGCCGGAGCCCGCGTTGCTCCCGGGCCGCCCGCAGGCTGCTGCCGATCTCGAACACGTTGCCACTCTCCCCGAGCGGTCGAATCAGGTCTAAGTGTGCCCGAGCGCCGCACTCCGTGCGGTCCTGAGCTGGTTCTACAATCGTCCTCCCGTGCCCGAGGATCAGCCTTTCGTCCATCTCCATGTCCATTCGGAGTACTCGATCCTCGACGGGGCCTGTCGCATCCCGGCGCTCGCCGCCCGGGCCGCCGAGCTCGAGATGCCCGCTGTCGCGCTCACCGACCACGGGTCGCTGGCGGGCGCGGTCGAGCTCTACCGGGAGACGCAGAAGCATGGGGTCAAGCCGATCGTCGGCTGCGAGGTGTACGTCGCCGACGACCGCCGCTTGCAGCAGAAGGGCTATGCGCACCTGACGCTGCTGGCCGAGACGGACGAGGGCTACGGCAACCTGATCAAGCTCGCCTCGACGGGCTACCTCGAGGGCTACTACTACAAGCCGCGCGTGGACTGGGAGCTGCTCGAGCGCCACGCTCCGGGGCTGATCGCCCTCTCCGGCTGCCTCTCGGGACGTGTCGCAAAGGCGTTCGAGGAGAACCGCCCGCAGGACGCGGCCGCCGACCTCGACCGGCTCGTCCAGATCTTCGGCCGCGACCAGACCTACGTCGAGATCCAGAATGCGGGCCTCGACGCGCAGGCGCGCATCAACCCGCAGCTGGCCAGGCTCTCGGAGGGAACGGGAATTCCGCTCGTCGCCACCGGCGACGTGCACTACCTCCACCACGAGGACGCCCGTGCGCACGAGGCGCTGCTCTGCATCCAGTCGAGCACGAGCCTCAAGGACCCGAACCGGTGGCGGTTCGACACCGACCAGTTCTTCTTCAAGAGCCCGTCCGAGATGGCGGCCGACTTCGCCGACTATCCGGAGGCGCTCCGACGTACCTTGGAAGTCGCAGAGCGCTGCTCCGTCACGATCGAGCTAGGCCGGATCCTGCTGCCGAGGTTCCCGGTCCCCGACGGCCGCGAGGCCTTCGACTACCTCGTCGAGCTGTGTGAGAAGGGGCTGGAAAAGCGCTACGGCGCCTCGACTCCCGAGCTTCAGGAGCGGCTCCGCTACGAGCTGAAGACGATCAAGGAGATGGGCTTCGTCGACTACTTCCTGATCGTCTGGGACTTCATCGGCTTCGCGAAGCGGAACGGAATCAGCGTCGGTCCGGGCCGAGGCTCGACGGCGGGCTCGCTCGTCGCCTACTGCCTCGAGATCACCGACCTCGATCCGATCAAGTACGACCTGCTGTTCGAGCGCTTCCTCAATCCAGGCCGCAAGTCGCTCCCGGACGCCGACATCGACTTCGCGGTCGATGGGCGTGATCGCGTGATCAACTACGTGGCGGACAAGTACGGCCGCGACCGCGTCGCCCAGATCATCACCTTCGGGACGATGATGGCCCGCGCCGCCGTCCGCGATGCGGGGCGGGTGCTCGAGGTGCCGTACAGCCAGGTCGACCGCATCGCAAAGATGATCCCGGAGGGGCCGAAGGTCTACCTCGACGAGTGCCTGAAGCCGGGGCAGGAGCTGAAGGCCGCCTACGACGGCGATCCGCTGATCCGCGAGATCGTCGACCTCGCCAAGCCGCTCGAGGGGCTCGTCCGCCAGGACTCGATCCACGCCGCGGGCGTCGTGATCGGCGACCGGCCGCTCGTCGAGTACGTCCCGCTGCAGCAGAAGGGGCCGGACGCGGAGGTCGTGACCCAGTTCGCGATGGGGGACGTGGAGGCGCTCGGACTGCTGAAGATCGACTTCCTCGGCCTGCGCAACCTCGACGTGATCGAGAAGACGGTCGAGCTGATCGGCGGGCTCGACATCGGCAAGATCCCGCTCGACGACGCGAAGACCTACGAGATGCTCGCGCGCGCGGAGTCGACCGGCGTCTTCCAGTTCGAGTCCTCCGGGATGCGCGAGGCGCTGCGGCTCGTCAAGCCGACCCAGTTCGAGGACCTGATCGCGCTCGTCGCCCTCTACCGCCCGGGCCCGATGCAGTACATCCCCGAGTACGCGAAGCGCAAGCACGGACGCGAGCCCGTCACCTTCTTGGACGAGCGGCTGAGGCCGATCACCGAGCCGACGCTGGGGCTGTGCCTCACCGGCGACACGCTTGTCCACGACGCCGCCACCGGAAGAAGGCGACGACTCGACTCATTGTCCGAGCACGACGAGATGATCGTGCAAGGCGTCGACGACGACTTCGGCGCGGCGTATGCACGGATCTCCGCATGGATGGACAACGGCATCCGCCCTGTCCATCAGATGCGCCTCAAAAACGGAGCCACGATCAAGGCGACGGACGGTCACAAGTTCCTCACCGAAGAAGGCTGGAAGCGGCTCGGAGAGCTTCGGCCTGGTGACTTCGTCGCTACGCCTCGCAACCTAAGCGTCGCCTACCAGGGCCGGCATCTAGACGAGCGGGAGAGGGCGCGCGTGCGGGTCCTTGCTTATCTACTCGGTGATGGGTCGCTCGGTACAGCTGCAGTCTCGTTCTACTCGAAGAATCCGACACTGTTGGAGGACTTTCAGCGCGCGTGCCGTGAAGGATTCGAGGGCGTCGACTTCAAACGACGCTCGCAGACGAGGGGTGTCGTACGGGTATCTGTCATCCACGACGCGGCCGCCTCGCACCAAGAGCCTTCACCGCTGGAGCTCTGGCTTCGGAAGCACGGCCTTCGCTGGAAGTTGAATCGCAGTTCGGGAACGCTGAGGAAAGGGCCAGTGGGCGACGAGAAATGGGTGCCCGAGTTCGTCTTTGAGCTCGACGAAGAGGAAATCGCCCGTTTTCTCGCAGCCCTTTGGGATTGCGATGGCCACGTGAACGAGCGCTACGTCTTCCTGAAGACCATCTCACAGCGTCTCGCCACGGATGTCCAGACGCTCCTGCTTCGACTCGGCATCCGGTCGACCGTCTACGAGGCAACGTACAAAGCGACTGAGGAAGGACCCACGAAGACGGCCTGTCAGGTGACGCCAAACGGAACCGCTCGGTTCGCTGAGTGGATCCAGCCTTTCATGCGCACACGAAAGCGCCAAGTCGTCACCGCGGCTCGTGAAGGCGGTCTGACAGTCGATCGCGAAGCCGCGCTGGGAGAGATCTTGGAAGCAGCGAGTTACTTCGAGTCAGTGGGGTCCGAACGGCTTCGAGGTGGGAAGCTTTCAGTGAAAGCGGTCGCACGTCGGATTGGAGTCGACCGCCAACACTTCCTCCCCGCTGCTCGCCAGCGGCCGCGCGTGCCGGTCCGCTGCCTCGAGCCGGCGACCTGGGCGGTGAGCCTTCCGGAGTTCGAGCGAAATTCTCGGGTCGCCTGGCAGGAGATCGCGAGCATCGACCCTGTGGGTGAAGAGCGTGTCTACGACATCACGGTCGATGGGATCCACAACTTCGTCGCCAACAACGTCATCGTCCACAACTGCATTTACCAAGAGCAGTATTTGGAGATCGCGAAGCAGATCGCGGGCTTCTCGCCGGCGGAGGCGGACGACCTGCGCAAGGCGATCGGCAAGAAGATCCACGAGCTGATGGCGTCCCTGAAGGAGAAGTTCCTGGAGGGGTGCGCGCAGACCGGGACGACTCCCGCGGTCGCGAACCAGCTCTGGAAGGACATGGAGTCCTCCCAGGATTACTCGTTCGGGAAGTCCCATTCCGCCTGCTACGCGCTGATCGCCTACCGCACCGCCTACCTGCGCGCGCACCATCCGCACGAGTACATGGCCGCGCTCATCTCCTCGGTGATGAACACGAAGGACCGCGTGCCCGTCTACGTGAACGCCTGCCACGAGATGGGGATCGAGGTCGAGCCGCCCGACGTCAACTCGTCCGCGCACGACTTCGCCGTCGTCGAGGGCAAGATCCGCTTCGGGCTGAACGCGGTCAAGAACGTGGGCGACTCGGCGGCGAGGGCGATCATCGCCGCGCGCGAGGAAGGCGGCCCGTTCACCTCGATCTGGGAGTTCACCGAGCGGGTCGATCCCCAGGTCGTGAACAGGCGCGCCCTGGAGGCGCTCGTCAAGTGCGGCGCGCTCGACTCGACCGGCAGCTCGCGCAAGGGGATGCTCGAGGTGCTCGACTCGGCGCTCTCCTGGGGCGGCCGCGAGCAGGCCGACCGGATCGCCGGACAAGGATCGATCTTCGACCTGGGAGCAGGAGAGGGGCCCGAAGCCCCGCGTCACCATCCGCCGATCGCGGCCGACGAGTTCGACAAGGGCGACCTGCTCAGCCTGGAGAAGGAGACCCTCGGGCTCTACGTCTCCGAGCATCCGCTCTCGTCGGTCCGGGAGCAGCTCCGCCGCAAGGTCGACTGCCCGCTCGCGGAGCTCGACCGCCGCCGCGACGGCGAGGTCGTGACGGTCGGCGGGATCGTCGGCGCGGTCAAGCAGCTGACGACGAAGAAGGGCGAGCCGATGGTGTTCCTGCGGCTCGACGA